>JBCCTV010000032.1:0-19578 GCA_039197915.1 Pseudomonadota bacterium | reverse complement strand
GGGTCGGTTTCCAGGATCATGCCGGCGCTGCCGATGGGGTCGTAAAGGTTCGCTTGCGGCCAATTCAAGAACTCTTGAATATTTCCGTCGACCATTCGTTCGCGCACCAACGCTGTCGCCAGAAGCGGATCGCAATTACGATAGCGTCCGGCTGTTCCTGGCGGGTCAGCGAGCGGTTTGCCGAGGCAAAATGCAACGGAGTTAACGCCGCCGCCATAAACGTAAATATGGTCTAAAAACCGACCGTTTTCTGATTTAATCGAATGATCTTCATCCTTGCCGAAGCTGCCCGTGAATTCGAGGCCGCTTGCCATATTGAGAATGTCGCGTACCCGGATTGATCGGCGATCGTCATTGGCGTCTGCTCGCCATTCCTCAAAGAGATCGCTTTCGTCGAGATCGATCGCGCCTGCTTTTTCTGCAACGCCGGTGAGGCTAGCGGCGACGCTTTTGCCCATCGACCAGGATTCAAATTGGGTTTGCCGATCGTAGGGCTCACGATAGCGCTCAACGATGACTTTTCCTTTGTGAACGACCAGAAGGGCGTTTGTGAATTGCATCGGGTTTGCAAAAGCAAGCTCGACGGCCTCGTTCACCGCGCCGGCGTTAAGTCCGGTTGACCCGGCGCCATCCGCGTTCGGCGCTTCCGCTGGTTCAAAGTCATCCGTGATCGGTGCACGTTTGACCGGCGTTGGCTCAAACGACAGAGCGTCGTCTGGTTGATCCAGTATGATGCAGCCTTGGTCGCCATATTTACGCGCAAACGCTGTTTCCCCGTTGAGCGACAATTGGACGAGCTCATCGTCCTCATCGACGTTTATTTCGACGGGGAGTTCCATCAGCGCCCGAGGGTTTTTTTGCTCTAGGGCCTCTTTCATCACATGGTCGGGAGCCGCCATCCATGAACAGCTCAGGGTAAGGACTTCTTTTGGATCGCGCTTTGTTATGAAAGCGCCCGAAGCGACGACTTTAGTCGCCCATGCGAGCCCACACCGCGCCGGATTGTTTTGATCGATGGCCATGTTAGTGGTCGACACAGACGCGTTGCGGGAACGCGCCTGCGCGTTCGATGATGTAAACGGTTTCTAGCGTATCGAGTGACACCACGTGCAGCTCACATGACGCCCGGCAACTAATATAAGCAAGTTTGGAATCCGCAGATATCGTCAGATAGCTCGGTTGCTTCCCAAGCGGAATTTTTTTTACAAACTCTAGGTCAGGGTAGCTGTAAACTGCCGCGAACGCCCCTGTTGTCGCCAGGAAAATTGCGTAGCGTTGGTCAGGCGTTACTTCAACGCCGTGATCAATTGTGAATGGATATTTATCCTCACACGGTGGATCGGTTCCGTCGTCAAGGCCGGGCATTTTTACCGTTTTTACAATTTGCCAGTCTTCAAGATCAAAGACGTGAAAGCCATGCATCCGTGAAAGTTGGATATAGGCCGTGCGCCCGTCTGGGGATAGGGCAAATGGCCGAACGTTATCCTCAAAAGTGAAATGCCTTACCCATTGATCGGTCGTCGCATCGATTTCGTCAAAGGAGCCCCAGATTATCGATCCAACATAAACTCGCGAGCCATCGGCGCTCACGCGAACTTTGTGTCCTCCGAGGTTAGCGATCTGGATCGGCGTGACTTCTTTCTTCTCCGTATCAACCTTTGAGACCATCTTGCGGTCGTTATGGGCGTTGTAGACAAAACGGCGGTCAGGCGAGGCCGCGAAATGCTCGATTGATCCCAACAACGGGGTTCGCCACAGCTCTTCAAACGTCACCGCATCAAACGCGGCGAATACGCTGCGGGCCTCTGTGGTTGGTTCGCGCCAAAATTGCCAGCGGTTTGTTCCATTCGTATAGAGTGTTTTTTTATCAGCAGACAGAACGACGCTATCGGGAACAAGTTCCTCACCTAGGCTTATTTCACCCAGCAGCGCATAGTCTTTTTTTTCGTCAAAAATGCGAATATCAGCGCCAATTGTATTCTGTATATAAATCATACGGACCTTTAGCGGTTTAAAAGCTCAGTAATTCGGACGCCGGTGATCATGTCGCCGCTTACCCGTAAGCGGCCCATGGCAAACGCTAAGTCACCAGGAAGGTCTTTGGATAGGATCGCAGAGAAGTCACCCAGTGTAACGGCGACAGTTGTATCTGCGGGACTATTCTCGTTTGAAACCACGGCTGGTGACTGAGTAGCATCCACGTGAATGACGCCATCGGCGCCGAAGTCGAACTTAAGAACGGCCCCTAACGCCGAGGCGCGCGGCGCGATCATTTGAAAGAATTGGGTTAATTCGTCGAGTGTCATCGATTTTTCGGTCTCCGAGAGGAAATGGAATCAACGCTCTGAAGCGGCTTTTTTGCGCGAATTTCTCAATCCTGTTCCAGCATGAAATCTCGCACGTTGTATATAATTCAGCTCGGATTGTATACAAAATTTCATGGCGACGCATTATGCCTGTAGAGCGTGTGTCGCCGTCGCTTATGGGTTGCGCCTAGGCAGTTCGTTGCCCTGAAACTGGGGTCTAGGATTTATGCGAGCGCTCAAGGTGGAGCGTTGAAACTAATTGGCAAATCTATCGAGCATCCCGCGAACCGGTTCTAATTAGACGAGGAGCCAAGTAGGAATAGATCCACGTTTAAATAGGCAATATACTGAACATATTTTGGATATTGGATTTTGATATGATCACCATCGACCACATACTGATTTCTTGCGCCAACGTTCAGAAAAGCAAGCAGTCATTTTCTGATAAGTTTGGCGCGCCCTTTGAGATTGGCGGGGCGCATCCGGGGCAGGGGACAATGAATGCGTTGGGTTCGTTTGGTGATGGCGCCTATTGTGAATTGATCGGCCCCGATCCGAACCAAAGCGCCCAACCCCATTGGCTAAAAAATGCGACTGACGGTGCGCTTTTTCATTGGGCGGCGAATTGTTCAAACCTTAGCGCGGTGGCCGAAATACTCGAGCAAAACGGGCTAGGCCATTCGGGTGTGATTGATGGCCAGCGCAACGCAGAAAATGGCGCGTTGCTCAAGTGGCGTGTCTTGTTTCCTGAGCCGTCAGCGTTTGGCGCGCTGCTGCCATTTTTTATCGATTGGCAGGATACGCCGCATCCGTCGCAATCATCGCCAGTTATCGGTTCTCTTAAGACGCTTTCTTTCATAACGCCGACGATGGAAAAGCAAAAAGATCTATTTTCAGAATTAGGATTTTCCGCTGACATTGAGCACGGGAATACGGCAGGGCTGCAGGCAACGATATCAACAGTCAACGGAGATGTTCGTATTCGCTCTGCTGATCCGCTTGGCGACGGCGTTTCGCCTTTCGACCATTAACCTGATCGAACGAGAAACAGTCGGATTAGTGCGATGGCCAGAAAGGTCAGTGCTGCCGTGTAAATTGCAATGCCCAATTCCGGCTTGAAGACAACAGCGGCGGATAACGGCGCTCCGAATGTTTGGGTGACTTTAAACAGCAGGCCATAACTAAGGCCCGCTAAGACAGTCGAGGGCGCGAGGACACGGCTCGTCCACCGCCAGTTCAATCGCAAGCGCGATGGTTTTTCGGCGCCGCTTTTCAAGTGCTTTTTGATGAGTAATCCCAAATAGATCCAAGACCCGAGAGAGGCGGCGACCAAGAAGCCGAAAAAGTACACGAATAATTGGGGGCGTTCGGCTTTTCGCGGCGTTGCGCCAGAAATTATGTCCGTCACGCCATGGAGCGTATCGCTAACGCTTTTTGCAACACCCCCGTCGGATGCGTTGGCTAAGACGACGTAACCGAGCTGCAGGTCCGGGAAAAAGCCCATTTCAGTTTTGAAGCCTGCGTTCTGTCCGCCATGGCGCAAGCCCAAAAGTCCGTCGCGGCGATCGACCATCAAACCGAAGCTGTATCCGATGTCGCCGTCGATTTCATACATTGCATCGCGAATTTCTGGGGAGAGGAGACGCGGATTATCAGCCATTAAATCAAGGATTACGGCGCTAAGGTCACGTGCGGACATCGCGACGCCGGCTTGTGGCGTAATCGTCCGGCTTATCGGACGATCGTTCCGCTGCAGGCGGTCAAATATAAAAACGTGTGGTTTTGCGACGCTTTCATCGCTTCGGCTTTCCGGATAGACGAAGCTGTTTTTCAGGCCGAGCCGATTTATGATGCGTGTGGTGATGATCGCGTCGTAGGGTTTGCTTTCGACGGTTTCGAGCAGGTATCCCAGCAATTGATAATTTGCATTGGAGTAAACAAACCGTTCGCCCGGAAGCCCCGCGAGGTTCATACAAGCGTAAGTGCGCGCCGCCTCGTAAAGTGCTGACGGCGATTGATTAAGTGAAATCTGGTTTAGATTTCCCTGTAGCGTTGAAAGCCCACTTTGGTGCCGGAGAAGGTCGCGGACTGTAACCGCATCCCAGCCTGGCGTCGCCAGCGTTAAAAACCAATCAATATACTGATGAAGGGGTGCATCTAAATCAATTTTTCCTTCGTCAACGAGCTGAAGAATGGCGATCGCTGTAATAGGTTTCGAAACCGACCCCAGAAAAAATGATGTATCTGGTGTTACAGCGGCGCCCGGCATTTCAGTGACGCCGAAGCCTTCTGCGTATTTTATGTCTCCGTCCGCAATAAGCGCGACGGATACACCCGGAAAACGCCCGGCGGCGACCGCGTTTTCAAGATGAGTGTTTATGGCGCCGATGGTTTTCTCATTCACCTCTGGCGCGGCCGAATAAGCGCGCCCGGCGCTCAACACGACGGTCAAAAACGCAAGCAGCACCGGTTTTCCAAGGCGTCTAAAACCGGCGACCATTAATCGTTGCAGCATGGCAAACCACTATGCGTTTTTGGTTGTCTATAAGACGCTCACTCTCCCCAGCGATGTTGTATACAAGATCTCGTTAATTGAATACGAAAATACGCTCATTATTTCGCAAGCTGCGATGAAGGGGCGCGTTGAGGGGGCATGGTGATCGATCCTGAGAATTCCTTTTTGATGCTTGCCGCTGTGAGCAGCATCGTCGCCTTCGGCTTCGTTAGCGAGCGCACGGCGCTTGGGCGACGTTTGTCCGGAGCGGTGATTGTCCTTCTGCTTTCAGCAGCGCTCGCCAATGCTGGATTGCTCCCCAAAGCCGCTCCCCTTTACGACAGTATTTGGTCTGTTGGCGTGCCGTTGGCGGTGGCTCTCTATTTGTTGAAGGCGGATATCGTCGGTATCGCCCGTGAGGGTGGATCGGTCCTGATTGCGTTTATCGCCGGCGTCATTGGCGTGGTCGCCGGGGCTTTTGTCGGTGCGCTCTTTTTTGATTTGGGGGTTGAGGAAGCGGCGTTGGCGGCTGTCTTCAGCGCCACTTACTCCGGGGGCTCGCTGAACTTCGCCGCAGTCGCGGAGGCGCTGTCGTTTCGGGATGAGGCGTTGCTCGCAGCAGCGGTGGCCGTCGACAATGTCATGGGCATTGGGTTTTTTGCGTTTTTAAGTCTTGCTGGCGGCGCGGTCGCGTTCAGGCGTGGATTCGCGGCGAGAGCAGAGCAATTGACTGAAGAAAACCAAAGCGGCTCATCAGTCAGCGACGTGCCGAGATTCGACGGCGGTGATTTCGCCTTCACCATTTTTGTCGCGGCGTTCATATGCGCGCTCGGCGGTCTCGTCGCGAACCTTGTTGGGTATTCACAGTACAGAATTTTATTCATCACGACGTTTGCGATCTCGTTCGCCGCCATCGCGAAGCCGCTATGGCCGAGGCTCGGCGGCGCGGAAGTTCTCGCGACTGTTTTTATGTATGCGTTTTTCGTCATGCTCGGCGCCGGCGCTGGCGTCAGGGAAATGCTAGACGCGCCAGTCATGATTTTGCCGTTCGTTCTGTTGATCTTCGTGACGCATTTCGGCGCGGTGCTGCTCGCTGCAAAACTCTTCAAGCTGAACTATGGTGAGATCATTGTCGCCTCTGGCGCGTGCATTGGCGGTCCGCCGATTGCGATTGCCTATGCGGTTTTGTTCGGTTGGCGCTCGCTCGCTGGGCCCGCGATCGGTGTTGGCGTTTTGGGCTATGCACTCGGCAACTTTGTTGGGATTGGGGTCCACAGCGTGTTGAGCGCTGGCGCCGGCTAAACGCCCGAAACCATGATCGCAAGTTGAGCGATAAGCGCCGACCCAATGAATGTCCCTAAAAAGACGAAAATAGCGACGACCGCGATCTTTAATCCGTTTTGTCTGAAGCTGCTCACATCGTCCGCGCGGATACCTAACGCTGCAAACGCCAGTACTGGTGTAATTGTCGCGATAAAGCTGATCGCCTGAATTTTATCAATGACCCACGCTGAGCCTGGAACCCCCGGAAACCCGGCTGCGAGCGCAACCATCGAAACCCAAAAGAGCGGCGGCAGTTTTTCACCGGTTATCCAGGTCAGAACAAACCCCGCTACAACGAATATTCCGAGTAGTGATAAACCAATCGCAACTGTCAAAAGATTTTCTACACCGGCGGCAAAATGCGAGACGAGCGTTAGCCCAAGTGCAGCGCAAGTGACACCTAGCACGTGCGGAAGGTTTTCCGTAATGAGATTAATGCCCCGCGCCATCGCTACCTTTCATACCGGACAAAAAACGGAAATAGCGTTCTGCCAGCGGCAGGGTGATAAAGATCGTAATGAAAAGACCCGTAAGGCCCGTCATCAGGTTGCTGCTAGCGGCTAGGGCGGCAATTTCTTCCGCGCGCTCCGGGTAGACCGCGGAGAGCGTTGAGGAGCACGCGCCCGTCATGCTCGCACTGCCTGTGCCGCAAGCCATCGCTAGAGCGCGTGGGTCAAAAAGGTTTAGCCCCGCAATTAGACTTGGCGCAAAGCTGAAAAAAATGACGCCAAATATCGTGCCGCAAATATAAACCGCCATAACGCCTGTGGCCTCAGCGGAGCCGCCGCCATATTTCCCGAAGATAAATGCAAGTCCACCCTCGCGCCCGATTGAAAATGTCGCGCCAATCGCTTCGCGACCCATACGGAAGACCAATACCGCCAGCGGCATTGCAATCAGCATTGTTCCAAGATTGCCGAATTCCTGCAGCACGAGTGCCGGGCCAAGAGCGGCGACCTCTTGAAATTGTGGTCCAATGTATACGGATAATAAGGCGATCAGGGGCATGACCGCCACGGCCAGTGCAGAGCCGGCTTTATCGCTTATGGCTTTCGGGAAAACTCTTTCGATCGGACTGACGATATTTGGGTTCAGGCATAAGCCTGCGATAAACGCAAACACAAGCGGTAAAAGCGTGATCGTAAATGACGCAAGCGAAATCCGTTGAACGCCAATCAAGGCGCCCGCGAGCGTCGCTAAGACTAGGGCAAGTCCGAGCCTCGCTCTCACCGAGCGTCTCCGTTATATGCAGACATTAGTGCTGCGAGCGCAGAGGCTACCGGCTCCCGGCCCGTATTGTTGTCGATAACGCCGCGGACAAAACCGATCCGTACGACGACAAGGTCCATTGATGGAACGATAAAGCAGTACTGCCCGCCAACGCCGAGCATAAAAAAGGCGTCGGACGGCAGCGGCCATTTATCAGCCTCTGGATATCGATTGAGCCAAACTTGCCCGCCGTAAATTGAGTCCTTCCATCCATCCGGACCAGCGGCCATCCAGTATTTTCCTGACCATCCCTTCGCCGGCGAACGCATAAAGTCAACGAAGCCAGCGGGCAGGAGACGACGGCCGTTAGCAACACCATCGCTCAAGAGAAGCAAGCCAAGGCGCACCCAATCTCTTGCAGTGCCGTAACAGAAACCTGACGTAACCAGATTTCCATAGGGGTCTGGCTCAAGGACGAGACGTCGTACACCAATTAAATCGAAGAGGTTCTGCTGCGGCCAGCCGAGATAGTCTTCGCCAGCTTCTTGGACGAGATGCTTTATGACGGCGCCCAACACCAGCGTGTCGGCGTTCTTGTAGGCGCCAAATGAGCCAGGTTCGTGGAGGAGGGCCCTTGAGAGGGCAAGTGCAAACACGTCAATCGCGCCGCTATACATAAAGGCATGGTCCGGCGCCCCGTGTCTTTCTTCATAGTCCTCAGCCCACGCAGCACTAAAATCGAGACCGCCGGTCATATTAAGAAGATGCCTAATGGTGATGCCACGGCGCGGATCGTCCCGTTTTGCCCAGGCGGGGTGCGGTGCTGGCGCATCCAGTTCGAGGCGACCCATTTCAATCAGTCGACCGATCAGTATCGCTGTCAGTGTCTTTCCCATTGACCATGACGGCAGCTGCATGTCCTTCGTCGCGCCAGAGCCATACTTCTCTGCGATGATACGACCTTTGTGCGCAACCAAGAAAGCAGCCGTGTAGGTATCTGGTTCGTAGTCAAATGGAATATTTGCCGCGTGCGCCAGTGCATCGGCGTCCCAGCCGTCAGCAGGCGAAAACGCGGCTTTGTCGCCCATGGGCCATTCGGTGTCTGCCGCGCTGGGAAGAGTCGTTTCTATTTTAGAGGGCTGAAAATAGACTTGGTGGGCGCCTAACGGCAGGGACACCGCCCCCTGATCGCCCATGAATTTCGCGCAGCGTGTCTCTCCGTTTTGGAGAAACGCTTTGACAAGTCCTGCATCTTCATCGACCGATATGCCGGCTTTCTCACCGCCAAAAACGACCGGTGAAATCGACTGCGTTAAAACATCGTCTACGGATCGTCTAGATACGAAAACGCCGGACGCAACGCCCTTAGCGATTAAAGCAAGGTCAAGTGACCGCCGCTCGTAATCGCTTGGGATGCCGTTAACGGATGCATTGGAAAGATCGGCCGTCGCAAATTGTGTCATCGCGGCGACTGGCTTTCAAATCGCACACCGCGCGCATGCCAACATGATACAGTCAACGATTTGCGCCCTTGATCTTCCTTTAGCGTGCATGTGAACTCGCCTGGGGCTGGATGATCGAGCGCGCGAGAACACGTAAAGGTCGCAACATCGTTAGCCGTCAAATAGAGAGGTATGGCGCGAGATCGCCCTAAAAAGCCATCGAACTCTATCATTAGTCCGCCAGCGTTCACTTTGATAGTTGCGACGCCCAAGCCGCTTGGGTGATGATAAGCCCCTTCAAATTGATGAGCGGACAAACGATTATGGTCGTCATCAATTGCTTCAAACACATAAACGCCGCCCTCATCTGGAAGCTCTAAGCGCCAACTATCAAGGGTTTTTTCTGTGCTTTTTATTGTTGTACGGAATATAGTTGTTCGGTCTCCGTTGTCATCGACGCGTTCATAGTGGTCATTCGCAGATTTGAACGCACGAAAACTCCGACCACCGGTTTGAATGATCACTTCGTCATCAGACCACTGAATGGAAGCAACGATCCCTGCTGTTCGTGAGATATATTTCTTCGTTTCGGGCTTCGCATTTGTTGAACTGAGATGGCCGGTCTTCGTTTTGTTCGGGACGCTGTTTTCGTTCAGCATGTTATCGGCAACGAGTCTCGCGAGCGACGCCGGCTCGCGCATGTGGTTCATGAGCACAACAACCGACAGGCGTTCGTCCGCAAGAAAAAGGCGCGCCGAGCGCCAACCGCGCAACCCGCCCGTATGGAGGTGTTCCGTACGCCCCGAGCGCTTTGCAACGCGCATCCCGAGCTTGTAACCGGTCTCTGGGTCGCCTGCGGTCAATTTGTTAGTGAGCGGAAACAAAGGCGCCCCCTCATCGTGGAACTGTTTTTCCCAGGCCAGCATATCCTCCAAATTGGAAACAATGCCGGCGTCGCCCTCCCATATAATATTCGTTTCTGCGGTGATTTTACGGTCATTACCGTCCGTCTCGTAACCAATCGTCCAACCGGGCAGGGGATGGGCGGTATTCGCCCCAAGATAAGTGCTCCGCATTCCCGCAGGGTCAAAGATTTTTTCCGTGAGGATATCGGAAAGCGGCGACCCATAGACCTTCTCAATGATCCGGCCCAACACCATGAAATTCGTGTTGCAGTAAGAAAATTCTTGTGAAGGGGCGCCGCCATCTGCGCAAAGCGGTAATATTGCATCTGCGTTTTCACGGGTGAACGTGCTTTCTGCGCCAGCGCCGAAAAGCATAGCGGCGCACCAGTAGTCAAGGAGTCCAGACCGGTTGGTACACAGATCGTGAAGCGTTAGCTTGGCGTCGAAGTCGATCTGGCCTTCAAAAAAACCGCTTGGTGACTGGCCGAGAGTCAGAAGCCCCTCGTTTTCCGCCATAAGCAGAACTAAGCATACGAAATGCTTAGTAATTGAACAAATTCGAAAGCCGCTTGTTGGCGCGAATGGACGCTCCAAAACCCGGTTCGCTAATCCGCCGCAATAGCGCGCGATGGGTTCGCCGTCTTTTACGACGCCAACAGCGACACCGTCTGATGGCGACAAGCCATAAACTCTCGTGGCTTCTTTTAGGCTTTCCGCCAAGTCAGTCACGCGCGACCGAACCCTTTAAGTTTTCCTCAAAAAATGCACCGATCCGCTTAACGGCGTATGCGTACCGGTCGCCGCGCCCTTGGTGCGGGTGATTAGTACCCGGAAAAATTACGAGGTTATAGTCTTTGTCAGCCTCGGCTAAGCTATCGAGAAACTTCATTGTATTGGAAATCGGGACGTTCACATCGGATGTGCCCGCTACAATCATCAGCGGGCCATTAAATTCCGATGCATGGTTACTCAAGGCGTTTTCTTCATAGTGCTCTTTGTTCGATGACGGAGACCCTATTTGCCACTCTATCCAGTGAACATGATCAAAGAGGTCCGTTTCCGGAACGCTCATGGAGGCCGCGCGATAAAAATCGGGGGCGTCAATCATAGCGCGCCCCGCGATATATCCACCCCAGGAATTTCCCTCGACGCCTACACGGGCGAGATCCATATATGGACGCGACTGACCCACCTGTTTAATCGCTGCAGCGTGGTCAGCGATCACACCCTCTGGCCACGTGCCATAGGTTGCGAGATTATAGGCGCGGCCCCGTCCGGGTGTCCCCGGGGCGTCCATCGTAATGACGATAAACCCGAGCTCGTTCAGGTAATTCAGCATTAAGTAGTATTCGCCGCCGCTCCAACCGGCGCCAGTGCCAGGGAAGCTCCTACGTGTCGCCCGCGCCTGCATGCCGCCATAAACCCGTTCAATGACCGGGTACGTCTTTTTCGGGTCAAAATTATGCGGCTTGAAAATCAGTCCGTGAACGTCTCTTGCTCCATCCGCAGACTTTGCAACGAATTCTTCCGGCTCAGGCCAATCGGCACGAAAATCCGTATCGACGGCAGCTTTAGCGAGTGTCGCGATGGTTTCCCCGTCACGATTAAGCAGGTCCGTTTGCGGCGCTCGATTGATGTGGTCGTGGGTGTCTAGGAAGAGATGAAAATCGGGTGACGCGGCGATACGGTGGAGTCCGCGACTGGAAGTGAGCTGGCGTTGTCCACTGCCGTCGAGGCCGACGCGGTTAAAGTGAACGTCGTACGGGTGCGTTGGATCCGACTGCGCGGAAAAGAAAACGACGCCGTCGTCTTCGTCAACGCCAATAATTTCAAGCGAATCGAAAGCGCCGCTTGTGACTTGGTTGATAAACTTTCCGCCTGCGTCATAAAGGCGCCAGTGGAAGTACCCTGCCGTGTTGGAGCGGAAAAGAAATCCGTTTCCTGATGGCAGAAAAACAATCGTTTGTGGTCCCGAAGGCCACTTCACCCACCCGTCCCGACGCGTATCGGTCAATATTTTTTTGGCGTCGCCGGTTTCAGCATCGATGAAAAACAGCGTTTGTTTTCTCAAATCACGCGAATAGCGGAGCGTCGCGTAATATCGACCATTGGGTTCCCAGCCAATGAAAAAGTCGTGCATGTCGGTTGCGCCGCGAAGGCGTGCTGGGGTCTTTTTTCCGGTCGCGGCGTTGAAGACGGCGAATTGAGTTTTTGGCAGCGGTTCGCCGGCGCGTGGCCAATACCGAAAGGTCTGCAATTCCTCCCGGACATTGAGATAATCGATGATCTGTATGCCCGGCGTTTCGCGCATATCATGGAGACGGGCGACAATTTTGCCGCCATCCGGCGACCAAGGTGTCTCCGAGTTCTCCCAGATATCGCCGGCAAAATACCAGGGCGCCTCTGGCTCGCCGTCTTGCGTCAGAAATACCGGTTTGTCGTTGCCGCGTTGGCGAACGCCAAAGTTGTCGCCGGAAAGTGTCGCAAAGGTTTTATCGTCCGGCGAGGCAATTTCCCGGCGATCCCAGGCTGCAATCGGGAAGCTTTTGCGGACGATCTTTGCGTCGTCTAAGTCCTCTGCGCTGCGCTTTTCTTTTTTGATGAGGCGTATTTCCCCATCAAAGGACACGACCGCTTTTTGGCGGCCGTATAGGACCGTTGCTTCGCGTTTGCCGAGATCAACGTCTTCAACAGAAAGATTCTCGTCTGACTTGCTATCAAGCACTCTGCGCAATGTGTTGTCGGAAAAAAGCGATTGCACGTCGCTGCTGCTTGCATTGACGGCGAAATACTCAACACCGGAGGTTGATCTTGTCGAAAACCAGAAAGATGAGCTCTCGTCCGTTGGCCAATGCGGTGTCACAAAGCCGCCGACCACCGATCCGTTGACCGCGTCGAGATACGAGCGGACTTTTTGTGTGGTCCATGCTTGATCATTGGATGACGCCGTCGAAACCAGGGACAATAGCACCGTTGCGGCGCCGACGAGCGGGGCAAAATTGAAAAAACGCATGATGTAATTGTATTTTTATGAGCGCTTTTTGTATACAAAAATTGTGAGAGGCCGAGGACGTGCGGTTCCAAACTGAAAATTACGAGCCGCTTGCCGGTCGGGTTCCGGCTTGGGAATTCCAACCGCTTTACTTAAGCGGCTTACGAGCTGGCCAAACAGTAACTGTTCAGTCGAGTTTGGAAACGCCCACAGGCCCTTGGCTCGCGGTGCAAACTTTTGAGACGGGTAACGCCGGGGTCGTAGAACTCGGCGCTGGCGTTGATATTCTAGACCCAGGGTGGATGTGGTGGTCCGTAGCGCCAATGCCGCCGGCCGGCGGGCTTTCGCGCGCCGCGATTGAAGCCGGATATGAGTTGGCCCCGCAGATCGGCCCGCTTGACGCGTTGCACTACACGTTGACCGCAGAAACGGATAATGGCGAGCGAATAGAGACGACCTGTATTCGGGAAAGACTGCCTCAAACGGTCACCGTGGCGGAGGTTTCAGAGGGCAGGCTGCGCGGTAAATATTTCGCGCCAACAAACGGCGATCCGGTTGCCTCGGTCTTGGTTCTAGGCGGCTCTGAAGGCGGCATCACAGAAGGTCGCGCAGCGGCGCTTGCGGCCGAGGGGTTTGGCGCGCTTGCGCTCGCTTATTTTGGGTATGCCGATCTGCCGAAGCATGCAGAGAGCATTTCTCTCGAGCTCTTTCACGATGGCGTTTGTTGGCTTCGCGCGCGGACTAATGGGGGAAAATGCGCCGTATGGGGTGGGTCGCGTGGATCGGAGGCTGCGCTTATGACGGCCGCGATCTGGCCAGACGAGATTGCCGCCATTATTGGCTGGGTGCCAACGCATCTCCTCCATGCGGGCTTTGATATGTCAGGTGGCGAGGACTTTTCCCTCAGTCACCGGAGCATGTGGACGCTTCACGGCGATCCACTTCCGGCAGGACATAAACTTGCGTTATCGGAAGACCTGCTTGCTGCTCGTCGTTCTGGATATTCAGAGCCCCCCGGCCATCAGTACTCAAATGAGTATTTAGCGGCCTGGCGCAGCGTTCCTTTGGGGGATGAGTGTGAGATCCCAGTGGAGCGGATCACGGCGCCAATATTACTGATTTCCGCAGAAGATGATCAGCTCTGGCCGTCAACCTACGGCTCCGATAGGTTGATTGAACGGCTCCATCGGTTTGGCAAAAAAGAGCAGGCCCGACATGTTGTATTGCCCAATTGCGGACATGCCATTGGTATGCCGAATGAGCCGCGCCCCCATTCAAACACCGCTTTTTGGACCGACGGATATTCAGGCGTCGATGGCGGATTTATTGATAATGGCGGTTCGCCGGAGACGAACGCCGCTGGGGCCCGTCAGGGTTGGGCCGAAGCCTTAGCATTCTTGAAGTCGACGTTGGCGTAATTCCCACGATACTAACGGGCTCGGCGCCGTATTCGGAAGAGCGAGTCCCAGCTTGCGCTAAAGGCCGAGCAGAAATCGTCTGCCTTCGGTCTTTTGTAAAATGCTTTGAGCGCGGCGACGAATCTTTTGCCGACAGTCACCCGGTCTGAGGCGCAGGATATCCGACAAAAAGCCATTCCGCGATCAGTGCTGGTTTGTCTGAGCCCTCCAGTTCCACTGATGCTTCTAGGGTTAGACGCGTTCCATCGTCCGCCCTCGGTGCAGCGTCGACTATTTTGAACCGACCCCTGACGCGCGAATTGACGCGTACTGGCGATATCATCCTTACACGGTTAAACCCATAATTCAGAGCGTATCCAAGCTCGGGGATCTTGTCGGTCCATTTGTCAAAAACCTGATGCGAGAAAAACGTCAGCAGCGCCATCGTCTGAAAGCCGAATGCAATCGTTGATCCAAAGGGGCCGGCGCCGGCATGCTCGGGATCGATATGCATTGGATCGGGGTCAAAGGAGGCTTTTGCGAAGAGGTCGATCTGATCTTGCGTGATCACATGCCAGTCGCTGCAGCCGAGCTCTAGTCCCGCGAGCGCGGCATAGGATTTTGACGGTGCTGACACGTTGCTTGTCCGATTCGAAGATTGTTCGCCTATAAGATAGCAGCGGTATCGGGTCGGCGGTTATTTAGCAAACGCCATCGCCACGCTCATTTAGGCAATCAATTTGATAACCTTCGAGCATTCTAAAGCGCTCTTTCTCCCAAAACGCCTCGCGACTGATGTTGTAGGCAAATGTTCTGGTGGTGAACGCCATTTATCTCTTTGGCACTTCTGGTGCATTTCGTTGGGAAAACAATTGGTTTCCACGTCGCCTGGTTTGATTTGCGCAGGAAGTCGCAAATCAGCGCGACAAAACTTATCGTTTCTGGAATTGTCAATGAATTAGGTAGTGATATCTTACAGTTAGGAAAACGCTGCTCGAGCGAAAAAGTGTGGCGAGCGCGCGTAGGGCAACGGTTTTGCGTTCTGAACCACTATGATTTGGGCTCGGTAAGTCGCATCTTTAGAGAAGCGCGCAACAAGGAACGACATGGCGATAACGGCGGATACGTTCTTGAACATTTATCACCAGGGCTTTGTCCGGGTGGGCGCCGCCGCGCCACAAATCGCGCTTTCCAATCCAGCGGAAAACGCAGCGAGGACCTTAGAGCTCGCCCGGGAGGCAAGCGCCTCCCACCATGCTTTAGTTGTTTTCCCCGAGCTTGGCTTAACGGGGTATACGAATGACGATTTGTTCTTTCAGGATGCGTTACTCGATGCGACGCTCGACGCCATTGCGCTCATCCGAAAAGAGAGCCTGAATTTACTACCGGTTTTGCTCGTTGGCGCGCCCCTTCAAGTGCAAGGGCTTCTTTATAACGTAGCGATTGCAATCCACCGGGGAAAGATCTTAGGCGTTGCGCCAAAAACCTACCTGCCAACGTATCGCGAGTTTTATGAAAAGCGGCAATTCGCTATCGGTGCGGATTGTTCGCATAGGGAGATAAGTCTTTGCGGCGACACGGCGCCGTTTGGCGTTGATTTGCTGTTTGCGGCATCGGATTTTCCGGACTTCACATTCTTTACTGAAATCTGTGAAGATGGATGGATGCCAACGCCGCCGAGCAGTTATGGAGCGCTTGGCGGCGCCCACATTTTAGCAAATTTATCCGCGTCCAATGTAACGATTGGCAAGGCCGATTATCGTCACGCGTTGTGCCGTGTGCACTCGCAGCGGTGTTTTGCGGCTTATCTCTACGCTGCAGCTGGCGCCGGAGAGTCGACAACTGATCTCGCTTGGGACGGCCACGTGATGATCTATGAAAATGGATCCCTACTGGCTGAAACCGACCGGTTTGCCCGGGCGGCGCAACTGGCGAGCGCAGACATCGATGTGGAAATGCTTCGCCAAGAACGCGCACGACACGGATCATTTGCCGATGCGATGCGCCTTGAAGGGAAACCTCTCCGACGGGTTGAGTTTGAAGCAGCGCCCTCAAAGTCTGGCGATGTCGGTTTTATGCGGCACGTCAGCCGCTTCCCATACGTTCCTGATGACGCGGAAAAGTTAGATACCCTTTGCTACGAAGCCTACAACATTCAGGTCGCCGGATTGGTTCAGCGCTTGGAGGCTAGCGGTCATCAAAAACTCGTCATCGGCGTTTCTGGCGGCATTGATTCGACACAGGCTTTACTCGTTGCGTGTCGCGCGATCGACCTTTTAGGGTTGCCGCGGACGAATATTCTCGCTTACACGCTGCCAGCTTTTGCAACGTCAGATCAGACCAAAACCAGCGCTTGGGCGTTGATGAAGGCGCTGGGCGTATCGGCTGAAGAAATCGACATGGAGCCTGTTAGCCGACAAACCCTTGCGGACATTAAACATCCGTTTGCTGACGGAAAAGAGCAGTACGACGTCGCCTTTGAAAATGTGCAAGCCGGGGCCCGCACCGCAACGCTCTTCCGTTTAGCGAATATGCATAACGCGCTTGTTTTAGGGACGGGGGATTTAAGCGAGTTAGCGCTTGGTTGGTGCACCTATGGTGTTGGCGATCACATGTCCCACTATGGCGTGAATAGCTCGGTTTCGAAAACGTTGATCCAGCATCTGATCCGCTGGATCGCCGCGAATGATATTTTCGGTCCAGAGGCGAGCGCGGTCGCGCTGCGCGTTCTTGATACGGAGATTTCGCCAGAGCTTGTGCCCGGTGAAGAAGACGCTGACGCGCCAAGCCAACTAACCGAAGCGGTGGTCGGTCCGTATGATCTTCAAGATTTTAATCTTTACTATATAACGCGCCACTCACTGAAGCCGAGTAAAGTTGCATTTCTCGCCTGGCGCGCATGGGCGAGCGCAAGATCTGGGGACTGGCCGCCCAACCTGCCCGAAGACGCGCGCAAGGAGTATGATTTCGCAACGATCCGAAAGTGGTTGCGGGTTTTTCTCCATCGATTTTTCGCAACGAGCCAGTTCAAGCGTTCCGCACTTCCTAATGGCCCAAAAGTGGCGTCGGGCGGATCGCTCTCACCCCGTGGCGACTGGCGCGCCCCGTCCGATGGCTCTGCAACAATTTGGCTTGAAGAGCTTGAGCGCAACACGCCGAGCGCACTGAGCTAACTCGCGTCGATCGGCACTGAAATAGCGCATTTTTCTGCTCTACGGGTGACCGCAAATCCTATCCGGCTTCAGTGATTATGCTTTCCCTAGGCGATATTTTGTCTGGCGCCATTCGCGGTGTTCATTGTGTTGCGCTGGGGGTATCGTTCGCGGTCTCGGCCTTGGCCTTTTCCAGGCGGCGTAGTCTTATCTTGGAGAAACCCGTGGATGCGGATGATTATTTCGGTATACAGAACTTAATCAATCGGTACTTTGAACTTGTTGATGCGGGGCGTTTGCAGGATTGTGCGGCGCTTTTTGCCCACGCCCGCATGCACTATCTCTCATCCGGCGAAATCGTTGATCGTGACCCGGATAAGATACACGAGATTATGCAAAGCTTTGTGCGGTTATATGGTGACCCGCCATCGCCCCTGACACGGCACCATTCCGGGAACATATGTATTTATCCGGAAGCGGATGGTAAAGCGCACGCGACTTCGTCGGCCATCATTGTCCAGGCGACGCCGTCTTTTTCTCTGCAGGTGATTGCCGAGGCGAGTTACGCAGATAATTTTGAGAAGGCCGAAGGCCAATGGCGTTTCACTGAAAGAAAGCTGTCGCTAAATTTCGTTGGCGATTTGAGCGCCCATTTGAAGAAAGGAATTGAGCAATGAATGCGAGCCCAAAGACTGGTCTGCAGGGAAAGGTTGCTTTCGTCACAGGGGCCGCTGGCGGCATTGGCCGGGCTGTTGCGCAACGACTGGCGGCCGACGGCGCACGCGTTGTTGCTGCCGATATCAATGAGGACGGTTTGGCCGAAACCTGCGCGTTAATTGGCGAGGCCGCCCGATCGCTCACCTATGACGCGGCCGATGCATCGTCTTGCGAAAAGGCGGTCAACGCTGCGGCGGAAGACGGCCTAGACATCGTTTGCAACATTGCCGGCGTCATGGACTGGGGTGAAACGGCGGACTTCGATTGCAGTCGCTTTGACAGGGTTCTGGCGATTAACCTGGTGGGCACGTTTGCCGTATGCCGCGCAGCCCTCCCGTATCTCGAAAAGTCTAAAGGCGTTATCGTGAATACGGCGTCGACAGCCGCGCAAGTGGGTATTCCGTACGCGGCAGCTTATACCGCGTCGAAGCACGGCGTTGCTGGTTTGACCAAAAGCCTGTCCGTTGAATGGGCCTCAAAAGGCGTTCGCGTTAACGCGATTTGTCCAGGCCATGTTCTGACGGCGATGGGGACACAGCCGCCGCCGGAAGGCGATATCGATTTGCAATTGGTGATGCGCAATATCCCTAAACTTGCCGACGGCTCGCTTTCGCCCGACGAAGTGGCGTCTGCTTTTTCGTGGATGGTGTCTAAGGACGCGCGAAAAATGACAGGGTCGCTCATCGTCTTTGATGGCGGGCAGACGGCCGGCTAGAGATTGCGCTGTCGGCCTCTGCAGCTTGTCCTTTTATCGCGCCCACTGATGGGGCACCTAAGGCCTTCGATCAAATTTTCTGAGCGCTATGGAGGCGATGAATGGATTTAAATGGCGTTACAGCGGTTGTAACTGGCGGCGCGAGCGGGCTCGGTGAAGCGACCGCGCGATTTCTCGCGGGCGCTGGCGCCCGCATTGCGATATTCGACCTGAACGTAAACAGCGGCGAAAAGGTTGCGGCGGACCTCGGCGGCGTTTTTGCAAAAGTGGACGTCACATCGGACGCTGACGTTGACGCGGGCTTTGCAAAAGCGCGTGAAGCCCTGGGGCAAGAACGCGTTCTCGTAAATTGCGCCGGTGTCGGCGACGCCCTGAAAACCGCGAGCCGCGATAAAAAATCCGGCGAGATCCGCCGATTTTCGATGGAGCGGTTCAACTTCATCATTCAGGTTAATCTCGTTGGGACGTTCCGCTGCATCGCCGCTTCCGCCGCCGGAATGCTGACGCTTGATCCGGTTGATGGCGAGCGTGGCGCGATCGTCAACACTGCGTCTGTCGCCGCCGAGGACGGGCAGATTGGGCAGGCCTCTTATTCCGCTTCAAAAGCGGGCGTCGTCGGAATGACGTTGCCGATCGCGCGTGATCTTTCGCGTGACCTCATCCGTGTCAATACTATCTTGCCTGGAATTTTTAATACGCCGCTCCTCGCAGCTGCGTCTGAGGAGGTCAAAGCGTCTCTCGCAACCCAGGTTCCGCATCCCGCGCGGCTTGGATCGCCAGATGAGTTTGCATCACTAGCGCTTGAAATGTGTAAGAACCGATATTTCAATGGTGAGGATGTTCGCCTGGACGGTGCGATTCGCATGGCGCCGCGCTAAACCCTCAGACGTTTGTAAGTTTCAAAGGCTTCATGCGCATTCAGTGCG
>JBCCTV010000031.1:0-19732 GCA_039197915.1 Pseudomonadota bacterium | reverse complement strand
TCCAAAATGAACTCGTTGAACTTGGCGTCCACATCATTACCGAAAAAGACGCGTTCATTCACGTTTCCGGTCATCCGTGCCGTGATGAGCTGCGCCAAATGTATGATTGGGCGCGGCCGAAAATCGCCATTCCCGTGCACGGTGAAGCGCGTCATTTGGAAGAGCATGCTTCCTTCGCACTTAAGCTTGGGGCTGAGCGGTCGCTAGCGCCGCGAAACGGCGATTTGATCCGAATCTCGCCGAACGGACCTGAAGTGATCGACGAGGTGCCGGCAGGTCGGCTGCACCTCGATGGCGACGCCCTGCTTGCCGATGGGGCTGCGCCCATGCGTGAGCGGAGGAAATTGTCGTTTGCTGGCGCAGTTTTTCTGTCAATTCCGATCGATGAAAACGGCGCGTTGGCGGCGCCGGTGAGCGCCACACTAATTGGCGCGCCACGGGAGACGGATACGGAACCCAATGTGCAAACCGCGATTGAGGAAGTCGTTGAAGAGGCGATTTCGGAAGCCCCAAAGCCCAAACGTCGCGATGACGACGCCGTGGCGTCGATTGCCCGCCGGGCCGTGCGCCAGCAGCTCATGGAGATCTGGGGTAAGCGGCCGTTAATCGAAATCCATGTCTGTCGGGTTTAGCGCGTGAATATTGGCGGAACGATTGTCATCTTCATTATCCTATGGTGGGTTGTGTTTCTGGCACTCTTGCCGATGGGCGTCACCGCGCGTTGGGAGAGTGAAGACGATGGTGTCCGAGGCGCAGAGCCCGGCGCGCCGGTTGACCCCCAACTCAAGCGCAAAGCGATCCGTGCAACCGCTATAGCGTCTATACTGACGATAATTGTCAGCGCAATCATCGCGGTAATATCGTTTCTCCCAGGCGTTTACTAATTTATTTTTCGTTACCGGACGCGACGCCGCTTGAAAGTAGGGGGTGTAAAGCTTACACCCAGCCTGTTTCCAATCGACTGCCCGTCGCGATTGGCCGTTAAGCCATACGCCCTAACCCAAGCGCCCCAGCCTCGGCGGCTATGGCGTGGAGGCTTGCTATGCATGACCCATCTGCAGCCGATGATAACGCCCGCAGCGCTCAAAACGACCGTAGTGGTTCCTATAAGGATGAAGTGGTTGCTGCTGAACAGGCGTTGTCGGAGAGCGTTGTAGAGCAAGATAGCGACAAGGCGCAAAAACCGACGCCTGCCGATGCGCGCTTTAATGAAGATCAAACACTAGCCGAAGACTTCATCAAATCGATCACTACCGCCATTGACGCTGGCGACGGCGCGGGCGCGCGGTCATTGTGCGAAACGTTGCACCCGGCCGACGTCGCCGACCTATTGGCGTTTTTAAACAACGAACAACGCGACGCGTTCATCGGCATGTTTGACGGTGCGTTGCCCTCGGAGGTTCTGGCCGAGCTTGAGCCTGATCTGACCGTCGCCGTTGTTGACGCCATGGAGACCGAAGCGGTTGCCGAAGCCGTGGCCGAGCTTGATACCGATGACGCGGCGTTTGTTCTAGAAGAGCTCGACCAGGAAAAACGCGCTGAAATTCTGGCCGAAGTGCCCGTCATGGACCGGCTGGCCCTGTCGGCCGCGCTTGAATATGAAGAGGATAGCGCCGGGCGCTTAATGCAGCGGGATATTTTTGCCGCGCCGTCCTACTGGTCGGTCGGTCAAATTATCGATCGCATGCGCGGCGCTGAAGAATTGCCGGAGCGCTTCTTTGAGGTCTTTGTAATTGATCCAGCGTTTAAACCGATAGGGGAGGTTCCTCTCTCCACCCTTTTGCGGGCCCAGCGCGACGTTTTGATTTCGGACCTTATTCCGAGCACAGAGTTCCGTCGCATTCCAATATCGATGGACCAGGAAGAGGTCGCTTATCTCTTCGAGCAGTACAATCTTATCTCGGCGCCGGTCGTTGACGACAATGGTCGCCTGGTCGGGATGATCACCGTCGACGACATCGTGGAGATTGTGCACGAAGAAACCCACGAGGACATGCTCGCACTGGGCGGCGTTGAGGCTGACACGGGCCTTTCGGATACGGTTTTGGCGACCGTGCGCTCACGCTTTTCGTGGCTCGCGATTAACCTTGGAACAGCCGTGATGGCCTCGCTGGTAATTTCATTGTTTGACGCGGCAATCACTCAGGTCGTCGCCCTTGCGGTGTTGATGCCCATCGTCGCCTCGATGGGCGGAAATGCTGGTACACAGACGTTAACGGTCGCCGTCCGCTCATTGGCGACAAAAGATCTAACGGCGTCGAACGCTGCACGCATCATTTGGCGCGAGGCCTTAGTCGGTGGGCTGAATGGCGTTGTGTTCGCCTTAATAATGGGGGCGCTCGCCGGCCTCTGGTATTTTTCAACGTCCGGTATCGGGCCGGATAGCGTGAAGCTCGCGGCAGTCGTCGGCATCGCGATGGTCATCAACCTTTTGGCGGCGGGCCTGGCCGGGATTCTCATTCCCCTTGGTCTCCAACGCGTGGGAGCTGACCCGGCCTTATCGTCCGCCGTGTTTGTGACGACTGTCACGGACGTCGTTGGGTTTTTTGTCTTCCTCGGTCTCGCCGCCGTCGTTTTACTGTGAGCGGCGAGCCTCACCATGTTTGCGTCGCGCTTTCACGGGCGCCCGCTTCATCGTTCGCGCCGGCGCTAGGGGGGCAAGCGCGATCACCGCGGCGCTGAGCGCCATTATCCACCAGGCAAACCCGTCTGAAACCGGTGTTGGAGGCGTCACAGGCGGGTCCACAGGTGGCGTCACCGGAGGGTCAGTTGGGGGCGTAACTGGCGGTTCCACTGGTGGCTCAACTGGCGGCGTTACTGGCGGTTCCACTGGGGGCTCCGTCGGCGGTGTGACCGGCGGTTCAACTGGATTATCCACGGGGGGTTGGCCCGGCGGCGCGATAATCGTCGGCGGCAAAAGCGCGAGCGGCGGCGGAGTAAAAAACGGGACCAGCGGCGGAAACGCTTGGGGCGGCGTCGCCGGCTGTACAGGGATAGGCGCCGCGGCAACTATTGGGGTCGCAGGGATCACTGATGCAACTCTAGCGTTTGGTGGGGTCGCCCGCCGCGCTCTTGCTGGAAAGCCGGGATTATATCCGGCGAGCCTAGTCGGAGCGGGGCGGGCCCTTAAAAAGAACGGGTTTCGCGCCTCGCCCCTTCTTCCTCGCCGCAACAACCGCAGTTGATGACGATATCGTTTCTGATGTCGCCTATCGCGCGGTCGTAAATCGAGGCGATTTGTTCGTCGCTGAGTGCGTTCGCATCGTTTTTGCCGCCGAGCCCATTCCAAACCAGAGCGCCCGAGACAAGCAACGCCGCGATAATGTTGGCGACGCCGTTACCCATAACCACCTACCCCGCGCCCAAAGCGCGTTTGCGTTTCCCGCAAGATCCCCGTGCCAATACGAGCAAACCTGCCACGATATGTCGAGAGCGACCAAGTTTCGTGCCATTTCTGACCAATGTCTCGGCGTTGCGCCTTAAAACGCCTTCTGAACGGGGGATTTGGCGGGTTTTCGGGCAATCAACACCGGTCTTACCCGGGGCAGCCGGCTCAACAGGCAGGCGACGTCCCAGCTTGGGATTCATCTACACAATGGTAAACGCGCATGCTATGCTCATCCCTTGGTGCGGGGAATCACGTGGGTTTCGGTTCCGGCGCCGTTAGGGGTGGAGCGTAATTAGGGGACGCGGTCTTGTTTAAAACTGGCGAAACAGGGCTCAACTTAATCAAGGGCTATGAAGGGCTGCGCATGTCCGCGCATTACGCCCCGAATGAGGAATGGACCGTCGGTTACGGCCATACGTCAACGGCGCGCCACGGCATGAGCGTCACCGAGGGCGAGGCCGAGCGCCTTCTTAGAGACGACGTCGCTCCAATTGAGTCATTAATTGCGGATACGGTTCGCGCGCCGCTTAACCAAAATGAGCACGACGCGCTGGTTTCCCTGATATTCAATATCGGTGCGGACAACTGGCGTCGCTCGACGGTTCTGCGCAAATTGAACGCCGGCGATAAGCTCGGCGCCGCCCACGCGATCGAAATGTGGAACAAAGTCCGGATCGAAGGCGAGCTCGTCTCGCTTGACGGCCTTTCGCGCCGACGCGCTGCAGAGAAGTCGCTCTTTCTGATGCCAACCGATGCCTCGCTGCTGGTGCCGACGTCTGACGTTCAACCCTCACCCGAATGCGAGCTTGATTTTGTGTCGGATGCAGAGCTTTCGGCAACGCCAATGGTCGAGTTTGACCCCAAGCGCGAAGTTGATCTTGAGTCGTTGTCGCCGGAAGAACGCGCCGCACGGGGGCGCGCCTTATTTGCGGCAAGCCAGGCGCTGTCGGGTGATCCGACGAAAATGATCATTTCTAAGGCAGAAGAGCACGCCGACCTCGGTGTAACGATTGGCGCGGCGCTTGCCGGCCTCTTGGCGTTTTCGATGACGGGGCTCGGGGCGCTCCTGCTTGTTGGGCAGGAATTCCCAGCGATGGCGACGGCGATGGGCCTGAGCTATGACCGCTTTGTCGCGTTGTTTGACAATCTTCCCATGTGGCTCGCGGCCGTCGGCGCGGCGATGACGTATTTCATTTTGTACGTCCTCGTGAAGCGCGCCGCGCGCCATGATCTCAAACGACAGAGGGCGCGTGAAGTTGCGCGCTTGCGCGCCGCAGCGGTTGAATAGTGTTGCTTGCTTCGTTGGTTGGGCGGACGGCAGCGGCCGAACGTTGGATGGGCGCCGCGCTTGCCTGTCCGATTGACGCGCTTTAGTCGAATCGCTGCAAGGCCGCGCCATGACCCTGCATTTACAAAAACTCTGTGTTGGCGCCCACACTGTCGATGACCTCGACGCCTGGGTGCGTTTGCGCGTTGCGCGGAACAAAAAACTCGGCCGTGGCGCGGTTCATGACCATGTCACGAGGATGTTTCCGAAACGCCGCGAAGACCTGCTCGATGGCGGGTCGCTCTACTGGGTGATCAAAGGGGTGATTTTAGTGCGCCAGCGGATCATTGACCTCGTCGAAGCCACCGGACAAGACGGCGTTCGCCGATGCGAGATCTTGTTGGAGCCGCCGCTCATACCCGTCACGCCACAGCCGCGCCGGGCGTTTCAGGGGTGGCGTTACCTGCCATCCGCCGACGCGCCCGCTGATTTGAGTGCGGGCGCCGACGACGATGCGCCGCCAGCGCTGCGCGCGGAGCTCGCCGAGCTGGGGCTCTTATAGGGAGATGGATATGCTTCGTGCACGATCAGCGATAACGGGGATCGCGGGCGCGGGCGCAGCCGGCGCATTGATTGTATCCGGCGCCGTTTTCCAGGAGTTAAACCGAGACGAAGCGTCAACCTTTGCCGGTGATGAAACCGTTTGCATACGATCGGACTTACGTTTTTTTGAAGACGCGCCGAAAGGCTGCGTGAAGAAACAAGTTGTGGCGCGCTGGCGTGGCGCGGCGGTCCTCGATAATAGCGGGGCCCCCGTTCGGCTCAGACTCGCACACCCAACTGATTTTTCGCGGGCGCCCGAAACTGTTCTCACATGCTCAAAATACGACAGGCTGACAGGCGAGGGATGGTACGCTGAATCAAGTCGTGAAATGCGTCGAGAGGCCTATTTCATGCGCGCCTGCATGGCTGTTCGATTTTTATTGACGGCGGCTGAGCCCAAAAAAAGCTATTTTGCGAAAGGCGCGTTAAGCGAGCGCGACGTCGAGGCGATGTCAAATAATCCGCCGCTTCGGATTGCGCCGAGAAATATGGATGTTGCGGAAATTGGCGCTCCGAACATCGAGCCGCTTCAAGATGGACTTTGGCGTCTTCAGTATAGTGATCAAAGTGCGATCGTGCAGGAAATCTCGCACGCAGATTTCAACGGCGATGGCGTGGGGGACGTTTTGGCGTTCATCGCCGTTACTGTGCGTGAAGGCACGGCGACGGCAGGCGCTGTCGGCCTGATTGAAAAAGCGGAAAGTCGCAGCGCGGCCCGCTTTCGCGCGCCGAGGCCGTCCGCGGAATAGCGCTTCAAGCCGCAATGTTTAAGGGAGCAAAGCTTCGCGGGCCCCTGCGTACCAATGCTTTTGGCGCCCTGCAACGCTGGGCGTCGCCGCTTGCGGCTACGCTAGCGCCAGCTGCCGTCACCCGCATTCCAGTCTTAAAATCCGCTAAGGTCATTGTACTTACGATTGACGATGGTCCTTCGTCGCGCACGGGCGAGATTTTAGATTTGCTGGCCAAATATGGCGCCGAGGCGACGCACTTTGTCCATACGGATCAAATCAACGAAAGCAATACTGGATTGCTGCAAAGGATGAGAAGAGAAGGGCACGACATCGCCCATCATATGCCGCGTGATGAACCCTCCTTTTTAATGTCGAAAGCGGTTTTTGAAGCGGAGTTCGAACGGGCCCATCGCTTTCTCGAAGGCATCGGCGCAAAGCGTTTTTTCCGGCCAGCACAAGGGGTGTTTAGGCCCAGTGTCATGGACGCAAGCCTGAAAAAGTTCGGGTACGACAAGCCGCTCGGTGACGCACACGCCGCCCGTTACGTTCTGTCGAGCTTCATTCCGTGGGACGCGGGCGGCATAACAAATTCGTCCAATGTTCAATTCAACGACAGGATCGCCCGTCAATATGCGGACCAATTGCTCAACGTGGTTTTCCCGGGCGCTATCGTAATTTTTCATGACGGCGAAGGCGGCGGACGTGCGGCGCGTTTGGCGGCCTCTATAACGTCGTTAGAGCGCTTCCTCACCGGCCTAAAAGAATCCGGCTTTCGGGCGCTTTCTCTGGCCTCCGCGATTTCAACTATGTCTGTGGAAAAATGAATACCGACTTTAGGATCGGCAACAAAAGAGCTACGCGTCGCCAGCGGTTTCGTCCGGCATGCCGACAATATGGAAGCCCGCATCCACATGGTGAGTTTCGCCGGTGCACGATATGCCTAAGTCCGACAACAAGTAGAGCGCGGCGCCAGCAACGCCCTTCGGGTCCGTATCAGCGCGCATCGGGGCGGCGAGGCGGTTGAAAGAGAACATGTGCCGTCCGGAGGAGATGCCCGCGGCGGCAAGTGTTTTCACCGGGCCGGCTGAGATCGCGTTAACGCGAACGCCTTTGGGGCCGAGGTCGCGCGCAATGTACCGGGTTGAGGCTTCAAGCGCGGCCTTTGCAACGCCCATAACATTATAATTTGGGATCGTTCGTTCACTGCCTAAATAGGTCAACGTGATCATTGATCCGCCATCCGGCATCAGCTTTGAGGCGCGGTTAGCGGCGTCGACGAACGAGTAGGCGGAGATGTCCATGGTGTCTTTGAAGACTTGGCGGGTTGTATTTTCAACAAACGATCCCTCGAGTGCAGCTTTGTCAGTGAACGCGATCGCGTGAACCAGGAAGTCCATGGTTCCCCAACTATCGGCGACCGTCTTAAAGGCTGCGTCCATGTCGTCGTCGCTCGTTACGTCACAAGGAATGATCAGGCTTGATCCAACGCTTTCGGCGAGCGGGCGGACGCGCCGTTCCATCGCTTCGTTGACATAGGTGAACGCACACTCGGCGCCTTGCGCTGCGAGCTGTTGAGCGATCGCCCACGCGATGGAGTTTTTGTTCGCGACGCCCATGATCAGCCCGCGCTTGCCCTTCATTAAGTCGCCGGTCGGAAAATCGCCCATAGGTCACCTCGGTTTAGACGGACGCGAATGAGAAGAGCGTCCAGGAAACAATGAAATAAGCAATGCTGACGCTGGCGTAAACGGCGCGCCTACGGTTTTGCGATTGCTTGTCGAGCCAGCTGCGCAACACATAGCCAAACCAAAGCGTGCCGGCGGCTGATATGGCGAGCGCGTAGGCAAATTTTTGGATCGTTAACAGCGGTCCGCTCGACGTCAGTCGGCGCGCGAGACGACTAGGCAACCATTTGTGCCCCCGAACCCAAATGAGTTCGTTAGGAAGCAGTCGATCTTGGCGTCGTCGATACGATTACGGACGATTGGTAGGCCCTCAAATTCGGGATCCAGCGTATCGATGTGCGCGGAGGCGGCAATAAAGCGCTCCTTCATCATGAGGAGTGAATAGATCGTCTCTTGGGCGCCGGCGGCCCCGAGGGAGTGACCCGTGAGGGACTTTGTCGATCCAAAGGGTGGGATCTCGCCTGCGAAGACTTCTTTGATCGCAGCAGTTTCGCGCGTGTCGCCAATCGGCGTAGAGGTGCCGTGGGTATTGATATAATCAATCGGTGTGCGCACGGTCTCAAGGGCGTCTCTCATGCATCGCACGGCCCCTTCGCCGGAGGGCTGGACCATATCGTACCCGTCGGAATTAGCCGAATAGCCGATGATCTCGCCATAGATTGTCGCGCCGCGCGCCTGGGCCCGCTCCATTTCTTCGAGAACGACAACGCCGGCGCCACCAGCGATGACAAAGCCGTCTCTGTCCTTATCGTAGGCCCGGCTTGCGACGTTTGGCGTTTCGTTGAAATGCGTGGTCATCGCCCCCATGGCGTCGAACATGTTTGACAGGGTCCAATGCAGGTCTTCGCCGCCGCCCGCAAACATAATGTCTTGTTTGCCCCATTCGATTTGCTCCGCAGCGGCGCCGATACAGTGCACGGATGTGGCGCATGCGGAAGAAATTGAATAATTGACGCCGAGGATCTTGAAGGGAACGGCGAGCGTCGCGGAGTTGGTCGACGACATGGCCTTCGGGACCTGCGTGGGGCCTATCTTTTTAGTGCCGCCAGTCTCGCGGGTCTTATCTGCGGCTTCGACGATCGTCTGCGTCGATGGTCCGCCCGAGCCCATGATGATGCCCGTCATTGAATGGCTAACTTCATCCGGCCCCAGTCTCGCATCGTCGATCGCTTCTCGCATGGCGATCAAGTTCCAGGCGGCGCCTTCGCCGAGGAAGCGTCGTTCTTTGCGCGATAGAGCCTCTTCGACGTTAATTTTTGGGCGGGCTGCGACCTGGCAACGGAAGCCAAGATCCGCGAATTCCTGGCAAAAAGAAACGCCGGAGCTGCCGTCACGCAAAGACGCTAAAACCTCGTCTGCGTTCGAGCCTATGGAAGAAACAATACCGATCCCAGTGATCGCGACGCGTCGTTTCATTCACGTCCTCCGCTTTCGCTCGGGCTGATGGCGGCGTTCAAGACGCCATGCCGGCGGATAATTGTTCGCGCGAAAATAAGCCGACCTTTAGGTCTTTCGCTTCGTAAATTTTGACCCCGTCCGCTGACATCGTCCCGTCGGCGATGCCAAGCGCGAGCGGTTTTTTCATCGTGCGGCGAACGTCAATTTCATATCGCAAGAGTTTTGTCTCAGGCACCACCATGCCGGAGAATTTAACCTCTTTTGCGCCGAGCGCCCGCCCGCTCCCAGGCAATTCAGACCAGGTGAGGAAGAAGCCAACGAGTTGCCACAGCGCATCTAAGCCTAAGCAACCGGGCATTACAGGATCGCCTGGGAAGTGGCATTCGAAAAACCAGATGTCTGGGTTGATGTCGAGTTCAGCAACCACGCGGCCTTTGCCATAGGCCCCCTCGGAGTCGTTTATTTCGATAACGCGATCAAACATGAGCATCGGTGGGACCGGTAATTGCGCCGATCCTGGGCCGCGTAGACCGTTATATCCGCACTCGAGGAGTTCTTCGCGACTAAAAGCGCTTTTTCGTGTCATTATTCCGCCATCACTAATCGACACACGCTGTAAGGCGCGGCCGCAGGAGCGTCAATCAGCCATCGCACAGTTTAAGAGCCCCCGGCTGGGCGCATAGTAGGAAGCATCTTGGGGGAATTATGGCGAAGGCTTTCGCACCGCTGCATCCGCTGCGGTTTCGGGCAGGCCCCAGAGCGCGCTGATCGGGACCCAGCCAGTCATCGATCCGACGCTGATGCGCGCCCAATCGCGTTTACGGCCTTCTATGCGCGATAAAGCGCCGGCGCCAATGACGGCGCGGACGGTCGCATCATCGATCGCGCGGGTGCGAAGTTCGGTGTCTTCGGTGACGTAAACGTGTTTCGGCGCGCGCAAGACCGACTTGTGGGCCCAACAAATGTCTCCGTCGAGGTCGCGTACGCGCCGCCAGTGGTCGCGTGTCTCACCGATCACGAGGACTGGCGGGCCCTTTCGCCGGATCCGGTATACGGCGGGATGCTCACGACTAGGGCCCTGGCGACAGGCCGCGTTACGCTGGTTAAACTCAACGAAGCGCGGCACTGGCAAACCGGAGAACGTCTCTTTTCGGCTTTCTGCGCCCGCCGGGCTCGCCAATAAAAAACTTGCCGCAGCCGCAAGGCCCGCGAGCACAAAGGAAAAACCGCGCAGCGGTAAGCGGTTTTGATTTGGAAAATGCATGATGAGCGCTCGACGACAAACAAGCCGTTCGTTAACAAAGCATGACTGTTGCAGGCGCTCATTAATGGACCGTTAATCAGCCGGCGCAGAGACCGTTAAGTGCGAAGGGCGAATGGCAGACCGCAACATCAAAATTTTTGTCACGGCGAAGCTGCCCGATTTAATCGAGCAACGCCTCCGCGACTTATTCGATGTGACCCTCAATCCTTCCGTTAATTTGATGTCCCGGGAAAGCTTGCTGGAGGCGGCGCAAACCTATGACGTGATTGCGCCAACACTCGGCGATCGTCTTGATGCGGCCTTTTTTGAAAGCGCCGGCGAACGCTTAAAACTCATCGCCAATTTCGGCTCAGGCGTCGATCATATTGACGTCGCCGCCGCGCAAAAGCACGGCGTTACGGTGACAAATACGCCGTCGGTGAACGCCGATGATGCGGCTGATATGGCGATGGCGCTAATTGTTGCGGTTCCCCGCCGGCTGGTTGAGGGCGTCAAAGCGCTCGAAGAGGGCGAGTTTCAACGCTGGTCGCCAACCTGGATGCTGGGGCGGAGCTTGCGCGGGAAAAAACTAGGGATCATCGGCCTCGGTCGGGTGGGCCAGGCGATCGCCCGGCGCGCCCGCGCGTTTGATCTCTCAATCCACTACCACAATCGAACGCCCATCAATCCGCACGTCGCGGACGAATTAAACGCCACATATTGGGAAAGCCTAGACCAGATGTTGGCGCGGATGGATATCGTTTCCGTGAATTGTCCGCATACGCCGGCGACATTTCATTTGCTTTCGCGACGTCGTTTAGAGCGCCTGCCGCCCCACGCCTATGTTGTGAATGTCTCGCGCGGTGAAATTATCGACGAAGACGCCCTAGCTGACTTGATCGCCGACGGGCGGCTCGCAGGGGCTGGTCTTGATGTTTTTGAAAACGAACCGCGCCCAAACGAGAAGCTTGTCACGGCGCCGAACGTCGTCCTGATCCCGCATATGGCGTCGGCCACCGTAGAGAGCCGGATCGAGATGGGTGAGCGCATGATTATTAACATAAAAATGTTTGCCGACGGCCATAAGCCGCCCGACCGCGTTATCCTCGATTTGTAAATTCGCCTTTTTGGTGTGATGCGCGGAAATCACAGCCGGCGAAATTCAACCCGCTAATTTGACGGCCCCGCTTGTGTTTCAACGGTGCGACATCTGACTCCCTCACCGGCGGCTCACGCGACGTTGATTTCACAGCTATTGATATTTGGCGCTGTAAGACAATTTTAACTTTGCGCGCCGCACCTGGCGCTTGGTTAAGGTAATACACGGGATTTTAGTGATGCGGGGCGGTCTAGTAGCGTTTCTGTTTGCGTCTTTCGCGCTCGGTTCCGCGTTGGCGGACTCCCTGCCGAGACCCAATCCCTTTGCGCGGTTTGCCGATCCAAACGGCGTCGTACTCGCGGTTGAGACCCCCTTTGTTGATCAAGGCGGCAGCATCAGGGTCTCTGTCTACGGCAGCGAAGAAGAATTCCTCGAAAACGCCCTGATAAAAACCGAAGGCGAGCTCGGAGACGATGGCGTCGCAATCATCCCGATTGGCGCGCTTCCCTTGGGGCAATATGCGTTCGTCGCCTATTTCGATGAAAACGACGACAACAGACTAAATCGTGGGTTTGTGGGTCGGCCAAAGGAGCCATATGCGTTTTCAAATGGCGTCCGACCAAAACTGAGCAAGCCCGATTTTAAAGACGCGAAGCTTGATGTCGGCCCCGGCAGCGTCGTTGTGCTTTCAATCGACGACTAACTAACGTTGGACACGTCACTTCCGGACAAATTCCGCTTCAATCTCAATTTCAACCGTGTTGGATATCACGCCTGCAAAGCGGTCCACGCCGAACGTCGTGCGGTCAAATGATCCGATTGCAGAGAAACCAACGACATAAGCGCCACGCAGAAGATCCCGCGCCCCGCCATTGAACGTGGCGTCAAGCGAGATCGGGGCTGTCACCCCTTTTAAGGTCAGGTCTCCGTCAACCCGTGCCGTCTGCTCCCCGGTCTGCGTTACCGACGTCACCCGGAAAAACGCTTGCGGGAAGGCTGTCGCGTCAAACCAATCTGGACCAATTAACGTTTCCGCGAAATCGTCATCTGCAACATCGAGCGACGCCACATCAACCGCGACATCGAGCTCGGTTTTCTCCGGGGCGTCTTCGCTAAACGTCATGCTCGCGTCAAAGCGCTCAAACCGGCCAATATATTTTGAAAATCCGAGATGATCGATTTTGAAGAGGAGCGCCGCGTGGCGCTGATCAAGCGCATAGTCGCCGCTTCGCAGAGCCTTAGCCCCTGGGTTTGCTTCCGGCGTCACCAATGAGGCGCAGCCCGCCAAGGCGGAAAGAATCATGAGTAGGCTGAGCTTTGCTATGCGGTGCATGTAGGCGATCCATTCAAGTTCGGGTTGAGAAAAGGCAATGGCTCACGTGACGGCGTTTTGCATGCCGCAGTCCGGGCATGCGGGATCAGCCGGTAAGGCGACCGTTCGGGTGTCGCCCGATAGGCCGTCATAAATAATGATCCGGCCAATGAGGTTTTGTCCAGCGCCTGTAATCGCTTTTATCGCCTCGACGGCTGCGATCGATCCGATAACGCCAACGGCCGGCCCTAGGACGCCTTCATCGGCGCAGGTGAGAATTTCCTCGCGAGGGGGCGCTTCTGGCGTAAAGCATCGGTAGCACGGGCTGTTGACCCGCAGCCCCGTCCGTTTGTCTTCTATAGTCACCCAAGGCGAAAAACATCCGACCACGCCTTGAAAGCGAGAGACAGCAGCGGAGACCAGCGGGATCTTTAGCTTAATGGCCGCCCGATTAATAACGAAGCGCGCTTCAAAGCTATCGACGCCTTCGATAATAAGGTCGGCGCCGCTGAATAGCTCGATAGCATTGTCATCCGCCACACGGTCAACCACTGTCTGCGTTCTGACGTTCGGGTTCAACGCATTCACATAGGCCGCCGCGGCGTCAGCCTTTGGTTGCCCGACATCGCTCTCCTTGAAAATGGTTTGCCTGTGCAAGTTTGAAACTTCAACAGTATCGGGATCAATAATGCTAAGGGTCCCAACCCCAGCGCCGGCGAGGTATTGGATGATGGGAGCGCCTAGGCCGCCTGCGCCGACAACACAGACGCGGGCCGATTTGAGTTTTTGCTGCCCTTGGCCGCCGATCTCGCGCAAGACGAAATGCCTCGCGTAGCGGCGCTTTTCGTCGTCCGTAAACGGCTCATGGCGTTGAGATGTCAGCGGTGGGGCGCTCACAGCGCTATCACACTCCGGTTGAGCCGAAGCCGCCTTCGCCCCGCGCTGTGTTATCAAGCGTTTCGACTTGTTCAAATGTCGCCTGAAATACTGGCGCGAACACGACCTGCGCGATGCGGTCGCCATGTTTAACCACGAATGCCTCCTGGCCTTGGTTTATCAGGATCACTTTGATCTCGCCCCTATAATCAGCATCGATCGTACCCGGAGCGTTCAGGCAAGTGACGCCTTTTTTGGCAGCGAGGCCCGATCGCGGTCTAATCTGCGCTTCCCAGCCCGGGGGCAGGGCGAAGGCAAGGCCCGTTGGTATCAGGGCCCTTGCGCCTGGCGCGATTTCCACGGGCTCATTTGCGGGCACCGCTGCACGAATGTCAGCGCCTGCGGCAAGCGCGGTCTCATAACTGGGAGGCGGCAGGTCCGCGCCGTTGGGCAGGACTTTAATCTGCACTGTGAGCATATTTTGTTCTTGCGAAGTGAAGCCTTCGCGCGCGTCGTTTGGCGAAGCTTTGGTTGGTGATTGGGACATGCGTCATCCCCTCGGTTGTCGTCCACGCTCAGTGGAAATGCTGATCGGCCAATTATCGATGAGCCTCGTGCGCCCTATTTGCGCGGCGGCGAAGATCCGGGCGCTCGACGAAAGTGCGCCTGGCCCCGCTAAGGATAAATCGCTTTCGTGGCGCACTTCTAGATAGTCAACGGCGTCAAATCCCGCGTTGACCAAGTCGCGTTGAGCCCTGTGAACAGCGTCGTCGATCCCATTGCCCGTCGAAATGTCTTTGGCGGCTTGTGCAAGAGCCACGTTTAAACGACCGGCAATCTTTCTTTCGCTTGGCGATAGGTAAGCGTTTCGCGATGACATCGCCAGTCCGTCCGCTTCACGGACGATAGGCCCGCCAATGATTTCGACACCCAGATCAAGGTCTAGGTTGAGCCGCTCGATAATTTTCAGCTGTTGAAAGTCTTTTTCGCCGAAAACCGCCACATCAGGGCGGCACTGGTTCAGGAGCTTGGTGACAACCGTCGCAACCCCGCCGAAAAAATGCGGCCTAGAAACGCCGCAAAGCGCGCCCGCCAAGTCGTTAACCGAAACCGATGTTTGAAAGCCGAACGGGTAGATCTCTTCTGCGCTCGGAAGATAGACCGCGTCGCAGTTAGCGGCCGCCAAGGCTGCGAGATCCTCATCCGCATTGCGCGGGTAGGCGTCGAAGTCTTCAGTTGGGGAAAACTGCTTCGGGTTTACGAAAATACTGGTGATAACGCGGTCAGCATATTGCCGGGCAATCGTTACGAGGGACAAATGACCCTTGTGCAAAAACCCCATTGTCGGGACGAGCGCGATTTTTTGGTTTTGAGATCTCCAGTATTCTACCAATTGGCGCAACTGTTCTTTTGTTTCAACGCTGTACACGCCCGAATCGGCCTTTATAGTCGTCACGAAGAACCCTTTTTGTGATAACGTTTAGGGCAGGAGATCAGCCAAAATATTCGGTTTATCAACAGGTCCATCGGGTAAATCGGCTCTTGTTCAGTAAAGAATTGCGAATTGCGTAAAAATCGCAGCGGTTGGGTTAAAGGGTAGCATTATGCGCATAGTGGCAGCGCTTGTTTTGGGTTTCGCCGTATCCGGTTGCTCCACCATCATTGGTGGAGGGAAGGTCGAGGATATCACTGGCGATGAGCCTTCTGAAGTGAACTGGACCTTTGCCGATTCGACTAAGTTGCGCAGTGAAATTGATAAACTAAAGGCTGAGAACTCCGCGCTCCAGCGCGCCCTGCGCAAAGAGCAAAAAGCGAAAGCGGCCGCCGAACAAGCCCTGAGCGATTCTCGAGAACGCGTTGCGACCTTAGCAGAAGCCGCAGCCAGCGCCGACGCGCCTATCATGGCGGAAAGCCCGCCACAGACGCCTAATGCGAGCGATCTACGCGATGAAACGGCTATTGTGGCGGCCGCAAGCGCTGAGACTGCGCTTGCAGCGGACGCGCCGAAGCCGTCGCCGCGTCTCGTGCAGCCGACTTTTTCTGATGAGCGGCCCGTATTTGAAAACGAGGCGGGGGTCGGTGAAATCCAGCTCGCGAGTGTTTTGTTTGGTGTGCACCTTGAGACATACCGAAACGTTGACGGCGCCAGGAATGGGTGGGTGACGCTCCAGCGTGCAAACCCCGACGAGCTTGGTTTGCTCGAGCCGCGGGTAGAACAAATTACGCTGCCTGAAAGGGGCGTTTTCTACCGTCTTATTGGCGGTGGGTTTTCAAGCCAGACAAAGGCCTCGGCTTTGTGCGAGCGGCTTAAAGCGAAAGAGCAATATTGCGTTGTATCGCCTTTCGCTGGTGACAAGCTTTCGCTGACAAAAGCCACCGGATAGCTTTTTTCGGCTGCGCCGCTGCTATTCTGGCGGGGCCACGTCAAAGGTCTCACTCGCAAATAAAACGCCCGCATATTCTGCGACGCCCACATATTTGAGTGTCAGCGTTCCAGCGCTAAGCGATTCAAGCCCAAATTTTATTGAAATGGCGCGTGGCGGTGAGCCGCGATAGGCCGAGATGTTTGCAACGCGTCCGATCTCAACAGGCTCTCCGCCGCCTTTTTCATTGAATTCGGCAATTACCTCGCCATAGGGGGACATATCCCCCTCGCTGACAATTTCGCTGCGTATTCTAAGCGAGCCATCGAAATCGCGGCTGAAACGCGTCGCCTCAAAAAAGGCGGTTGGTCTTTTAAGCTCGCCAATCCGCAACATAACGGGCGTCGATACGCCAAGATCAATATCTGCGGGCATGGTGTTTGAAGCCCGCCGCAACGGCCTTCTGATCGCTTGGCTTTCAACCAGCAGGTGTGAACGGCGCTCCCCCACTGGCGGAAATGAGCCTTCACGCAGGCTGACTTCGACGCTGAAGCGCTCCCCCGGGCTGAGCCGCTTTTCTGTTGGTGAAACAATAAGGTACGGGGCCGCGCTTGTTATTCGTCTGAAGTCAGGGCTTGCCAACTCATAACCCGTTTTCGTCGCCTCAAGGTCAATCCAGCGGACTTTGACGTCGACAGCTCTGTCGGAAGAATTCGCGATCTCGTAGACAGCGGTCGGCGTTTTTTGGGTAACCACTTGGCGTAGCGGTGAAATCAGCAACTCAGCGGCCGCGTCGCCGGCGAAAAACGTTAGCCCCTGCATAAGAAACAAGAGCGACGCCCGCCATTTTGCGCCTAGCCGTCGTTTCAATGCCGAATAGAATCGCCGCACCGTCCACCCGTGTAATCAACCGTTTGCAAAGACTAACCGCGCGGTTGCTGCGTTTTGGTTATGGCGAGCGCAACTTTTTGATTTTTCCGCGCCGCTTAAGCGGTGCTGCAATATTCATGTCGGTGAAGGCGGATAGCTAAGTGACCCACGTAATTGTCCTCGGGAATGAAAAGGGCGGCTCCGGCAAGTCGACCGCCGCGATGCACGTCATAGTAGCGCTGCTGAAATCTGGGTCGAAAGTGGCGGCGATCGACCTCGACATGCGCCAGCGCAGCTTATCGCGCTATCTGCAAAACCGAAGAAAATACAGTGAAATTAAGGGTATGACGCTTGATTTTCCGGCTCTGCCGGAGGTCAGTTCATCAGATCTAGATAGCCGCGAAGCAGCGCGCCAAGCAGAAACGAAAAGCCTGAAGGCCGTGCTGATGGGGCTGGGCGACTTTGACTATGTCATCATTGATTGCCCTGGCGCTGACTCGCACCTGTCGCGTCTCGCCCATGACCACGCGGACACGATTATCACGCCGTTGAACGATAGCTTTGTCGACTTTGACCTCTTGGCTGAGCTCGCGCCAGAGACGGGCGACGTAGTAAAGCCGAGCATTTACTCGGAAATGGTTTGGAACGCCCGCAAACGCCGCGCACTGTCCGGCGCGCCGGGCGGGATTGATTGGGTCGTTATGCGTAATCGCGTCTCTGCGACTCGGTCCAACAACAAAGCAAGGATGGGGAAGAAGCTCGAGGACCTGTCGGCTCGAATTGGGTTTCGTCTCGCCCGCGGGCTTGGCGATCGTGTGATTTACCGCGAGTTATTTTCGCTCGGTTTAACATTGCTTGACCTCGGCGGGAAAGACGCCCCGGTGCGCCTATCAACGATGAGCCACGTAACGGCGCGGCTCGAGATACGCTCGTTGATTGCTACGCTGAAATTGCCCGAACGCGCTGGGGCAAAAGCCGCGCAGCAATTCGATCAGCCAGTAGCCAATAACAAGGCCAATCGCGATGGTGCAGGCAATCATGCAGCGAATGGCGATGAAGCCGCTTCCAGTGCGCGCGCTGGGAGGGAAGCTCATTCCGCGGTGAACGATGGGGGCAACCCAGCGCAAAAAGCCCCGGCGCATAAAACAGCGGCGCAATCCGAACCTTCAAGAGACGCTGACGCTGGCTGTGAAGCTGCCTCCTCGACGGAACGCCGATTTGCAACATCGGCGCTGTCGCGAATGCCGTCTCCCCAACGTATCGGCGGTAAGGGCGGTGAAGCCGCCTAGCGACTTTGCACCGAAGGCTTTGCGCTGCGGATAAACAAGCGGATCGCGCTAAATGCATTGGCCAACCAAAAATCGACCATTGGAGTGATTGCGTTAGACCGCAACGATGCCGATAGTCTCCGCCCACGCGCCCAAATAAATGGCGCGTCGAGGGAGTGTTCATTATGCGCATTGATGCGATTTCCATAGGCGATAATCCGCCCGATGATATCAACGTCATCGTTGAAGTGCCGGTTGGCGGGCAGCCGATAAAATATGAAATGGATAAGGCCGCCGGCGCGTTGATCGTTGATCGGTTTTTGTACACGCCCATGCGTTACCCTGGGAATTACGGGTTCGTTCCCCACACGTTGTCTGACGATGGCGATCCGATTGATGTGCTTGTGTGCAACACGCGGCCATTAGTTCCCGGTTGTGTGATTAACGTGAAACCCGTCGGCGTCATGATGATGGAAGATAATTCGGGTCTGGACGAAAAAATCATCGCCGTGCCGTCACCGGGCCTCACGCCGAGATATAAGCATGTTCAGAACTACACCGACCTGGCGGAACTGACGCTTTCTCAAATCGAGCACTTCTTTGAGCACTACAAAGATCTTGAGCCCGGAAAGTGGGTGAAGCTCGGTGGATGGCAAAACGCTGAAACCGCTCGGAAATTGATTACCGAAGCAATTGCGCGCGCGAAAGAAGAGTAGCGATCGGCCTAAATGACGTCGAAAGACGAGGAACCTTTTGGCGGAAGCCGAGAAACCATTAAAGGCCAAGGGCTCCGTTTAAGCTTCGCAGCTCTTCGCGCGTAATCCCGCGAACAATAAATCCATTCAAGTCGCGGTCCATTTGAAACAAGCGCTCGCCCGTGTAAGCGACCTGGCATGTCAGGGCGCCGCGCTCGTAAAACTCAACAATCACTGCGCTTTCTGGCCAAACACTTGTTGGGGTACGCCAGTTCTGGTCCATTGCGCGCACGGCGTCGATGAAAGCTTCCGGGTCAGGGTCGGGAACAACCGGCTCGGGGTTCGGATCGAGCGGATTTGGCTTGTCCCACCCAACCGTAATGTCTAGCCGGACAGCATCCGAAAATGTCCGCGCGGAGCATAAATCCCTTGAGAGAGCCGTACCGGTTGAGGCGAGCAGCAGGCCTAACGCCATAAGAAAGGGTGTTCGCATTTGGCCGTCCTTTTATTCGCTTATGAAGTAGCGACGCGCGCCTAACGCTGCAATACAAAAAGGGCTTAAGAAATTCAAAGGCGATCGTGTGGCGAGCCCCCGTGATTGCCAGCGCGCCGGACGAAAACACGTGCGTAGTAAAGGCCGTCGCAGGCGCGCAAAACAAAAGTCAAGGGAAGCGCCGCTATCCGAGCAGAACGCCGGCTGCTATTGCCGCGATCACGCGCCAGGCGCTTCCAATGGCTACCGTCATCGGATACCAAAAAGACTGGCGGATAGGCCGGATATTGCAGGCTTGCGCTCCTGTTCACCAGCGCCCAGCAGCGCAAGCCTGCAATATCCGGCCTATCCGCCAGTCTTTTTGGTATCCGATGACGGTAGCCATTGGAAGCGCCTGGCGCGTGATCGCGGCAATAGCAGCCGGCGTTCTGCTCGGATAGC
>JBCCTV010000030.1:0-19961 GCA_039197915.1 Pseudomonadota bacterium | reverse complement strand
CAACGGCGCCAGAGGTTGATACCAACGCGCCCATGGCAGAAGCCGGTGCACAACCAATTGAAAACGCCGATTCAAAAAGCGTCGATGCGCCCAAGGCTTCGCAATCCGTGAGCACACCCACGACGACTGAAGCATCGCCTACGGACGTTAGTATAGAGAGCGACGCAATCGTATCCAGGTCGCTTGAAAAAGATGACGAGCCGAACAATACAGCGCCGTCGCTGGCGTCGGACACGACGACCGAGGGCTTAACAAGTGAGCAAATCTCGAATGGCGCGCTTACGGCGCGGACGCCGCCCCCTCAATCGGCGTCTGGTGCCGCGCAGCCTTCCCTAAATGCGACGATACCTTCTGATTTCGCCGAGACCCAAGCCGCTCAGCAGCGTTCGGAAACGGCGCTCGCCGACTCTCAAACCCCGGCACCCGAAGGCTCGTCGAAACCATGCGAGACCTACCGCGATTACATCGCGCGCGTGAACAAAGAAGAGGCGTCCGCTGCAGACTTAAACGCAGGAATGCTCGCCGAACTCAACAGCGGCGGCGTCACCTGCCAGTAGCCGCCTTCCTACCTTTTTGCGACGCTGTTGAACTGAAATTTCCAGGCAACAACCGCTTGCTATCTTCGCTAAATGACGACACTTTCGGCGGCGGAGAGGTGGCCGAGTGGTCGAAGGCGCTCCCCTGCTAAGGGAGTAGGCGGTTTGTCCCGTCTCGTGGGTTCGAATCCCATCCTCTCCGCCAGATGCTTGTTTTCATTCGATAATTTCAAAAGTCGCCTAGAAAAATCAGCACCTGCCTTTCCCCGTAAAACGGGGAGAAACCTGCCGAAAACAGAACGAAACAGGCTCGATTGGGAGAAACATCGTCCCAATATCGTCCCGCCTGTTCTTGAAATGTTTAGGCACTGCGGGTTGCGAACGAGTCCCCAGAATTTTTTGAAGTTGGGAGGGCGCTCATGATTACGCGCGTAACTGCAGATACGTTTTGGCAGGCGAGACGCCTTCAATCACGAAAAATAAAAGAAGAAATTGAAAAGGGGGATTTTCAACCGTTTGGCCCTGCTCGTTTTGAACCAGCTAGCTATGGACTGGCTCCCTATTGGCTGATCGACGAGATCATACAACAGGGCGAAATCTCATTTTGGATTGGTGACCCCGGCGTCGGCAAATCGACGATCATGACAGCGCTAGCGGGACATGTAGCCCATAAAAAACCAATTGGTACGCATCGCATTATAGGTAACTCAAATTTGGCGCTAATCGCTGCATTGGAGGATTACAGAGGGGTCAGTCGGAGCGTTCGCTCTTGGGAGCATTACCATCAGGTCGAAGAAGGGCGCATTGGCGTAATCAATCGCGATTGGGATTTCGTCAGTAACGAACGAGACGTTGCTTATTTTGCTGAAGAAATAGAAGCATATAGTGGTGAGTTAGAAGGTTCGATAAAACTAATTGTTATTGATACGCTTTCCGATTGCTTTGGAGGTCATAGTCAAAATGACGACCAGGCAATGATGGCGTTTATGCATAACCTTCGGATGGTTATGTCTCACTCTTTAAGCGACTATCATATCGCTGTTGTTCATCACCATGGCGCTCAAAAGAAAAGCGGGGGCTACGGATCGACAGTTGCATGGCGAAAGTTCGATACTGAAATATGGATATCGCGGCTAGCAAGTGACGTCCGTCAGTGTGAAATCAAAAAACAAAGAAACGGTCAAGACGGAATAAAATTCCAATTTGATTTTCAAGAAATCGAGACCGAGTTTCGTGATGACTTTGGGGTTTTTAAATCAACGAAAGAGCTGGTTGCGATCCCTCGGGGAAAGGCGTCTGAGAACGGCGCCTACTTTATCGAGGGTCAAGCCGCGGTTGTTCTAAACGCGCTTGAGCAAATAACAGCTGCCGAAGGCGTCCCAGTGCGTGACATGCCGGACAAATTAGGTGTGTCACGCTCTGCCTGGCGAGACGCTGCTTATCGACTGTTGTCGGGATCGAACGAAACGAAGCGACAAGCTTTCTCGCGAGCCGAGAAGAAAATTCTCGGTCATGATTTTGCGAATAAAGTCAACGATCTAATCGTCCCAAAGGACCAGCCAAAGCGTTTAATTTCGATCAATGGTGGAGCGTGACATGCGTGACAAAGGCGTGACATGTCACGGGTGTACGGAGCGTGACATCAAAAGCGTGACATCGAACCCCTCTTATAGAGGGGGTTCGAATGTCACGCATTGTGATGTTTGTTTCCGTTCGACTGCATCTGCATTTGGTCCCAATGGTTCAAACCCTTTTTGGGGAGGGCATCGCGGTGGGGGGTCATCTTTCGACACAGAACGTTTTTTCGGGGATTTCTCATGACTAGAGGCCCCTCACTCGGTTCTGTTTGCGCGGATTTCATTGAAAGCTTGGAAGTTCCCCAGGGCAAACGCGCTGGGCAAAATATCAAACTCGCACCGTTCCAGAGAAAATTTCTGCGCGGCGCTCTGAAGCAGAATACACGACTCGGGGTTCTGTGCATCGGGCGTGGCAACGGTAAAACGATGTTGTCGGCTGGTGTTGCCGTGGCGTCGTTAGTTGGCGCTATCGACACCCAGCGCTCGCGCGACATCATTTTCGCAGCCCGCAATCGTGAACAGGCCCGTATCGGCTGGCAATTTGCTGGTGACCTTTGCCGTTCCCTGCCCGACGCCCTGCAAGCGAAAATCAAATATCGCCGTGGGCCAAATCTCGAAATCGAATTCGACGGCAAGCACCTCATCCGCGCCATTCCAGCGGACGGGCGTTCCGTACTCGGTACGGCGCCAACCTTGGCGATTCTAGATGAGCGCGGCCATTGGGAACGCGAAAAAGGCGACGAACTCGAACACGCAATCGCTTCTGGTCTCGGCAAACGTGACGGTCGCCAGCTGGTTATTTCAACGTCAGCAAGCGACGACACGCACCCCTTCTCAAAACTAATCGATAGCCCGCCCGACGGCGCCTTCGTGATGGAATTTCGGCCTGAGCCTGGTTTGCCTGCTGATGATTTGACGTCGATAAAGCTTGCGAACCCAGGTGCGCAGCACGGCATAGGCTCAAGCCTTGAATGGTTACAGGGACAAGCACGCCAAGCCATCCAACGCGGCGGGTCTGCGCTTTCGACCTATCGCCTCTACAATCGCAATGAGCGCGTCTCGACGGAAACCCGGGCAGTTCTCGTTAGCCTCGATGAATGGCTGAGATGCGAAACGCCGACCCTGCCCCCTCGTCAGGGCCCTTGTGTGATTGGATGTGATTTAGGCGCAAGTGCATCGATGACCGCTAGCGCCTTCTACTGGCCCCAGACGGGGCGTTTAGAAACCCGCGGTTGGTTTCCCAATAATCCGGGCCTTGCTGAACGGGGTGCATCGGACGGCGTCGGCGACCGGTATGTACTGATGAGTGAGGCGGGTGAGCTTTCAACGCTTGGTGACCGCACGGTTACGGTTGGCGACTGGATAGCCGAAACGGTTCGCCACGTGGAAGGCTGCGAAATTTATGGGCTTGTGGCTGACCGGTTTAAACAGGCTGAGTTTGAGGAAGCCGCACATAAAGCCGGTATTCGTACACCGATTATATTTCGAGGCATGGGCTATCGCGATGGCGGTGAAGACTGTGACCGCTTCCGGCGCGCTGTTTTTGATGAAAAAGTCGCCTCGCCTGAAAGTCTGCTACTTCGCAGTGCACTGACAGACACGGTTTGCCTCGCCGACCCGGCCGGGAATGTGAAGCTCGCTAAGGCGCGTTCACTTGGCCGGATCGACGCAGCCGCGGCGGCGGTGCTCGCCGTTGCAGAAGGCGTTCGCCTAATCAACCGTCCACAGAGCAATGGTGGGAGGTTGATATGGGCTTGATTGTGCATTTGGTAAGCGGTACCTTACATCAGCCGGGCCATTCAATATTGGCACCCATTACCAGCGCTTATGCGCTTTGCCCGGCCCCTTGTGAAACGTCGGCAAACTGCCGCGGTAATGGAGCTTGCATATGGCATTTTATTCCAACGGTGAAATTTTGGCGCGCAATTGGGCGCGTGACAGCCAGTACTCTGAGTTGGTCACGATTTCGCGTGCAGACGATAGTCTCGGCGAAGACGAATTTGTGTTTTTTGTATTTGCTCGTAACGATGGCAAACGCATGGAGAAAATGCGTAAAGCACTTCGACTTGGTAATCCTAAGCACGCCGCAAATCCCGATACCATCAAGGGGTTTATCCACGAAATTGAGCGCATGCTTATTCTCAAAGAAGTATGAACGGCATTCATCTGCAGTAATACGCTCCAGGCGCTGGAAATCCCTTCGCCTGGAAGCACTACGACGAGACGGCTTCAAGTGCGTGAAATGCAGCGCCCGTGGTCGGCTTGAAGTGGACCATATTACGCCGGTTCGCACGCACCCAGAACTCTCGTTCGATCTCGACAATCTGCAAAGCCTTTGCCCGTCCTGCCATACGCGTAAAACGCGCATCGAATGCGGACATCCACCCCCAGACCCGGCCCGTGTTGCATGGCGCAATGCGGTTCGTTCCCTTACAAACAAACGGAGAAATTCATGTTAGAGTCAGTAAAAATACAATCGCGACAGAGCGAAATTCGACAAGAGCTTTCGCAGCTTGTTGGAAAAACGGAGCCCACGGAGGACGAGGTACGGTCACTCGATAGCCTCGACGCGGAGTTTCGTACAAACGAAAAGCGATACCGCGCTGCGCTTATTGCTGAGAGCGAAGAACGCCAGGCGGCGAACGATGATTTTGAAGCACGCGAGGACAAAGAATTCTCAGAGCTTGTCAACAATTTTGAGCTTCGCCAGGTCGCGCTAAACCTCGACGAAGGCGCAGCGCTCTCCGGTCAAACTGCTGAGGTTGTTGAAGAGCTCCGCGGACAAGGCGGATTTCGTGGGCAACCGGTGCCGTGGGAAGCCCTGGAGGTTCGCAACACGACGTCGACAACAACGCCTGACCCCATCCGCACTGCCCCGATTATCGACAGGCTTTTCGCTGACTCGGTGGCGGCGCGCATGGGTACGCGGATGATTAACGTTGGACAGGGTGAGTTAGAAACCCCGATTTCAACATCATCCGTATCTGCTTCATGGGCGGCCACAGAAGGCGGAAACCTTGCCGACCCGGTGGCTTATACAACGGTCGACCGCCCCCTAAAGCCTGATAATACGCTGGGTGTACGGATGAGCATTACGCGCAAAGCGTTGAAGCAGTCCGGCTCTGCGCTCGAGCAAGCCATTCGCCGGGATATGAACGGCGCTATCTCTGAGGCGATGGACCACGCCGTTTTTCAAGGTAGCGGCACCAGCGGACAGCCGACCGGCATTCTGAATTTAAGCGTGACGCCCGAGATTAACACAGAGGCAGTTGCGAACCTCAACACCTACGGGATTTATCGTGACGCCGCGACCAGGTTGATGAACAACAACGCAATCAATCAGCCAGGTGGCGCGCGTATCCTCATTACGCCGACAATCTGGGCGGCGCTTGATGGCGACACGCTCATCTCAGGCACGAGCGACAGCCAATATGACCGACTAATCAAGCGATTTGGGGCTGGCTCTATCGTTATGAGCACAATCGCACTCCCCGCCGATACCGCAGTCATGACCGCTGTTACCGGTGGCGTTGCCCCAATTTATGCAGCGACATGGGGCGCCATCGATTTAATCCGCGACCCCTACAGCGACGCGGCGTCTGGCGGGCTCAGGCTGACGGCGCTCGCGACGATGGACGTCAGCGTTTCGCGCTCACAGCAAATCGAGATTTTAGACGCGAGCTCGTAATGACAACCAACCTTGAAAATGCTGGCGCTTTCTGGGGTGACCTCGAAGTGCGCCAGCGACCCCGGGGCGGCCGCGAAATTAACGGCCGGTTTCCCTATAACAAGCGCGCCGTTACATCGAGCGGCGGGCGCCGTGGGCGGCCAGAAAAAGAAGAGATTCTTTCTCGGGCGTTTAAGTTTCGCATCGAAGACCCGAAAGAAGAAATTCACCTGCTTTCGGGTCACCGATACGACAAGCCGCTTGCAACCAAATTGCAGGGCACCCTGAAAATTCGTGACACGGCAGACGCTGTGGAATTTACCGCGGCTATCTCTGACGAGATTTCAGAAGTCACCCATGTTCGAGACGCCCTTGCGCTTCTGAAAAGCGGCTTGGCTGTCGGCATATCGCCCGGCTTCATGATGCCGCCAGAACGGGCCGTGCCTAGAAGCGAGGCGGAAGAATTTGTAGACGAGCCGATTAATCCGAGCGCAGGGCAACACGGCGCAAAGATACGGCAGATAAAACAGGCCTTGCTCTTCGAACTGAGCATCGTGACGCGCCCCGTTTACATAGAAGCAAACGCAGAACTTCGCGCCGAGGACATGGCGGCAACACCTGACCTGCGCACTGCACTTAGGCGATGGAGGCTCTAATGGCGACTACAGTTAGAATAGAAGAAGCGGCCGTAGAGACCTATCCCGAAGCCGCAACATTCGAAGGGCCGTTGTCGGGCGTTGGCGAAAAATTATTGCGCACAGCTTGGGAGCGGATTGAGAGCTACATCACCCAGCGATGGACATCGCGCGCCTGCACGTTTGTTGTAAAAGGCTCCGGCGATTGGGAGCCTCCGCGCCATCCGTTTACTGCAACAACTATCGAGATCTGGGCGGATGATGTTTGGGAGCCGGTTACAGTTCCCGTTTCGCCCCTTGGCGGCTTTATTTTGCGCGACGAAGGGCCCTACCGTTTTGTTGGCACGGTAGGCGATGGTTCAACGCCGCCGCGTGCGGTGATGGAGGCCGTCTTTCGGCTGGCGGAGTATTTCGGTGCGGCCCATTCCATCCCGGCGGACCAGCGGGTTGCGACTCGAACCTCGGTTGCTGAGCATGCCGATGACTATGGCGTCATTCCGGGAAACCTTGTTCCGACCACTGAACGCGAATTTGCCAATCCAACGTTTCTGGCCCGCGCGCTTCAGAACTCAGGCGCCGCTGATTTGCTAAGACCCTATCGAAGACTGGGGGCGTCGTAATGTGGCCGTTCAAGAAAAAAGAGCCGATGGAAAAGCGCGCGCTAAATGCGGGCTACACAAACCAAGTCATTTCAGCACGCGCTGAATACGTTATAGGCCGTCGCAATGTCGCCGCTCTCACAAGCGCCGTGCAGAGCTGCGTATCTTTGTGGGAAAACGGCCTAAGCCTCGCGGCCGTCGACGGCACGGACGCACTGACCCCGCCGATACTTGCGCTCATGGGTCGTGCGCTTGCTCTGCGTGGTGAATGCGTTTTTCTGCTTGATGATGACGGGCTCATCCCGGCCACCGATTGGACTATTTCAACACGCAATACCCGCCCGATTGCCTATCGGTTAAGCATGCCGGACGCAGGCGGCGGGCGCAGCATTACAGCCCTTGCGGGTGAGGTTTTGCACGTGCGCTTAGGCTCTGACGTCTCGCAGCCTTACGCCGGAACAGCGCCGCTACAACGCGCTCAACTTTCAGCGGAGCTGATTGCCGCCATTGAAACGGCAATGCGCGACGTTGCTCAGAACACGCCGTTCGGTAGCCAAATTATTTCGTTCCCAGAAACGCCGACGGTGGACAAAAACACGCTGGCCTCTCAGTTCGTAGGGAAACGCGGCAGCATCCTCTTGCAGGAATCGACGCGTGTGATTTCATCTGGCGGTCCTATGCCGGACGCCGATTGGACACCGAAGTCTCTAACCCCAGACCTGCAGAAAGCAGCCCTGGTTGAATCGTTAGCTTTAGCGAGAAACGCCATTTGCTCGGTGTTCGGTGTTAATCCTGGACTACTTGCTGCGGATGTTGCGGGGCCAGCAATGCGAGAATCGCAAAGGCATTTGGCTCAATTCACGCTCACGCCTATATGCGGACTTATTGCCCATGAGGCGAGTGAGAAACTTGGAGCCAGCGTATCGCTTGACGTCATCAAGCCGCTCGGCGCGTGTGACACAGGCGGCCGCGCCAGGGCTCTGGGTGGTGTCATTCAGGCGCTGGCGCTCGCGCGCGAAGCCGGTTTGTCTACGGAAGAAATTGAGGCTGCAAAGGCATTCGCTGGCGCGCCCTAGATATTTAAGTTTGCTGTCTGCGGGGGTCCTCCCCCTCGCGGATAGAGCGTTGGCTCCTTGGCTGGCGGCGCGAACGCAACACTAGGCGGGGAGCTGCCAGTCTCCCCGCCTTTTTACTGCGGGCATCTTCTCCGCTAGGTCCGGCCGTTCGCGGGAAAGCTGATCCATTCTCTTTACGGCGGAACTCGAAGTATTGGACGCTTTAGCCTTAGCCTCTCGAGTAACATGAGCTTTTGTCTTTTGAGGTAGTGGGTCAACTTGGCCCACTACCTGCCTCTCTGCCAATCGCGCCCCATTACGGGCCCGCGGTTGCGCTTTTGCCGCCTCGCTACGTTTTCGGTTAGCCTCAGCGCGGATGCGTTTCTGTTCTTTTTGCCAGGCAAGCGGCGAGATAGTCGGCTCCTCTTCCTGGCTGCATCAAGGTAGCGTCGCTACCTTGCTCTGTCCTATCCCCGCCATGCGCAGCGATTGCCTTCGCCTCACGCATTTTCTTCGCCGCTGCAACGCTGCAATGACCTCGTGCAAACTTGCGGGAAGTCCTAAATCACTCAGCTGGATGACGGTATGGGTCGCTCAGTCGACGCTAACTGAGGCAAAGTTAGAACCCCCGTACGGTACTGAAACCGTTGCCTGTCGACCATCGTTCATTTCAACTTCGATCGACAAAGTTTGTGGTGGTGCGGAAAAATCATCGCCGAAAACCAACTTTATAAATTCTTTCCCGGACGCAATCTCAATTGGCAAAAGTCCGCCGTCTACAAGATGCAGCTTTAGTGTAGCGCTAGTAATTTCTTGTCCATTTGACATCCGGCTGTTCCTTTGAATGGTTGCTAGAAAGGGTCTAGGCCATTCACCGAACCGATGTCGAATTTATCCGGCATCGGCCTTTTTGAGGCGCACACCCGGACCGCCGCCATTCTCGGCAATAAACTCGACGCCTGCGTTTTCTAAACCTAGCCTAATTGCTATCAAGCTCGAATTAATCGGGTTCCGCGCTCCCCTCTCAAAATCCGTAATAGTCCGTTCAGAGACAGACGAGGCCTCTGCGAGTTTCGCGCGAGACCAGTCTAAGAGCGCTCGTGCTGCCCGGCATTGTTCTCTAGTAATCATTTTATAGGCGATCTTGCATAATTTATGTTGACACTAAATCGGTTAGGTTGCAGTTTATATGCATACATTCTTATGAAAGGCATTGCTATGGATAATCAGAATTTTTTCCTTGAAGGCGCGCTCCGCGCGCAGCGGCTCGAAGGCAATTATAAAAAACAACTGACACAGTTCAAAAAAGAGCTTCAGCCAGCAATTGATAAACTCCACGCAGGCCGCGTGATGATCGAAGCGCTCAAGCTCGATCCGTGCGATCTCGCGGCTTGCCAGGCCGTGCTTGGCGACGTCGCGATTATTCTAGATGAGGTCGTAGCTGCTGTGATTGCCGATTCACACAGCGAGCGCATGTAAAAATGCAGACCGGTATTGACCGTGCGATATTTCTCACATATAAACGTGAGATGAATAGCACGGTCAATGAAGCAGCTGAGTACAAAAAGCTTTATCAAGTCACCGGTAGCCGAAGAATTACGGCTGGCAAAGTTTCAGATATAACCGGCGTGGATGCCGAACGATTTCGTGATCGGCGTCGTCGCGGGTTTATTAATCAGTATGGTGAGCTAGCCGATAACGGTAGGTGGCTTTACTCGCCCGCAGAGGTGGCGGCTTTTCTAGCTACTGAGGTCTGTCACATTTTTCGACAAGACCTGGAAATGTCGCTGGTATCAAACTGGGTCGCCGGAACTCACCTAGTCGCACAGTGGTTTTTCCCGGAGTGCGCTCATTATGACCTTTTGGTGACATCATTGCTGAATGGTGTCGAAAATTTCCCGGAAGAACGCTCTTCATGGGAATCAAAAGTTTACTTGAATTATCAAGACTTTTTACGACACAACCCTATCGACGAAAGCGTGTTCCGAACATGCGTTAATATTGGGATGCTTGCTGACGTTACTAAGAAAGCAAATCCTACTGGCGTTACGAAGCTTGGATTTTTATTAGGCGATGAATGAGGGCGCTGTGAAACACCTCACGCTTAAGGAGCTGGCCAGTCAGTATCAGATTTCTCCGGACACTCTCGCCCGCAAGCTTAAGCGCGCCGGGCTAGATGCTCGGTACAAGATAGGCCAGTGGCGTTTTCCAGCAAAAGACATTGATTCAATCCGTGAAAGGATGGCCACGTGCCCCGCTACACCGTCAAAAAGCGCGCCGACCGCCCAGACGGGCCCTACTACCTTTTCTGGGTTGAGAATGGACGTCAGCTCAAGCGAAGCCTTGGCGTGTTTGAACGAGAGCATGCGCAGGCAATTGCCGACCGGGAAAATTACGAAGACGGCGAGCGTCGTGCATTTGGCCGCACAACTGCGGAGGACAACGTGACCTTTGCCGCCGCGTCTCTTGCTTATATCGACGCCGCCGACAGCGAGAAAGAACGCTTTGGGCGCGGACGTTTTCTGCGAAAGCCTATCGAACTAATGGGAGACCTGCGCGCGCGTGACGTCGATGAAGAGACAGTAAAAAAACATGCGCACGCGGCATACCCATGGCAATCACCGTCTACGCGACGGAGACAGTTTTACACCCCGTCAATTGCTGTTTTGAAGCATGCCGCAAAGCGCGGATGGTGTCAGCCGCCAGCAATCGACCGCCCAAAAGAGCCCGAGGGGCGTATTGAGTTTGTCACTCCGGATGAAGCTGCCGCAATAATTCAAAGCGCAAGCCCACATGCGGCGCCTATTTTCGAATTTGGGTTCGGTACGGGTGCGCGAGCAAGCGACGTCGCGCGGCTTCAGGCTTCGGACGTTCGTTTAAATTACGCGAGCGCGACCATCCGAAAATCGAAAAACGGCAAAGACCGTCGCGTTGACCTTCCCCCGCGCCTCGTGGCGGCGCTAGCAAATGCAGGGTTACCTAGCCATGGCGCCGCATTCCGCACGCCAAAGGGCAACGCCTATATCGTGCGCGCCCAGACAGGCGGGTTGTTCAACGACGCACTAGCGACCGCCTGCAAGCGCGCAGGTATCCGCATCATTACTTTTCACACCTTGCGACATTCGTGGGCGACCTGGTTCGCTGACCAATCAAAAGACTTATTGCGCTTGAAACGCCTGGGCGGCTGGTCGTCATTCGAAATGGTCGAACGGTACGCACACGAAGCACCGCCAGGAATTGGCTTAGACGCCGCCCGGTTGGGATGGAACTTCGTCCCAATTTCGTCCCAGTTGAATGAGAGGGTTGGGTAAGCATATGATTTGCAACGATAATCCCTACACCAACTACGCCCCTGCTAAGGGAGTAGGCGGTTTGTCCCGTCTCGTGGGTTCGAATCCCATCCTCTCCGCCATTTTTATAGCCTCGCGGGCCAAAGGCCCTCCAGCGGGGCGGGTTTCCATCAGAAGCGCCGACGCGCTTTTGAGAGCAAGCGACCGAAGCCGTTCGCTTTGTCCTTCGCCAGTATTTGCTTTTTAAGGATCAAAGATCTCCGGCAGGGCAGCATGACCGGCGCTTGGTGCGATATGCGCCCTAGGACCCCACTGGGGCTAAGTCTTTTTTGTTCAAGTGCACAGCCTCTTTCCTGAGGCCGCATGTCGTTCGCGGTCAGCGGGTTACTAAACCATTAACGGGATTAGCAGACTTTTAATGTTCTCGTTGCACTTCCGAACACATCTTTATCAAGAAGCGCGTTTAGGGATTAGTCCCCCGACTAATCTTTAGAAATGCGAAGTAAATCTTGATCATTATCACCGTCGATAGGGTGGAGACCGCACGATGAAGCGCCTGTGGGAAAATTACGAACGGTTATTGGGGATTGACCGGGAAGGACCCACAGGATCGATCATTCGTGCGCGCGCTATTTACGCATTCTCGTGGGCTTTTTTCTTTGTTCAGTTAGCGAACCAATTCTCGATGTACATCACCTATGGTGGGTACACAAAATATCACATTATCTCGGTTATCATGGCGCTTACGCTCCTCTTTGGGGCGCACCTAATGCTGCATACCCAGAAGTTTCTCTTGTTCACTTGCTTTGCGCTGGTGGTGCATCTCGGCGGCATTTTAGGGACTGCTGGCCCGTCGGGTTCGGGGATTAATACTACCCTCGTTCCCTTCATTGTGGTCGCCCCAATCTTAAGTGGTTTCATTAGTGGCTGGCGGATGACGCTGATTGCTGGTGCGTTTTCGGTTCTTCTAATTTGGTTTCTATACCACGTATCAATTGCCGCCCCAGTTCCGGGGTTTGAAGTAGACCCAGCGCGCAACTTTGAGCGAGCCTGCCAAGCGACATATTCTGTGCTCATGGCGACCGTAATGGGATGCGCCTTTGGCGCTTCGATTTTCCATGCGTTCGAAAAGCTCGAGAGAACTGCGCAGCGGGCGCGAAAAGCGGAAGCAGCGAAAGCGCGCTTTCTAGCAAACATGAGCCATGAGCTCCGCACGCCGCTTAACGGTGTATTGGGACTTACCCAATCCCTCCGGACGAGCACCTTAAATAGTGATCAACTTCATCTGGTTCAGACGATTGAAAAGTCTGGCGACGCCCTCCTCACAATTCTAAATGACATTCTGGACCTGTCAAAAATTGACGCGGGACGCCTGGAAATCACCGAACACCCCTTCAGTATACACAAACTAGTCCAGGATATTTGCGATGGATGGTGCGAAACGGCAAAGGCGAAGTCGGTTGAATTGACTTTCAATATTGACCCGACGGTTTCAAAAAAACTGCTGGGTGATGACATCCGTGTCCGTCAGATAATTAATAACCTTGTCTCAAATGCCTTGAAGTTTACCGACCAAGGCACGGTCGAAATCAGTGTCAGTCCTATTAACTACGAGGGAAAGGACTTCTTTTCTGTCAAAGTGAAAGACACCGGCCCCGGCATCGCGCCAAAAAGCCTCTCGAAAATTTTCCAACCCTTTGAGCAAGGCGACCCCGATACGACACGAAAATTCGGCGGTACAGGGTTGGGTCTGGCAATCTGCCGAAATTTGGCCCAACTGATGGGCGGCGATATCTTCGCGTCTTCAACGCTGGGCGCAGGGTCGACCTTCGAACTGCGGTTGCCGCATCGCGCGGTTGAAGGCGACCTAAATAATCCGGCTAACGAGCAAAACGCGTCGCTTCCGAACTTGGATACTGTTCGCGTATTAATCGTTGAGGACAACACAATCAACCAGATGGTCGTGCAACGCTTCCTACAGACACTGGGCGCGAGCTACGCAACCGCAGAAAATGGCAAAGAGGCGGTCGAGCTTCTCTTGGCGGACCCGTCAGCCTTCGATGTTGTTTTGATGGACAAACATATGCCGGTCATGGACGGAATCGAAGCAACAAAAACAATCCGGATGCAGCCCGATCCGATTGGCTCACTACCGGTCATTGCTTGCACTGCTGACGCGATGACGGGTGAACGCGAGGGCCTTCTCGCAAACGGGTTCAATGATTTCCTTTCGAAGCCAATTCGTCTGGAGAGCTTAGCAGCGGCGTTGAACGCCGCCGTCACCAAGGACGATTGCGAGACAATTGCAGCGTAACCGCCGTACACACCCTATTAGTCTTGATTAACAGCGCGTTTACCAATAACACGCGTTTAAAGAATTCTTACTCAATTCACTCGAATAAATTGCAGCGTTTAGGCGCTAGTTTAGGATTCGTTTAAGGATTTCCTCTTGAATTTGAGTATCAACAATGCAGCTTTTTTTACGCGCTGCGAGCTTACGAGCACTTAAATGCCAACACGCGACAAAAACCTGCTGCGCGCGCTGTTTTATGCATCGGCCGAAGCAATCGTTGTCGTAGATTTAGATCGCCGAATTCTCTCAGTGAATAACGCGTTTACTGAGTTGTTTGGATTGCAAGAAGACGAAGTCGTCGGCAAAACAACGGAATTTTTGTACGCTGAGCCAGGCGAGTATGATCGTGCAGGCCGAGAGCGATTCAACCGCGGCACGTCTCAACAGCGGTCATCAGAGCGCGTCTGTTACCGTCGTCACGATGGATCCGTCTTTCTTAGTGAGACAGTGGGCACACGGATAATGGACGACGAGGAAAACCCAATTGGTTTTCTAGGCATCATCCGAGATGTAACCGCCGAAGAGGAAATGAAGGCGGCGCTGGTCAAAGAAAAAGACCGGGCACAGGCCGCGGCCCGCGCGAAGTCGGATTTTCTTGCCAATATGAGCCATGAAATCCGAACGCCGATGAACTCGATCGTTGGATTGTCCCAGTTATTGGAACGGCGGCTAATCGCCCCCGATGTGAAGGAATACGCCCGCGTCATTTCCCAGTCCGCGGCATCGCTTCTCGGCATTTTAAATAATATTCTTGACCTCTCAAAGATCGATGTCGGCGCCGTCGCAATAGAAACTATTGAAACTGATATCACCGAAACCGTTCAGCAAGCCGTTGAGACCATCCGGCCGCAATCTGCAGAACGAAACGTTGTCATTAATTGGTCAGTGGACAGTAGCGTCGAAGGACCGTTTAACACCGATCCGACAAAAATTATCCAAGTACTGACGAACCTTATTTCAAACGCGGCTAAATTCACGCCAACTGGCGGCCGTGTTCAGGTCACCGTAAAAGATGAAAGTCCCACGCCGAGAAGTGCTGGTGAGAGTGGCGGAGTCGGAAGTGCTAAATCTGGTGAGCGGCAAATTCGCTTCTCCGTGCAAGATACAGGTGTCGGCCTAGCCAATGTCGACATTGACAGACTTTTTGAGCCGTTCACGCAAGCTGATGCATCGATTACGCGCAAGCATGGCGGAACAGGGCTCGGTTTGGCAATCGCTGCACGGATCGTTAAGGCGCTCGGCGGGCAGATCAATGCGTGTAACCGGCCCGAAGGCGGCGCCGAGTTTACCTTTGTTCTTCCGTTAACGCCTCTTAGTCAATGCGCGGATGAAAAGAGTTCCGAAACACCGGAAAGCCGCGCCCGGAGCTTTGACGCCCTGTCGCTTCTGCTGGTCGACGATAATGAGACAAATCGATTCGTTGCAGGCGCGATTTTTGGGTCCCGGGTTGGCAAACTGGATTTCGCGACAAACGGTGAAGAAGGCGTCAACATGTGTCGGGCGAAACGCTACGATGCTGTCCTGATGGATATCCAGATGCCGGTGATGGACGGTGTCGCGGCAATGCAAGAGATACGGCGGCAGGAGGCGGAGCAATCGCTTGCGCCAACGAAAATAATTGCGTTCACGGCCCACGCTTTTGAAGAGCAGGTGCTGGAACTCCTGTCCGCTGGGTTTGACGCGCATATGGCGAAGCCAGCAGATATTGACAGTCTAGAACGCGCGCTCGTTGATTTGGGCGCTGCCGCCTAGCCTTATTTCGTCGGCGTATCTCGCAAGTTGCTGCACGCTTAGGCGCCGTCAGTGTTTGCGTGCTGTAAGTAACGTGACTTGCCGGTGCGAAATTCCCCTCCAATAATGCGGTGACAAATCCGCGAAGGAACAAACAGCGCGTTGCGCTCAAAGGTGTCGGGGGAAACATGAACAGAGATGAAGCTGGCGCCGTAATTGGCGATATTCTGGAAAGCGCTCGGGGCGTTTCGAAAACGCGCACCCATGAAACCGACGACGAAGACCTTATCGAATTTGGCCAAACCGTCTGCGGGGTCTTGGACGGCGACACTGAGAATTTCATGAGCCCGCTCACAGTCGCCGTCGTGCCGGCTGCATTGCGCGACGGCCGGCGCGTCTCAGTAATACTCAAACCATTCATCTATGTTCAACGGCGCAAGAAGCGCAGCTTCGCCGTCCTCGCTCCGCCGCAATATGAAACAGATTTCGCGTCAATTCCTTCTGGCGTTCGGTGGTTGATATCGCCATTTGGGCGCCACGCAGAGGCCGCTGTAATCCACGATTGGCTTTACGCGACAGGTCGCCCCGGCAGCAAACTTGGCCGTCTCCATGCAGACCAGATATTCCGTGAGGCAATGAAATATCTGGGCGTATCTTTTGCCCTTCGACAGATCATGTATATCTCAGTCCGCATTGGCGGGGGAAAAGCGTTCGGCCGCGATGACGAACTTCGGTTTCGCAACTTGGACACGCTCGACAAAGAAGAGGACATGATCGGCCGCGAAGTCTGGCGTCAGTACACGACGTGTTGGCACGACAATAAAACGAAACGCGGACCGGTTTAGCGCGCGCTTCTTGCGATTTGCGACGAACGTATGGTTGAGACGCTCTGCGCCCCATCGCATATCGCCGTGATTGGAGCGGGTAGCCGGAATCGAACCGGCATCCTCAGCTTGGAAGGCTGCTGCACTACCGTTGTGCTATACCCGCTTTATCTGCCGCAAATGCTCGACGCAGAGCGGTGAAAATAGCGATATGGCGTAAATTCGCAAGCAGATAACGCTATCAATCCGCGGTCGAGGGCACAGGACAAATCAAGACATAGTCCTCGAAAACACCACCGAGCACCGCATAGCCGTTATGGAACGCCGCAACGGTCGCCGCGTTGATTTCGCCCCCCGTCGAGATAATCGGGTTTGTGACGGCGCCGCTTGCGGGATCAAAGGTAACGACATGGCTCGGCGCGGTCGACGAAGCGCCGCTGGCATAGGACTGGAAGTCCAAGATTTTTGTATGCCCAGCGATCCACAAAACGCCATCGGCAGCCACATCAATGTTGTCGGGACTCGTCGGCAGCTTAACCCGGCGGCGGGCGCTGAGGTCGCCTGTTGCGCTATCACGCGTAAAGATGGATAGGCGGCGCCCTAAGATCTCAGCGACATAAATCGTTGATCCGTCCCGGGACTTATTGACGCCATTCGCATAACCAAGCCCATTGGCGACAATCGATGCGGATCCATTATTGTAATAGATGACATTCGTAAGTGGTAACGCCAGGTATGCTTCCGCCAAAGCCATCGGACCGTGCTCAAAACGGCGATCATTTGTAACGTAAAAAGACGACGGCCCGACGGCGACCAAATCATTAGGGGATTTTATCTCAGGCGCTGTCACGCTTTCGGCGAGCGCCAACTGCCCATCCTCCAAAATGTCGAAAATCTCAATAACTTCGTCGCCATTGAAGCGATGATTTATGGCGAAGAGCCTTTGCTCGCCGTCAGTCCCAGTCCATAGGCTTATGCCGTGCGGTAGAAAATCATCGAGCGGCGGGCTCACACGCCGGAGCGTTTCCGGAGCGCCAAGCTCAAACGCAAAAATACCGCCACGCGCCGGCTGGTCGATCGATCCGTCCACATACCACTCACGTGTTGGTCCACCTGCGGAAACATATACGATATTCCGCTCACGGTCGATATCAACATCTTCCGTACCAGGGAAAATATCTAATTTTTCGCACGCCTCGACGCCAACATTCGAAAGTGTCGTCGTCACCCCAGACAGACCCACAACGGCATATATGAGCCGAGCAAAACCGGCGATAAAAATAAGCGCCAGAATACTGAGAATTATGCGCATTGAACGAGATCCTAAAAACTAAGAGGCAAATCGCTCTCATTTCGACTAAAGGGGGAAATGATAGGACGACGCCCATGGGCGTCAACTCAGATTGTATTTCACCAGCCTCCGGAACCTGCCGCGCCTTTGATCGGGCCTCTAATGGCGTCAGTTACCCAGCCTGCGTAAAAGCCGCCTTCCTGCGAACGCACTATCTCCTGTCCCAATATGCAAGCATCGACGCACGCCGGATAAAATCCGTACCAACCGGCAATGCGCTGAAAGCCGCGCCCGAGGTCGTCGAATGGATCCGGGTATGAAAACGCCGCTTTTGCTGCGCGCTTGCCATCCACAACAACGTCAAAATGAACAGCCGCCCCTTTCCACTCGCACACTGAGACATCACCGACTTCGATGAGACAATCTTCACGCACATCAATTGGCGGAAAATAATAGACTGGCGCGCCGGCTGTTTCGCAGACACGGAGCGCAGCACTGCTTTTGGCAATTGCCTGGCCGCCAAAACGCACCTCGGCGATCGCCGGCGCCTTGCGAATTTCAGGCGGACGCGGATAGTCCCAAACGGATTCTTCGTTGGTCCCCGCTTTTTCTGGCAGAACGCCAGGCGGCGGCGCGGGTCGCATGCGCCTGTAAGCGGCGACGTCGGACGGCGATATGTCCAGCGCCCGGCGCCACGGTTTGTCAGTCGACACGGACGCTAAAGCGAGCGCGAGATAAGCAGCTTCATAATCTCGTTTGTGCCGCCGTAAATCCGCTGAACGCGAGCGTCCGCATACATTCTGCTGATCGGATATTCGTCCATATATCCGTAGCCGCCAAACAGCTGGAGGCATTCATCAACAATTTCGTTTTCGAGATCGGTAAGTAACAGTTTCGACATTGACGCCATCGTCGCGTCGAGCTTTCCTTGTAGCAGAAGGTCCGTACAGTGGTCGACAAAGACGCGCGCCATCGTCGCCTTCGCTTTGCATTCCGCTAGTTTGAATTGGGTATTCTGAAATTTGATCAGCGGTTTGCCAAAAGCTTGACGATCTTTGACGTAATCGATCGTGAGCGACAGGGCGCGCTCGATCGCCGCTATGCCGGTGATGCCGATTTGATGGCGCTCGGACGGCAATTGCTCCATGAGCTGAACGAAGCCATGCCCCTCGTCCGTTCCGAGCAAATTCGTCGTTGGGATACGAACATCATCAAAGAATAACTCAGACGTGTCCTGAGCTTTTTGGCCCATCTTTTCAAGATTACGCCCGCGCCGGAAACCGTCCACTTCATCCGTTTCAACGACCATCAAAGAGACGCCGTGTGCGCCTTCATCGAGGCTCGTCTTCGAAACGACAATTATGAGATTTGCCGTCTGTCCGTTCGTGATGAACGTTTTAGATCCATTGATGACGTACTGATTACCGTCTTTGATCGCGGTTGTTTTGACCGATTGTAAGTCAGAGCCGGTGCCGGGCTCCGTCATGGCGATCGCACCAATTAGCTCGCCAGCCGCCATGCGCGGTAACCACCGCTTTTTTTGCTCGTCAGTGCCGTAATGAAGAATGTACGGAGCAACGATGCAGTTATGCAGGGACATGCCGAAGCCTTCGACGCCGGCGTAGACCTGTTGCTCCATCATAATTTGTTCGTGTGCAAATGTACCGCCAGCGCCGCCATATTCCTCTGGCATTGACGCGCACAGCAAACCGGCCTCGGCCGCTTTATCCCAAGCTGACCGGTCCACGACGCCGGCTTCGCGCCATTTTTCGACGTGCGGCTTCAACTCTCTCTGAAAAAATTTACCGGTTTCTTCCTCGAAAAGGACGAGTTCGTCGGTCTTCCAGGCGGGCCGTTCAGTTTGAAGAACATCCATCGAAATTCTCTCCGTGCTCAAGAACTATCGAGACCACTCATTGCTCGACATTTCCCGAGACAATGCAGGGACTGCATCCTGCGCGCAAATGCTGAGCTCACAACAACGAAGACGCGATGTCGCGAACGCGCTCATGAAGCCAATGGGTAACCAGAGGCAACCTCGGTCGCACAGCACACCCTCAGCGCAGTTACGTAAGGTGCAATCCTGTAATTTAAGGAAGAAGTAGGCTTGGAAGGTAGGTAACAGAGAAGGCCGCGGCGACGGCAATCACTGTGAAGATTAAGAGGCCTTTGGCGACTTCTGAGGCGCCCAGTTGTCTGAGAATGGAAGCGACGACAACAATAAACGCACCAAAACTAACGACACCAACGACTGTAATCATAGAAGCACCCTTACCAGACTAGCCCACTGTAACTAGCAAGCCGCACGCCACACTAAATGCTCCCCTTGCTTTCTGATTAAAGTTGAATTGGGGCCAGAATGCGGCAGCGTTAATACGGGTTAACCTTCAAAAACCGCTTTGT
>JBCCTV010000029.1:0-20544 GCA_039197915.1 Pseudomonadota bacterium | reverse complement strand
TTCTCCTGATCGCATTTGTCGTCGGGCCGTTTGTTGAAATTTATATCTTGCTCAAAGCCGGCGGCGCCTTTGGCGCGTTGCCGGTCATACTTGCCTGCGTCGCTACGGCTATTTTAGGCGGCGTTATTATGCGGCTCCAGGGTTTCGCAGCGCTCGCAAGCGCCCGGCGCGACATCGACGCCGGTAAGGCGCCCGTGGAAGCCGCCGTTGACGGTGTCTTCCTATTGGTCGCGGCGCCCTTCCTCATGACCCCCGGCTTCATGACCGACGCCCTCGGCTTTATGCTGCTGACGCCGCCGATCCGCCGGGCCATTGCACGCTATGCGCTCAGTCGGTTGCGCCAGGCGGTCGACCGGGGCGACGTGAAAGTTGAGGTGCGCCGTTTTTGATCGCGCCTGGTTCTTGCCGTGACAGAAGGGCACGTGCTACCTGCCGGTTTCGCGAATAAACGGTAAAAAAATGTCTGACACACCGCTAACGCCGAATGGCGGCGCCGATGCGCCGACGACCGGACCTTCCATGCGCGTGCTTGCGCAATACCTAAAAGACCACTCCTTCGAGAACCCCCACGCTCCCCAGAGTTTTGTTGATAACGGACAAGCGCCTGCGATCGACGTCAATGTGGATGTGAACGGTCGCGGCCTCGGCGGCGACCAGTATGAAATCGAGCTGACCATTACGGCGAAAGCGACCCGCGGCGATGACGTGGCGTTTGTGATCGAGACGACCTATGCCGGCGCTTTTGAAATTAAAGGCGTGCCGCAGGATCAGATGGAAGGCGTGATGTTGGTCGAATGTCCGCGCCTTTTGTTTCCCTATTTGCGCCAGATTATCTCTGAGACCACGATCGCTGGAAACTTCCCCCCGATCATGCTCGACCCGATAGACTTCTTCGGTGTTTACCAGCAGCGCAAAGCCCGCGAAGCCGCGGCGGCCCAAGGCGCCAGCGCCTAGAGCATCGGGCGATTAGCCTGAGGCAAGCCGATGCTCTAGATTCTTTGTTTTGAGCGCCTGAGACAACCTTAAAGTGATCCAATATGATCATCCGGCGCTCTAGCCGAAATCCAATCTTCCCGAAGGCGCGCGTTTGCGCTTAAGCGTCGGCCAGGCGCTTTTTCGCCCAAATGCTGTCTGGCCCGAGGCTTTCAATAAACGCTTCGTGTGCTGCGGCTTCTTCCTTTGAAATGAGAGAGGGCAGTGGGGTTGGCCGTTGTTTAACCGGTTTACGGGGCCGGCGGGTCGCGCCGTACTCATCGTCCTCGGAGAAACTTAAACCCGCCTGGGCCCCGCCGGTAAGCTCTATATAAACCGTCGCCAATAGTCTTGAGTCTAGAAGCGCGCCGTGGCCGTCGCGTTCGCGTTCGGCCGTGTCGATCCCGAAGCGCGAACAAAGAGCGTCGAGGCTTGCGGGCGCGCCGGGAAAGCGCCGGCGGGCGAGAGGCAGGGTGTCCGTCAAGCGCTCGCCCGGTATCGTCGGCCGGTCAAAACCCGCGAGTTGGGCGTTTAAAAACGGCAGGTCGAATTTCTCCCCATTATGGGCTACGAGCCGCGACTCGCCGATGAAATCGAGAAAGGCGTCAGCGACACTCGCGTCATCAAACTTAGGTTTATCGCTAAGAAACTCCGCTGAAAGTCCATGCACCTGGTAGGCGCCGTCGGGCATATCCCGCTCTGGGTTCACATAGGTGTGGAACGATTTTCCGGTGACCGCGCCGCGAACCATTTCAATCGCGCCGATCTCCACAATGCGATGGCCTTCGTCATAGCGGAAGCCAGTCGTCTCTAGGTCGAAAACAATTTCACGCATGAAATCTAGCTAAGTCGATTTGCGCCTTACGTGAAGACATGGCGTTAAGACAGGGCGTGAAGACACGAGGTGAGGATACAAAGTAAAGATAAGGGGGCGCTCGCAACAAAGGCAAAACAGTGCCCCTACCGCAAGACTTTCACCCACTCCGCCGCTTATTGCGCGGCGAGCCGCCCCGCGAGCGTCTCTTTCACTTTGGCGCCGAGGCTCGCCATCGGGAAGGGCTTCTGGATGTAGTCCGCGCCATCGACCTTAGCCAACTGGTCCCGCATGGCGGTCTCCGCGTAGCCGGACATGAAAATAACGCTTGCCGACAGGCCAAATTTTTCCCGCGCCTGCTCAATCATCGAGGGCCCGTCGATCTCCGGCATCATGACATCGGTTAAAACGATATCGAAGGCCTCTTCGTCGTCTTCGAGGAGTTCGAGCGCATCGACGCCGTCGGCGACAGCCGTCACATCATAGCCGTTGCGTTCAAGCGCTGCGACCACAAAGGCGCGGACCGGATCCTCGTCCTCAACCACAAGAATGCGCCCCGTTCCCGTGAAGTCGACAACTTTCGGAGCGACAGGCTCATCGGCGGCCTCGTCGCTCGCCGCCTCGGCTTCTTCCTCCGCTGCCGGCAAGTAAATCCGGAAGGTCGCGCCTTCTATTTCCGCGCCGTCGCCCCGATCAATCGACGCCGGGTCAAGAACGATGACGCCACCCATTTGTCCGATCACGCCATAAACCGTGGACAACCCGAGGCCCGTGCCCTTGCCTTCGTCTTTTGTGGTAAAAAACGGATCGAAGATCTTTGTGGCGATATCCTTCGGGACGCCGGGCCCGGTGTCCGACACGGTAATTTCCACCGCCCCCTTACCATTGAACTCGGTTAGGTTCGCCTCGCGCGCTTCTGCCTCGGATAGGGCGCGCGTTTTGACAGACACGAGCCCGCCCGACGGCGCCATCGCATCGCGCGCATTGACCGCGAGGTTCATGATCGCCGTTTCAAGCTGGTTTCGATCCACTTTGATTGGCGGCAGCCCGCGCCCATTGATGAATTCAAGCTTGACTTTTTCGCCCACCGCACGATCCAAGAACCTTGAGAAATCGAGCAATATTTCAGTGATCGATTGAACCTTCGGCGTCAGCGTTTGCTTGCGCGAATAGGCGAGCAATTGCTTTGTCATATTTGCCGCACGCTGAGCATTTTCGCGAATAAGCAATAGCTCTTGGTAAGCCGGATCACCCAGCGGATGGCGCAACATGAGTTGTTCGCAGTTGCCCAAGATCACCTGCAAAAGATTGTTGAAGTCGTGGGCGACGCCGCCCGCGAGGTGCCCGATCGCTTTTAGCTTTTGATCTTGCGCATGGGCTTCTTCCATGCGTTTTTGGTCGGTAATTTCAACCGTATAGAGATAAATTCGCTTCGCGCCGTAAGAACCGCGTCGGCGGCGCACGGGCCTTGCAAACAAAGCGTGGTGGGTCGCCGCAGCGCCTTCGCCAACGGTCGCCTCGATGGCGCTGGGTCCCGTTTTTGTGTTGGTTTTTTTCTTGAGCTCCGCCGAAAGGGCGGTAAGCGTTTCCGGCGGAAGGGCCCTGGACAAGTGAGCGTTCTTCTTCACGCCGCCGAAGACGGAGCAAAAAGCGCGATTGGCTTCGATAATGCGCGCGTCGCGACCGATCTCGCCCTCGACAATGGCGGCCCCAAAAGGCGCGTCTGTAAGATCATTGCTGGCGACCACGTCCACATCGCCGAGCTCGGCGTTGTCCACATCAACGACAACACAAACAAACCCTTCACCGACGCCGCCGCGCCTGAAGGCGCTAAACTTCGCATCAACCGGGTCGCCGCCGCGCTGGCGAAGTTCCGCTTCCACGACCGCCCCATCGACCCGCAACAGGGAAGCGAGGAGGGCGCCGGTTTCACCCAGAACAATATCGTCGATTGCTTGTAAGACCCCGCGCCGGGCGCCGAGAACCGTCCGCATGGCGGCGTTTTCCCACGCAATTTGCCCGGATTTCTCCAGCGCAAAGACCGGCTTCGGAAAATCCGCATACGCTGCTGCGAGCGCATCGCGTTCTTCTTCCTCAAGGGGGCGTTCGATGAGCCGCCAAGAGACGTATTGAGGCGCATCAACCACGGGGCGCACGGACACGTCGAAACGCCGGCGCTTTGATCCAACGGTCGACCCCATCACCTGCGAGATTGTTTCTTCAGCCCTGATCCCGCTTTTCGCCGCCATACATAGACGGAAAAGTTTTGTCGCCTCTGCCCCTTGGCCTGCAAATAATCGGTCAATGCGCGGGGGAAGTCCCGCAAGCCCGAAAATTCCCGCCTCACGCGCAAGCCTGCCATACGATTTATTGGCGTAAGCGACGACGCCGTCCCGGCGGGTGATCAGGCGCGGATCTTCATCGGTATGGAGAACTTTCTCACCGAGCTGCAATGCACTTAAAAGCTCCGCCTCCTGACCAAGTTCTTCCGCATCAGAGACGCTCGTCGCCTGTCGCAGGGCAAGGCTTGTGAGCAAGGCCGGTGAAATAAACCGCAGCGAGGCGAAGCTCACAAAGAGTGCCGCGCACACCGCAATACCGGCCGCAATGGCGCGCACAGGCGGCGTCGCGGACGTGTCAAAAATCAAAACGGCACTGGCGATTACAAAGGCGGCCGTGACAGACCCGATGATCAAAACCGCCGAAAGCAACCGTTTGTCGCGCCGGTCTTGCGCAGCTGCGTGGCCATCGTCCTGGTTCGTTTCCGGTTTTACGGACGCCTCGGGTTCCGCGACTGACTGTTGAGCTGGCGCGTCGTCGGACGCTGCCGACCCTGAAAGTGATGCGCTTTCATCAACAGCGCTAGAGGCGTCAGTTACGGGCTGCGAACCGGCGCTAGCTTGCGTCTCAGCATCCCGTTCGGACGCATCTTTTTCTGACACGTCGTTTTTTGCCTCGTCGTTTTTTGATAGGGCGGCGCTGTCGGCGGCGGGGGCGTCGTTCACCTGGCCCATCGCTTCCGGCGATGGTGCTTCAGCCGAAACCGCTTCAGACGGCTGTTGTTTCGCATCCAAACTTGCAACGGCGCCGGTGTCCGACATGCCATATTCCTCCGATCGAGAAAGACACAAATAACCGAAGGACACTCCGGTGCTTCGACCGTTTGCGCCAGCGGGTTACCCGCCCGCGCCTAGGTCAAATCGCTAAGGTTAATTAAATGTAAACTTTAAACCGCGACCGCTTAGGTCTGCGCCCCTTTGCGGGGCCCAGCCGCCAGTCTCGAATTACAGTGGCGCCGGTTTTGGCCGTTGCGTCAATTCAGCCTGTTTTCTGGCGGGTTTCGCCGAAGCTACTCCGCCGCAAGCGCCATGGTCGACGGCTCTTCGCCGCCAGACCGGAGCACGCGGCCCAGTTTCACCGTGCCAAGGGTGACGCCGAATTTTTCGTTCCGCCACACGGCTTTACCCGCAACCATGGTCATCGCGACAACACCAGGCGCGCGATTGACGAGCTGATCGTGGCCAAGCTGTTCGCGGTAGATGCGTTTCGTGTTGGCGACGCCGTCATGACCGCTGAGCGCCGTCGGGTCGATGAGGGCAATATCGGCCTGGGCGCCGGACTCAAGCCTACCGGCGTCAACGCCAAAGAAGGCCGCCGGCTCCCGGGTCAGACGCCTCACCATATAGGCGACGCCCGCAAGGCCGCGCTCTTCCTCGGCGATTTTTAAGGCCCGCAAATTGACGTCGTAAAACGCAAGATTGGTTAAGTGCGCGCCGCTATCGGAAAAGCCCGGCAGGAAGAGCGCTGACATCGTCAGGCGACGCAACATCTTTTCATCGGCATTCGCACTAATCGTCCACCAGTAGATATCCCTGTCATAGGTCTTAAAGAGGTGGAAGACAAAGTCCGCATCGTCCTTACACGGCGGAAACCGATCGAACGCTGCTTTTTCGATGGGCGTGCGCGCACCCTCGCCGGTCGCTTGGTATTGCTTCAGGCGATCTAAAATGGTGGTGAAGCTTTCGCCCTTCCAAACATCAACCGGCGCACGCTCGACGAACATTTCGTCCGGGTCGCGCCGCAGGGCGTTGTCTTCCAGGCGCACAAGGCGTTTCAGGCGTTTCAAGCCCCAGCCGACCTTACCCTCGCGCCACATGGCCTTAAAGCGCGCCTCAAACCCGGGGTCGTTATAGATAGCCCGGCGCGCCTTATCGTCCTCAAGGTCAAGCATCGCAAGCTCGCGTAGCTCAGGAATTTCCTCAGACAACGGCGTAATCGGCCCATCGCCCCAGACTTTGAAGGGTGCGGCGAGCGACTGCAGGTGGAAGTCGCCCTTGAAAATCGGCGAATTCAAAAGCCAGGCGAGGGTGAAAGCGCTTCGGATAATGTTGCGGTTGGAACGCACATCGAGCGCCGCAACGGCCGTTAGCTTCAAGGCTTTCTTGTAGAGACGTCCGCTGGTCAAAAGGAAGTAGCGCAATACTTTAAGCGGTTCTTCCGTGGGCGGCGTCGCTTGCCACACGCGCCCATATTTGCGCACGACGTTGACGAGGCGTTTGATCTCAGAAAACCCCGCATATTGAGACGGTATGCGTTTCTCTCGGTTCGGATCATTCGAGAGATAATGAAAAGGCAAAGCATCAGACGAAAAGCCGGCGTAGCCTTCGCGCATCCCCGCCTCGAGGAGGCTCTCCATTTTCGAAAGCTCAGCCTGCGTCGGATTGCGCGAAACCGACGCGTCGACACCCATCGCCTCGATCCGCAGCATCGAATAGGGGATCATCGCGACCACATTCGCCCCGAGTTTTAAGTCATCGAGGTGGTTAAGATAGTCCTTGCTCGTGGACCAATTGGCCTTATCGGCGACCTTGCGCAGGATATGTTTGGGGACGTTCTCAACCCGGGCAAAACAATCGACGATCGGATCCGCGTCGCCTTCCCGCTGGGAGCCGAAGGCCATGCCCAAGGAGCAGTTCGCGACCACAACGGTGGTGGTGCCGTGGCGCACCGCTTCGTGCAGGCCGGGGTTAAGTTCGACCTCCAGGTCCAGGTGGGTGTGAATATCGAGGAGGCCGGGCGTCAGCCAGAGCCCCTTTGCGTCGATTGTATCGAGCGCATCGCCCTCGATCGCTTGGGCGATATCGACAATATGCCCGCCGCGCACCGCAACATCCCCAACAAAAGGGTCGCCGCCCGACCCGTCGAAAATTGTCGCGCCTTTGATGAGGGTGTCGAATTGCGCCGCCATGTCGTTTCGCTCCGGTCTGATACGCGCCGATGTTTTGGGTTCTGCTCACTTTATGCCCCACACTCAAGGCGAAAGGGCGGCGACGCGCCGACGCGCCTAAATCGAAGCAAACGAACCCCAACCGCTGGCGGTCGATATAGTTGAGCTGCCCCTTTAATGGACGGCGTTGCGCCAATCCTAGCCAGGCGCCAGTATCTAGCGCTGAACCCAGGCGCTTTAGGGCCAGGTGGCGGCGTCAATTCCGAGGACTTTCTGTGACACTTTCGGCCCCTCCGCCAGCGCCTGAAAGCGCCAAAAAAGGGAACACCAAAAAAATTGGGCTGGTGCTCTCAAGCGGGGCAGCGCGCGGCTGGGCGCATATCGGGGTGCTGCGGGGCCTCGAAGAACTTGGCGTCAAACCGGACGTGATTGTTGGATGTTCGGTGGGCGCGCTTGTGGGCGGCGCTTATCTGCTGAACGCGCTAGATGGGTTTGAAGCCTGGGCGCGGGAGCTGAAAGCGTTATCGGCTCTGAACGCCTTCAACTTCAGGGTGTCGCGCGGCGGGTTTTTTGATGCCTCCCCGGCATTCGACGCATTTGCCGAGTTCGACAGGCCTATTGAAGAGTTGCCGATACGGTTTGGCGCGGTCGCGGCTGATCTGTCGACCGGCGAGGAAGTTTGGTTGACGGAAGGATCAACCATTGATGCAGCGCGGGCTTCAAGCGCGATACCGGTGCTTTTCCATGCGCGCCGAATTGGGTCCCAATGGCTGGTGGACGGGGCCGTCGCCAATCCGACGCCGGTATCGCTCGCGCGTGCGCTTGGCGCTGAGACCATCATCGCCGTTGATCTTAACGCCGCGCCAAACCTACTCGACCGTTTTGATTCCCCGCCGCCTGGCGTTCCGGCCATTCGTGAAATTAACGCCCTCGACCCGACGCCAGGCGTCGCCGGCGCCGTTGGCCGGTTAATTGACGACACGCGGCGCTTTTTTGAGGAGCAGTTGAGCCTTTACCAGAGCCGCGCCAACGCCGCGCCGAAGCTCGTGGAGACGGCCTTCGCCGCCGCCGAAATTTTCCAGATGCATTTGTCGCGGGCGAAAGCGCAGCTCGACCCGCCTGATATTTTGCTTGAGCCCGACGTGCGCGACGCCCTGCCGACGGCGTTCGACCGTGCCGACGAATTCATCGAAGAGGGGCGACGCTGCTTGCTCGCGGAAAAAGCCGCGATCGAAGCCCTGCTTGCGCGCCCATCACTGGCCCCGCCAAAAGACGTCGCGCCCTAAAACCCAAGCCCCTCCATGACGGAGATGTGTTTTGCAAATTCGCGCGGCCGCGCCACCATGCGAACACTCCCCAAGGAACAAAAAACGGAATAAAAAATGCACCGTTCTCTTCAAACGCCGCCATCACGACCGCTCCATTCGGTAAACGCCGCCCTCGGATTATTTTCCCAGAATAACGCGGGTACGATTTTTTGCGCGGTCGCTGCGCTCATGCTTGTCGGCTGCGCCACAGCGTCTGGGCCAGCCGGCGCCACGGCGAACTCAACGCCAGCGGAAATGGCTGCGGGAGACGTAAGCGCGGCGATGAAGCCCCATAAAGCGCCGCATATAATTAGCACAAAGAGTGAAAATGATTTCGCGACCACGCTCACGCTAACGAAGACCGCCATTGAAGCGCGCGGTTTTAAAATCTTTACAAGCATCGACCACGCCGCCGGCGCGGCCTCCATCGGGGAAACGCTTCGGCCGACGACGCTGATCATCTTTGGCAACCCGCGGGGCGGCACAAAGCTGATGCAGGCCGCCCAAACCATCGGCGTCGCCTTGCCTTTGAAAGCGCTTGTTTATCAGGATGCGGAAGGTGATGTGATTATCGCCACTAGCGATGTGAAACATATCGTGCATGAGCACAATGCGGAGGGTGTCGACGCGCTTGCCGCGCGCGTCGCCGGCGCTCTCAAAGCCATTGCTGAGGAGGCTGCCGCTAAAGAATAATCGGACGGAGTAAACGGTAAGGGCGTTGCGCTTCTTCCGGGCTAAACCCTTAGAATGGGGGTTCGATTTTCGAACGCCTCACCGGTCCTGTTCCCGCAGAACGCGGAGCGGAAGAAAGGTTCCGATGGGGCGCATTAATCTAAGCGACTGACGCAAGAGCGTTATGTTAAAGCGCCGGATGATCATATTGGGTTACGCGACGACCGTCTCAGGCGCTTGATACAACGAATCGAGAGCATCGGGTTGTTTCAAGCCATTCGTCCGATGCTCCAGGCTCAAAAAATGCCGAAGCGTTTCTTGCGCTTTGCGAGATTAGACAGGGCGGCCCCGGCCTCGCTGGACACATGGCTCGAGTAACTCGCCTCTGGCAGGCGCGTGCGCAGTTCCGTTGATTTGAGGCCGCGCATTAAATCCGAGGTCGGATTAAAGCTTGCCGCGGCCTCCGATCCGCTAAAAGCGGGCTCTGTCGCGGCGTGGCGCGCTTGTTCTTTTTGCTTTGCACTCTTGCGCTTGCCCGATTTCGACGCCGCGCCTGCCGCGCGCGCCTCAAGTTCAGCGCGCAGCGTCACAAAGGCCGCATCGGAGGGCGCTGTAAATGACGTCGGCAAGTGCTCCGTATCGTCATTAACGCTTTCATCCCGGTGGGGAAGTTCGATGCGCTCAACGCCGCCAGTTGTTAAGCGCCGGCTCGTTACGCCCTCAAACCCCGCCCAGATCTGTTTTAATCGATCACCCATGTTACGCCGCCTTTATCCTATTTCGCCTGCCGCGCACTCTTAAAAGTCCGGCTTGTCCCGCCGCAGCTCAAGGCCGCCATTTCGCGTAATCACCGCCACATCAATCGGCCCACCAACCGTTTCGATCGAGTGCATGACTCTTTGCTGGAACGAATTCAATTTGATAAGAGACGCCGCAGTTTCGCCCAGCTCACGCTTTGGCAGGGAGCCGATTGCACGATAAATCGGGCGCGTGTGGACAACCTGTTGGTACTGGTCAATCGACTGGAAAAAAGAGCGCACAGCAGCGCCAAGATTGTTCTGGCTGTAGTCTTCAAGGAGCGCTTTGCGCTGGGCGTCGCTTAAGGCTGGCGCCCTTGAAACAACATCCGAGACATGGCTTACGGATAATTTCAACGACTCTCCGTATAGATACATCCGCAAATAGGGGTCCATGCCTTCGAGGAAGGTGCGGATCATCCGGTCTTGCGCGAAGGGCTCGACAACCGGGCCACGGTCCGCCGCCATGTCCCGGGCGCGGTCCTGGCGATGTTTGAGGATGCCTAAAACAACGGTTGAGGTCAGATAAGACCGCATGGCCGGAAAGGCGTCGCGCGATCCAAAACCGGCAAAGACGACGCCCGTGTAATGCTCAAAAAATGCGTCTTTCGTTACGGAAAAAACCGCGATGTCGCGCAGTTGTTGCCTCGACGCTTCCGAGAGCTGCAAGCCGCCATAGTCGCCGCGCAGGGTGTGCACGAGTTGTTCGATTAATTGGTTGATCTCATTGGCGTAGCGGCGACGGATCTTTTCGTCAGTACCGCGAGGAAAACAAGCGAGTTCGCCGCGGGCGCGGTCATCGGGGCTGCGCAGATAGCTCGCGTGAATATGCCCGATCACATACTCTAAAATACTCGACAGGTGATCACGCAATCTTCCGCCATTTGATTGCTGGAAGTCGCGTACTTGGTGGTCAAATTCCTCTGCGACAATCGACATCACGACGGCGAAATGCTTAAACATTTCCGTGTCCTGATGGTCGGCGGAGAAAAGATCCGGGTTGCCCGACAGAAACGCCATAAAGTCTGCGGCGTAGTCTTCAACCGTATCTAAGGGGCGACCGCGCGTTTGCTCCCTGTAAAGAGAGATCACCGTTTCCCACGGCGTCGACATGATTTCAGCGTTATTATAGATCATGACCGCGATCGGCTGGCCTTCGACAAGCGGGAATAGCTTGTCAGCCGAATTATAGGTCTTGATCCATTGCGGGCCTGAGATTGTGACGGCGCTGTCAGCCGCCATCGCAACGCCCTGCCGGTTCATCAACACGACTTCAGAGGTCATTGGCCCCTCATTGCCCCCAAATTGCGCGATGCGCTGCCACTAGTCCCCGGTCAGCGCGCGTCCACCATAGGTCTGGCGAGCGTGTTTGCAGCTATCTGCGCAAGGCGCAGTAACGGCAGGCAATGCTCGACGGTGAAAGGTTACCGATAAAACTTCGTAATGGAAACGTTAAAGCGCCTCTTTTCGACGGTTGACCGGTTTGCATAGGCGGCGGCGCGCCCTATTCTGACGATCGTATTGGAAGAACTTTTCATCGAGCGATGTGTTTTCCGCCCGATGACGACGCTTCCCAGGTGTGCGCAAAATTTGTTTGCAGAAATTTGGTCGCGTCTAGATTGGTCGCTCCGACTTGAGTGATCCGTGACGATCGAAGCAACACAACACGCCACATGGGGGCGCAAGGGAGAGAGAGCGATGTTTGGGATCGTGAGCCCGGTCGCCATGATGATTTTCGCGTTTATCGCGAGCGTTGGTTTGCTGACAGCGACGTATTTTTTCTTACGCTTCGTCCAGAATTTACGTTTGGACGCCAAGAACGCTCCGTTGGGCGATGCACAAGCTAAGGAAATCAAAGCCTTAGGTGCGAACCACGTCCCAGCCGAGTGACGCTTGCGTTAACCAAAGAGCGATAAAACTTAAGAGAATTTTCGAACAATACCGGTCTTCTCACTTTGTTGTCTTTGGGTCGTTTCGGGAGTGAGAGCGCATGGTGTTCACGCCGGTCTTTATTGTCATCCTTTGCTTTATCGCGTCGATATTTCTGGTCACCAGCATCTATACAATTGAGCGTGGCGCAGCCCGCTTAAACACATATGTGGAGGCGCGCCGCAGAGACCGGGGCGTGCTTTAAGCGCCTTGGCGGCGTCCCCCTATTGGCGCTGGAACAAAATCCAGCAGGGGCTGCGATTTTCCGGTAAATAGAGCGCTCCGTCGATAAGTTGTGTGCTGTTGTCGGCGCCGATCCGCAACTGGGCAAGAAAAGCGCCACAAATCAATAGACTAGAACATCGGACGATGAGCTCGAAGCAATCCGATGTTCTACAGTCTTTGTTTTGGGCGCCTGAGCCGATCTTCGCGTGATCCAATGTGATCCTCTGGCGTTCGAAATCCGTTTGAGCGAGTCCGACGGAACGCGAAGAATGGCTCTAACGCCACGTTTCGGGGGCGTTGGCGCCCTACTGGTCGCTTGTGGGCGTCAAAATCGTGTCCACGTTATGGGACTGGCGGGAACGCCTGGGCTGGTTTGCCGTTTACGCCGTCCCCATAGGCCTCGCCCATCGATTGGATGTCGCGCAAGGCGGCCTCCAAAGGGGTCCAATCATCCCGGTCGGCGATCGGATCCCAGATCGCTTCAACCTGATCGATCAGCATGGTGCGCGGTTTTTCGCCTTGAAAATAGATATGGCTGAGGCGTTCCGGGCGCGCGGGACGTCGTCCGGTGATCGCTGCGGCTATTTCTTTGAATTCGCTTGATCGGTACCAGGTTTTAAGCGGGCTTGCCTCGCGTCGATTTTCGCTTTCACCGCCGCAAAACCAGTCAAAGAAGACCTGCTCGAAGGGCGCTTGCGCAGTGTGGACCCAGGAGGCGAGCTTTCCCGCGAGCTCAAAATCCCGGCGATCGCCAAACGGCTCAAGGCCGAGGCGGCGCGCATAGGCTGCGCCCATGGCGGCCTCGTAGCGCTCGCCAAAGCCGCGCAAGGCTGCGTTCAGCGGCTCTTCGCCGACTAGGTCGATTAAAGTTCCCCCTAGGCGCGATAGGTTCCAAACGCCTGCCTCCGCCTGGCGGCCAAAGGCGTAAAGTCCCGAATGATCAAAATAAGCCGCGGTAAACCCTGGATCGAAGGTCGGCGCAAAACGCCAGGGCCCATAATCAAAACTCTCGCCCGTGACGTTCATATTGTCGGTGTTCAAAACGCCGTGCACAAACCCAGCAGCAGTCCACTGGGCGACGAGGCGCGCAGTTTCGCCGATGACCGCCTGGAAAAATCCAAGCGCCATTTCCTCGGTCGAAAGGCCTTGCAGATGCGGATAAAAATGCTCCGCGCAATAGGCGATCAAATCGGCAATGGCGTCTGTATTTTCTTCAACGCTTAAGCGTTGAAAGGCGCCGAAGCGAATGTGCGAATGGCTCAACCGCACGAGCGCCGCCGAGCGCGTTGGCGAGGGCTCATCCTGGCGCTCAAGCGCCTCGCCTGTCTCCACAATGCTGAAGGTCTTTGACGTGTAAACGCCGAGCGCCTCCAGCATTTCCGTCGCCAGCAACTCGCGCACGGCGCCTTTCAAAGTCAGGCGTCCGTCGCCAAAGCGAGAATAGGGCGTCCGCCCGGTGCCTTTGGTGCCAAGGTCGAGGAGCCGACCAGCGTTATCGCGCACTTGCGCGAACAAAAAGCCGCGCCCGTCGCCAATGTCCGGGTTGTAGGAGCGAAACTGGTGGCCGTGGTAGCGCAAGGCGAGGGGCGCTTCTTGGGCGCCGGGTAACGGCGTAAAGCCGCCGAAATGCTCAATCCAAGCGGCGTCGCTCAGGGCGCCCAGTCCAACGCGATGGGCCCAGGGTTCGTTGCGAAAGCGCAAAATCTTCTTTGGAAAAGGCGCAGCCTCGACCGCATCGGCAAAGGGCGCGCCGCCGGGCCCGGCAAGCGCGGCAAAGGCTGTTTCCGGCGTGAAGTCTATATCGTCGGCGATACCTATCGGCGGCGCCTGACCCCGCCCATCATCGCTATCGCTGCCTGAACCGCCGTTACCGGACATTTAATCTGGACTCCGCAAGAATGTTACGCGGGCGCTTGCACGCCGCCGCTCAATCAAAAGCGATACGGACGATACGATGGACGCAACCCCCACGATCGGTTAACCCGCCAATGAATAGCTAAAGACATCAACACTAAAATCAGTAACCGCCAATGCCGGATGACGAAAAAAACCCCAATGCCATTGTAACCGCGGAGGACGTGCGCGCGGCGGCCGCGCGGATTGCGCCACACGTCATGCGCACGCCCCTTGTGCACGCGCTAAAGCTATCAGCGCTGACAGGGGCCGATATTTGGCTCAAGCTTGAAAACCTTCAGTACACGGGATCATTTAAGCAACGGGGCGCTTTAAACAAGCTCCTCGCCTTGAGCGACGATGAACGCGCGCGCGGCGTGATCGCGGCGTCCGCCGGCAACCACGCGCAAGGTCTCGCCTATAACGCCAGGGCGCTTGGCGTCGCATCGACGATTGTTATGCCCACAACAACGCCCGACGTTAAAGTGCGCCAGACGCGTGAATTGGGCGCCGAGGTCGTGCTTGCGGGCGAAACCTATGACGACGCCAACGACGTCGCCCATGATCTGTGTGCTGAACGCAACCACGTTTATGTGCACCCCTTCGACGACGCTGAAGTGATCGCCGGGCAGGGAACAATCGCCATTGAAATGCTTGAAGACGGCCCAGCCTATGACGCGCTTTTGATCCCGATCGGCGGCGGCGGGTTGATCGCAGGCATGGCGACCGCGGTGAAAGCGGCCGCGCCAAAGACTGAAATTATCGGCGTTCAGGCGACGCTCTTTCCCTCAATGGCGAACGCCTTTGACGGGGAGGATCGGCCGATCGGCGGGTCGACCCTGGCGGAGGGCATTGCGGTGCGCCAAGCGGGCGGTCTGACAAGCGCCATCACCAAAGCGCTTGTGGACGACATTACCTTGATTGACGAGCGCACGCTCGAGCGCGCCTTAAGCCTGTTGATGATGGAGCAAAAACTATTGGTGGAGGGCGCGGGCGCTGCGGGGCTCGCCGCCATTCTCGGCGACCCCGATCGCTTCCGCGGGCGCACCGTCGGACTGGTCCTTTGCGGCGGCAATATCGATGCGCGGTTGCTTTCGATGATATTGATGCGCGACCTCGCCCGGTCGGGCCGACTTGCGCGCTTGCGCATCATGCTGATTGATAAGCCCGGTCAATTGGTCCGTATCGCAACAATTATCGCCGAGGCTGGCGGCAACGTTATCGACGTTGGCCACCACCGCACGTTCTCTGACCTGCCAGCCAAAATGACGGCAATCGACGTATCGGTCGACACCGAAGGCCAGGAGCACCTCAACCGCATCATCGAAACCTTGCGGGGCGACGGCTACACGGTCGAGATCGCGGCCTACTAGAGCCTTTCGCGTTCCAATAGAATCGGAACGCGGCTCTAGGTCTTCGTGTTGTCGCGCTTCTTTTGCGGATAACCGCACACACTTATCCGCGAAGCGCTCTAGCGGCGTTGGCTAGCGTTTTCGCAAAAACGGCGTGGGCGCGCTCGAAATTATCCGTTAAGACAACGCTGCGACGCCCTGTCCCGATCAAATAACGAAGCTGTTACTGGGCTTTACTCGCACTTGTTGCAAAGGCACGACATATTTGCGTCCTGGGTGCGATGAAACGGAAGGAACACCATCCTTATGACGACGTTTAAAACAATCTGCGCCGTCGCCGGCCTTTCGCTGGTCGCCGCGTGCACAACAATAACGCCCTATGGACCAGCGCCTCGGCCTGGCGCCGCCGGTTACGTCGACGCCCGGTTGGAACAGGGAAAGTATCGCATCGCCTTCGAGGGCAATTCGTCGACGGACCGAGCAACCATCGAGAATTACGTGCTCTACCGGGCCGCCGAGCTGACGATTCGCGACGGCTACGACTATTTCATTGTTGTTGACCAAACAGCGGACGCCGAACGGACGTTCACGACCAACGGCACGGCCTTTGGCGGCGGCGGCTTCGGCCGGCCTGGATTTTTCTACGGCGGCGCCTTTGGCGGCTTCGGTCAAACCAATGCGGTAACCCGCGAAAGACAGCGGTTCATTATTGGCGCGATCATCGAGTCACGTCGCGGCGACAAGCCAGCCGATAACCCACGCGCCTATGACGCGCGCCAGGTGATCGATAATTTGGGTCCAATGATCCTTCCACCGGCGCCCGCAAGTTAATGCGCCAATTTTAAAGAGTTGGGCACCGTCTGAGAACCCACGCCGCGCGCCCGAGACGCAGCTCCTTAGACGGGGCCCGTTCACGCCGCGCGGCGCTTGCCCCCGGCTGATTAGCCGGGCGATGAGCGCCCTTTGAAGCGCAGGTTTATCGCATTGAAAAAACACCCGTGCGGCTTACGTTAACCTTTCGGCCATGCGGGGTTTCTTATGAATATTTGGCGTTTTAAAACGCATCGAGTTGCTTTCTACGCCTGTATCTTTGCGCTTGCGAGCGCCCTCAGTCTCTCGCCGGGATTGCTCGAAAATGACGCCCGCGCGCAAGAGACCGCGCCCACCGACACAAATTCACAGCCGAAGAATCCCGGCGTTTTGCTATCGCTCGACGGACCGGTAACGCCGCCGGTCGCCGATTACTTAAAACGGGAGATTGAGGCGGCGAACATCGCGAATAACGAACTCGTCATTATCGAGATCGATACGCCTGGCGGCCTCGTCGATTCCATGAAGCGCATCATCAAAGCGGTCCTGGCGTCGGAACGGCCGGTCATTACTTTTGTTTCCCCCCAAGGCGCGCGGTCGGCAAGCGCTGGCCTTTACATCATGTATTCCGCACACGTCTCCGCCATGGCGCCGGCAACCAATACGGGCGCGGCGACACCCATTGAGGTCGGCGGCGGCGGTGGGGGAGAGCCCGGCGAGAACCCGTTCGAAGACTTGGAACAGCCAAGCGGGGAACAGCCAAGAGGGGACCAGCCGGGCGGAGACCAGCCGACCGCGGATGGAGCCTCAGACAATGAAGAGGAAAAGGCGGCGTCCGAGTTGGACGCCCTCGATAATTCCCGCGCGGATGCGCGCGACGCACCAGGCTCCGCGAACCCCCAAGAGTCAGCGCCCCCATCTTCAGCGCCCCCCTCTTCAGCGCCGTTGTCGAACGACGACGCATTACGCGCGAAAATCATCAACGATTCCGTTGCTTATATCCGCTCGCTTGCGGAAGAGCGCGGCCGCAACGCCGACTGGGCGGAAAAGGCTGTGCGAGAGGCCGCCTCGGTCACATCCAATGAGGCGCTGGAGCTCGGTGTTATTGATCTGATTGCGGATGACCTGGACGACCTCCTCACCCAGCTAGACGGCCGCGTCGTTGAAACGGCGGCCGGCGACGTCACCTTGCGCACGGCGAACCTGCCACTGACCCGGGTTGAGCCGACACCGCTAGAGACCTTCCTAAGCTTCATTGCGAACCCCAATGTGGCTGTGATTTTGATGTCTCTAGCCACCACCGGCATCATCATAGAAATGTGGAACCCGGGGTCGATCTTCCCGGGTGCGGTCGGTTTTGTCTGTTTGTTGATGGGTCTCTATTCGTTTCAAGTGCTGCCCTTCAATTGGCTGCCGCTCGCCTTGATGGGCCTCGGCGCCTTGCTTGTGGTGATCGAGGCTTACACGCCGACCTTTGGTCTTGCCGGCCTCTCCGGCCTCGGGATTTTCGCCGGTGGGATGTATTTTCTGTTCCCGGAAAGTCTGCGCGTCTCGCCCGGCGTTATCGGCTCGATTGTCGCCATGGCGGGAAGCTTCCTCGGCCTCATCCTCATTGTGCTGATCGGTTCGCGCAGCCACGGGCCGTTAATTGGCGGCGACGCCATCAAACGCCGCGAAGGCATCGTCGATGATTGGGACGGCAAAGAAGGCTGGGTCATTGTCGAGGGTGAGCGGTGGCGCGCCCGCGGCGACAAGCCCCTAAACCCGGGCGACAAAATCCGCGTCGTCGAAGTCGATGGTTTAGTCTTAGTGGTGAAACAGGCGAAGGGCGCGAGTTTTCTGGGCGCGCTTTCGCCATCTGAAACTTAGCGGGCGCCCTTGGAGACGTTGAAAAGATACCACATTTCTGGCCTGCCTTTAGGGCTAATGGAGCGAGCGTCCTCCGAAAGGCGGGGCCGTGGTTGAGTACGTCTCTATTGAACTTTTGCTCTTTGTGCTGACGCTTACCATCGGCGGCGCCTTGATTTCCGCGTTTGCGGACGCCGCTGTTGTTGTTTCTTGCGCCCGATCGCTGGCGGATCGCGACTGGTTCAAATCGGCAATGCGCAACGCAAGGGCGACCGTCAGCGATTGGGATGAAAAGAGCGGTCGCGGGCATGTTATCGCAAATGGCGAGCGCTGGCGGGCGACAGCCGACGGGCCCTTGAACGCCGGCGATATGGCCGCTGGAGAGATGGTTGTGGGCGACCCCGTCGACATATTATCAGCCACCGGATTAACGCTGCACATCCGCAAAAAGAAGACATGAACACTCACCTGAGAACGCCGTTTTGCCTAAGAATGCCAATCCACTGGCGTTTGCCAATCTGCAGGCGAATGCCGCGCGGCCTCTCTAACCAACCTTAAAAAGGAGCAACGCCCATGCCTGGCGCCGGAATTATTGGAGGCCTTTTCTTCCTCTTATTCTTTGTCGTGACGAATATCGTCAAAATCCTCAAGGAATATGAAAAGGGGGTTGTCTTCACGCTTGGCCGGGTCGGCCGCAAAGCCGCGGGCCCTGGCATCGTCCTCTTGCTCCCGATCATCCAGACCATGCGCAAGGTCGACATGCGTACCCTCGTGCACGATGTTCCGACCCAGGACGTGATTAGCCGGGACAATGTTTCGGTTAAGGTCAACGCCGTGATTTACTATCGTGTCGTCGACGCGGTGCGCGCGGTTGTTCAAGTGGAAAATTATATGGCGGCCACAAGCCAGCTCGCCCAGACCACATTACGCTCCGTGCTCGGCAAACATGACCTCGACGAAATGCTCCAGGAACGAGATAAGCTGAACAAAGACATTCAGGAAATCCTCGACACACAGACGGAAGCCTGGGGCATCAAAGTGTCGAATGTTGAAATCAAGCATGTGGACGTCGACCCCTCGATGATCCGCGCAATCGCAAAACAGGCGGAAGCCGAGCGCGAGCGGCGCGCGAAAGTTATTCTCGCAGAGGGCGAACAACAGGCCGCCGCCAAGCTTGCCGAGGCTGCGAACATCCTCGCCACCGAGGCCGGATCGATGGAGCTTCGTTACCTCAACGCCCTGCAAGAAATCGCCAACGACAAATCGAACACAATCGTGTTCCCGTTCTCCCTTGAACAGGTCACAAAAGCTGTCCGCACGGGGAGTTTTTAGAAACGAAGTTTTAACGAATTGCTGCAGCGCAGCGGTACTTTGTTGAAATTGAGCAACAGGCGCACAACGATGTGAGTCTTTACCGACGATTTCGCGAAGAATTCGATAACTCAGACCCCGGTCCGCCTAGCGCGCCGGGGTCTGGTCGTTTAAGCGATAATCAATAACGCGGGTGCGCCGCGAATACTGTTTGAAGCTACGGGAGGAAATCCATGGACCATCGTCTCTTGACGAAAGCCTCGGCCTTTGCGGTCGCAGCCGCGGTTGCTGCATCACCAGCGCTTGCTCAAAACGACGTGTCGACCTTGACCGACACGATCGTCATTACGGCAACGAAGAAGCTTAACGCTGAGAATGTGCAAGATGTTCCGCTTGCCGTCACCGGCTACGGCGAAGATCAGCTCAATGCGCTAAAGGTTCGCGACCTGCAGGACCTCACCTATTCAATCCCGAATGTGCAGCTTGACGATGTCGGCACGATCCCGGGCGTTGCGAACTTCGCCATTCGCGGCCTTGGCGTGAACTCATCCATTCCCTCCATTGACCCAACGGTTGGCGTCTTTGTCGACGGCATGTTCCTCGGCATCAATGCGGGCGTTGTCCTCGACCAGTTTGATATTGAGAGCATTGAAATTTTGCGCGGGCCCCAGGGAATTCTCTTCGGTCGGAACGTGACCGGCGGCGCGGTTGTCGTGAACACCAAAGACGCGCCTGATGAATTTGAAGGCCAAATTCGTGGCGGCGTCGATAGCGGCCTGCGCGGTACGGGTAACAACTACTACATCATGGGGTCGGTTGGCGGCCCGATCATTGAGGACAAATTGAACCTCAAAGTCGCCGCTTACTTGAACGACGACGAAGGCTGGTTTGAAAACCTTAATAATCCTGGTGAAAATTTCGGCGAACGCCAGACATTCCTGTTCCGACCTTCGATCCTTGTTCGCCCAACGGACAACATCGAACTTAACGTAAAATACGAATACGGACAAAATCGCGGCGATGGGCCTGCCGCCCAAAACCATGTGAACAATGCGCCAGGCAGCGGCATGGGCGGCCCGGGCTTTGACCGCAACACATTTGACTTCGCGATAGACGTTGAGGGTTTCGTCGACCAGCGTTGGGACCAAGTGACGGCGGAATTGAACTGGGACGTGGGCTTTGGCGACGGCCGGATCACGAATGTCTTCTCCTATCGAGACTACGAAGCCAGCTCCCAAAGCGATATCGACGCTTCGCCGGTCGCCGGGTTTGAATCGCGCGCTCAAATCGACCAGGATCAAATTTCGAATGAGCTTCGCTACGCTGGCCGGTTCTTTGACCGCATGGACCTCACAGCTGGCGTTTTCTTCTTCACCCAAGATATCGG
>JBCCTV010000028.1:0-20683 GCA_039197915.1 Pseudomonadota bacterium | reverse complement strand
TTCCAACCTACCTATATGTTAGCGACACTTGCTACGCCGCGGGCATTAACCCGGCGAAAAAATCTAGTCACCAAAGTTTAGCGTCTGACGCCACGCCATTCGGCGACAGTCTGGTGCCGCAGGAGAGAATTGAACTCTCGACCTCACCCTTACCAAGGGTGCGCTCTACCACTGAGCTACTGCGGCTAAGCCTAATGAGACTGCGGCTTGTAGCAGGGTTCCATGAGATTTCAACGTGTCGCTTTTTGTCGTGACGTATCGTGAACAATCGCAGAACAAATTATATTGTTTGCACAGACCTGACACAGTAAAGCTTGATCACAGGCGCTATCCGATATCGCGACCAAACCGATAATCGACATGTCTGCCTAGTCATAACCGCCTCGGCGAAGAAACGGCGGGCAGAGCGTGATCCAACGTTCAGTATTGATCGCACAACAATTCGCGCGGTTAAGGGACGATATGAATAGCGCTCTAACCCAAAGTCCCGGCAAACGCCGGCCTGCTTAGCCAGCGATTGCCCGCAATGCCGCAAGCAGTTTTTCGCTATCTTCAGGCGAATTGCTCAATGCGGGCGTAACCCGCACGCAAGCGCCCTTTGCGGGATGTGGCCTGAAGACAGTATAGATACCAAATTCTTCGATTAATCGGTTTGCCAACGCCGCGTTCTCATCGGCGCTCGTTCTTCCAGCAAGGCGAAAGGACGTGATCGCGCCTGCGAGGCGCTTATCCGTCGGGGTGAGCACCTCTACCCCTGGCACAGAACGGGCGGGCTCCGCCCACACGTCACGCAGGGATCGTAAATGCGCCGACATTTCGCTCCAACCAATGCGATCGTTGTAATCAAGGGCGTCGTGGACCGTAAGCGCGGTCGCAAAATTCATCGTACCAAAATAAACCCGGCCTGCTGTCTTGTCCTCCATGGATGGGCCCTGCGAAATGTTGCGCGCAATATCAGACAACCTGTCTTCTCGAATATACACGAAACCAACGCCAATCGGCGCGCCAATCCACTTATGAAGATTGAAGGCGATAAAATCTGCATCAAGATCATTTATCGAATAATCAAGTTGACCCCAAGAATGCGCAGCATCAACGATAACATCGACCCCGTTCGCGCGTGCGCGCTGTATAATTTCTTTGACCGGAACAACTAAACCCGTTTGATTACTGACGTGGGTGAGCACCAGCAGTTTTATCTTCGGATTTTTCTCAAGAGCTTCTTCATAGGCCTGAATAACGCCTTCGTATGTCGCTGGTTCAGGTATCTCTATTTTTACAACATCTGCGCCGCGTGACGCGGCCAACGACTTGAAGTCTTGTATAACGGACGGGTAATCGAGATCCGCGTGTAAGACGGCGTCGCCGCGACCAAGGGGGCGATACCCCCCGATCAGCGCCTGGAGCGCTTCGGATGCGTTACGCGTGAGTGCGATTTCGGTTGGCTTACACTTCAAATAGCCAGCAAGACGCGCCTCAATTTCTGCTTTGTCCGACGCCCACTGATTACGTGCATAGAAAGCGCCGTCCCGGTTGATCATTTCCGTGTGCGTGGCAAAAGCCTCTCGTATCGGACGAGCCATCTCTGTCCAATAACCATGCTCGAGATTGATAAAGTCACCATTCGTATCGAACTCAGCGCGAATAGAGGACCAAAAATCGTCGGTTCGTTTAGGAGGCTCGACGGATTTTGCGGCGACGCCTTGGTTACCCGCAACTGCGCCGCCCGCTATGGCGGCGCCAACGGCTTGTGATAGCAAAGACCTACGGCTGACTTTTACCAAACCAAACTCCATTGTTGTTTCCGGGCGATGGCGAGCCGGGCAATCACCTGGGGTAAACGGCGGCGTACGGTGGCCTAATAAGCTCAAGCCGTAAAGCATCGACGCGCTCAGATCACCACCATAATGCCCAAATGAGCTTGAAGAAAAAGGCCCACCGCACCGCGATGAGCCTTCAGATTTTCAGAACGGATTTCTCCGTCAGTGAAACATAACTTAGTGTTGCACCACAGGTCCGCCCTCGCCTTTGTCGACGCCGCTTGAAGGCGAATCAACCGGCTCGGTCCATTCGATTGGCGTCAACGGCCCAGTCAGCGCGTAGCCAAGAACCTCATCGACAGTCTTAACGGGGATGATCTTCAACGCTTCTTTGACGTTGTCTGGAATGTCCGCGAGGTCTTTCTCGTTTTCCTCCGGGATCAACACCGTTTTAATGCCGGCGCGCAGGGCGGCGAGCAATTTTTCCTTCAGCCCACCGATCGCCAACACACGACCGCGCAAAGAGATCTCGCCCGTCATGGCGATATCTTTATGGATCGGAATGCCTGTCAGCACTGACGTGATCGCGGTCGCCATGGCGACGCCCGCAGAAGGGCCGTCTTTCGGCGTCGCCCCTTCCGGTACGTGAATGTGGATATCAGTCTTTTCAAAGAGCGGCGGTTCAACACCGAACTCTGTCGCGCGGGCGCGCACGTAAGACGAGGCCGCAGAAACTGACTCCTTCATGACGTCCTTAAGGTTGCCCGTTGGCGTCATTTTGCCTTTACCCGGCATGCGCACAGCTTCGATCGTCAAAATATCTCCGCCTACTGACGTCCAAGCCAGCCCGGTGACAACGCCAACCCGGTCTTCGCCTTCGATCTCGCCGTAGCGATATTTCGCAACACCAGCATAGTCAGAGAGATTCTCCGGCGTCACAACGACTGTCTCCGCCTTCTTCATCTCAATGTCACGCACAGCCTTCCGCGCCAATCTTGCGATTTCACGCTCAAGGTTCCGCACGCCCGCTTCGCGCGTGTAAAGACGAATGAGAGACAACAAGCCTTCATCGGTAACTTGCCACTCTTCTTCTGAGAGGCCGTGGTCTTTGCGCTGTTTCGCGATCAAGTGACGAATTGCGATCTCTTTCTTCTCATCTTCCGTGTAACCAGGGATTCGGATGATCTCCATCCGGTCAAGCAACGGCTGCGGCATGTTCAGGCTGTTTGCCGTCGTGATGAACATAACGTCAGAGAGGTCATAATCGACTTCGAGATAATGGTCCGCAAACGTACTATTCTGCTCAGGATCCAACACCTCCAACAACGCAGAGGACGGATCGCCACGGAAGTCCTGCCCCATCTTGTCGATTTCATCGAGCAGGAAGAGAGGATTGGACTTCTTGGCCTTCTTCATTGATTGGATAATTTTGCCTGGCATCGAACCAATATAGGTACGCCGATGACCGCGGATTTCCGCTTCGTCACGAACGCCGCCTAGCGAGACGCGAACAAATTCACGGCCCGTCGCCGCTGCGATGGATTTGCCAAGCGACGTTTTACCGACGCCCGGAGGTCCGACGAGACATAGGATAGGCCCTTTGAGCTTGTTTGTCCTTTTTTGAACGGCGAGATATTCAACGATCCGTTCCTTAACCTTCTCCAGGCCATAGTGGTCCGTATCAAGAATGTCCTGCGCCTTATCAAGATCGGATTTTACCTTGGATTTTGAATTCCAAGGAATGGACAGCATCCAATCTAAGTAATTACGCACGACCGTCGACTCAGCCGACATCGGGCTCATCTGACGGAGCTTTTTAAGCTCAGCCTCGGCCTTTTGTTTCGCCTCTTTTGAGAGCTTGGTTTTCGAAATCTTCTCTTCGAGCTCCGCAAGCTCATCACGACCATCGTCGCTCTCGCCGAGCTCTTTCTGGATCGCCTTCATTTGCTCGTTGAGATAATATTCGCGCTGGGTCTTCTCCATCTGGCGCTTGACCCGGTTGCGAATTTTTTTCTCCACCTGCAGCACGCTCATCTCGCCTTCCATCAGAGCGTAAACACGCTCCAAGCGGTCGGAGACACTGGCGATTTCAAGCAGTTCCTGCTTATCGGCGATCTTAATATTGAGGTGCGAGGCGACGGTATCAGCAAGGCGGCCAGGCTCTTCGATCTGATTGACGGAAACCATGACCTCCGGCGGCACGCGCTTATTGAGTTTCACATAGCTCTCAAATTGAGCAACCACCGAGCGAGCGAGCGCGTCCAAGCCTTCTTCGTCGCCTAGCTCTTCATCGGTTGGCTCGGAAATCGCCTCGAAATACTCGTCAGTACGCGTATATTCAATAATGCGCGTACGCTCTTCGCCCTCGACTAAGACCTTAACCGTGCCGTCCGGGAGCTTTAAGAGCTGCAGGACGGACGCTATGACGCCGACATTATAAATGTCGTGTTCTGAAGGGTCGTTGTCGCCGGCGTCTTTTTGCGCAACGAGCAGAATTTTCTTGTCGCTCTCCATTACCGTTTCGAGCGCGCGCACGGATTTGTCGCGACCGACGAATAAAGGAACGACCATGTTGGGGAAAACGACAATATCGCGTAGCGGAAGCACGGCAAAAGTCGAGGGTTCACGCATAACTTTGTATCCTCTTTTTTGGCCCCAAAAACGGGCGCCATTTGTTCCGCTCGCCCCGGATGGGCGCTTAAGACTGCAAGGTCAGCAGCGACACAACACTGCGATTCTCGCACAGATTTGTTGCGAAAAGACAGTCTAAAGAAGCGCCAATTGAAAAATGGCGACGAGCGTAATGTTAAGGTTGGGAGCCAATGTGAGGTTTCAAGGCCAATGGATGAGAAAGACGCGTACACTTTGTTGGCGCGCTAACAGCGTCCCGAGTGCGCCTCCCTTTAAGGAAATGGCCCAAGGTTGCGCCCCCCACCCTGCCGCAAAACGATGAGTTTTCCCCAGTCTCGCGAGCAGATGCTGAAGGTTTGAAGGTCAAATAAAAAAGGCCCGCGGTAGCAGGCCTTTTCCACAAAATCCTGATTTAGAGCCGACCCGTTTAAGCTGTGGCGTCCGCCTCAACTTTGGCGTCTTTGCGGTCCTCATAAATGAACAACGGCTTGGCGCCGCCTTCGACGACCTCACCATTGACGACCACCTCGGCGACACCCTCCATCGTGGGCAAGTCAAACATCGTGTCGAGCAGGATGCCCTCCATGATCGACCGCAGCCCGCGGGCGCCAGTTTTCCGTGCAATGGCCTTGCGGGCGATTGCAAGCGTCGCGTCCTCGGTGAAGGTGAGCTTGACCTCCTCCATCTCGAAGAGGCGCTGATACTGCTTCACAAGCGCATTTTTCGGCGACGTCAAAATCTTCACGAGCGCGTCCTCGTCAAGATCTTCAAGCGTCGCGATAACCGGCAGCCTGCCGACGAACTCCGGAATAAGGCCAAACTTCAACAGGTCTTCCGGCTCAACCCCTTTCAGGATGTCGCCAACGCGTCGGTCGTCCTCGCTTTTGACCTCGGCGGCAAAACCAATCGACGATCCCTCGCCACGATTTGCGATGACCTTTTCAAGCCCAGCAAAGGCGCCGCCGACAATGAACAAGATGTTCGTCGTATCGACCTGAAGGAACTCTTGCTGGGGATGCTTGCGGCCGCCCTGCGGCGGAACCGACGCGACGGTGCCCTCCATAATCTTCAGGAGCGCCTGCTGCACGCCTTCGCCAGAGACATCCCGTGTGATCGACGGGTTATCTGACTTGCGCGAAATCTTATCGACTTCGTCGATGTAAACGATACCGCGTTGGGCGCGTTCCACATTGTAGTCGGCAGCCTGGAGCAACTTCAGGATGATGTTTTCAACGTCCTCGCCGACGTAACCCGCTTCAGTAAGCGTTGTTGCGTCCGCCATGGTGAACGGCACATCGAGGATGCGCGCCAAGGTTTGCGCAAGCAATGTCTTACCGGAGCCCGTCGGCCCGATCAGCAAGATGTTCGACTTGGCCAATTCAACGTCGTTATTTTTCGACGAATGGTTCAGGCGCTTAAAGTGATTGTGCACCGCAACAGACAACACGCGTTTAGCGTGTCCCTGGCCGATCACATAATCATCGAGAACCTTGTGGATCTGTTGGGGGCTGGGGACGCCGTCACCGGCCTTAACGAGCGACGACTTAGACTCCTCGCGAATAATGTCCATGCAGAGCTCAACGCATTCATCACAGATGAACACCGTGGGCCCGGCAATGAGCTTTCGAACCTCGTGCTGGCTTTTCCCGCAGAACGAACAATACAGCGTGTTTTTGCCGTCGCCGCCCGATTTGCCGCCTACTTTGCTCACGCTCACTCCACTTCAGTCATTCTTGCTGCCGCTCGTCCCCGGATCACGCGCTTAAGCCGCGTCGTCGAATTTGGGCAGACACTTTCCCTGCAATCGCTATGGCTGTGCACGAAGCGCGCCACAGCGCCTTTTCATTGTATTCGACCACACACTTATGCGTACGATCAAGGCGTCATAGTAGACGCCGGTTCCTGATTATTCCTCAACTCTTCATTCAGCTTCGGCTTCGCCCTCGCCTTCCCGGCGTTCGATGACCTTATCGATAAGGCCGAAATCAAGCGCTTCGGCAGGGGTCATAAAGGTGTCCCGATCAAGCGTTTTCTCAATCATATCGTACTCTTGGCCGGTATGGTGGACATAGATTTCATTTAACCGACGCTTAACTTCCAAAATGTCTCTCGCATGGCGCTCGATATCGGACGCCTGTCCCTGGAAACCGGCGGAGGGCTGGTGGACCATGATGCGACTGTTCGGCAAGGAAAAGCGCATGTCTTTCTCGCCAGCGGTCAGCAACAGCGATCCCGCGGATGCCGCCATGCCAATGCACATGGTCGAAACCGCCGGTCGCACGAACTGCATTGTATCGTACATCGCAAGGCCAGCAGACACTGAGCCGCCGGGCGAATTGATATAAAACGAGATCTCTTTCTTTGGGTTTTCGGCTTCTAAGAACAGAAGCTGCGCCACAACGAGGGTCGAGACCGGGTCATTCACCGGGCCTGATAAAAAGATGATGCGTTCTTTGAGAAGTCGAGAATAGATATCGAACGACCGCTCCCCGCGGCTCGTCTGCTCGACGACCATGGGCACTAGGGTGTTCATATAAATGTCGTGTGGGTCTTTCATCGGAAGTCTTTCTGGAACGGGTAAGTGGGGTCAAAAGAAGAAGTGTGTGCGCAACAAAGTGGCCGGTCGACAGCTGGGAAGCGCCGACCTTTGGGCCCTATGCGGTCCTGTTTGCAGCGCGATGTCAATAAAAGTCACCTTCCGATGGCAGATTTGGGTGGCGTTTTTCAGAACGCAACCACCTCATTTCTCCACCACCTTACACGAAGGCGCTTAAACAACAGTAAGGACACGGCGTTAATGGCCGTGCAGAATTAAAGAAAATGCTTAGATATCGCCCTCAGGGTCTTTCATAAGCTCTTCTTTAGAAACCGTTTTTTCGGTTACCGTTGCGCGTTCGAGGATGTAATCAACGACTTTTTCCTCAAACAATGGCGCGCGGATTTGGGCGACGACGCCAGGGTTTTGTTGATAAAACTTTAACACCTCTTGCGGGGAGATGTTTTGACCCTGCATCTGCATCATCTGGGCTTCGCGCACGGCTTGCCCTTGGATCGCTTGCTGAAGCTCATTTGCTGGGACGTCCACTTCAGCGCGTTTGCCGATCTCCGCGAGCACGAGCCCGAGGCGAACACGCCGTTCCGCGATCTTGCGGTATTCCTCTTTTAGTTCTTCTTCGGACTTATCCTTGTCTTCTTCATCGCGCTCGGCGTTCTCGATTTGCCGCCAGATCTGGTCAAATTCTTGATCCACCATGCCCTTCGGAAGATCGAAATCATGGGCGTCGTCTAGCTTGTCGAGAAGGGCGCGCTTGATATGCGCGCGCGACTGCTGGGAGAATTCGCCCTGCAGACGCTCCTCTAAGCGCTCGCGAAGGGCGCCAAGGTCGTCGAGCCCAACTTTCTTCGCAAGCTCATCGTCTAGGGTGGGGACTTCGGGGGCTTTCACAGCCTTCACTGTGATATCGAAGGTGGTTTCTTTTCCGGCGAGGTCTTCCGCTGTGTAGTCCTCGGGAAACGTGACATTGATTACCTTCTCATCGCCCGCTTTCACGCCGACAAGCTGTTCTTCAAAACCAGGAATAAAGCGACCGGCGCCGAGAACCAGCTCCTGGTCTTTGCCCTCGCCGCCTTCGAAGGGCTCGCCATCGAGCTTCCCCAGGAAGTCGATCAGAACCATGTCTTTATCTTCGGCAGCGGCGCCGTCCTCTTTATCGGCGTAGGTCGTCTGGCCTTCCGCAATGTTGTTCAGCGCCTCGTCGACGTCCTCAGCCGGCACATCCGCGATCGGCTTCGTTAATTCGTAGGCCGAAACATCAGCGGGCTCGAACGTTGGTAGGATTTCCGCTTCCAAGTCGTAATCGAGATCGGCCTCACCGGCGATAACTTGGTCAAGCGCCGTTTTGAAATCAGGCCGTGGATCAGTCGCCGGCGTTAATTCGCGGTCGGCAAACGCCTTGCGACTGGTCTCGGAGATCATCTCTTGCACGATCTCGCCCATCATGTTTTTGCCGTACATCTTTTTCAGGAACGACACGGGCGCTTTGCCCTTACGGAAGCCTTTGAGGTGGACCTGGCCTTTAATCTCGTTGAGCTTGGCGACAAGCTTCTCGTCGAGCTCGGACGCCGGCACTTTTACGTTAAACTTGCGCTCCAAGCCTTCGGCTGAGACTTCCGTAACTTCCATGTCAAACTCTCTTTAAAAGCGCCGGACCAGCGCCACGCAAAAAGGTGGGCGAAGCTGGGCGATTGTTAAGGCGCAAAGCGCGCAGCGTTCGTGAAAACCGGTTGATCGAGTTAGCGATCTCTCTTGTCAATACCAAAGTTTGCCGTGACCAGCGGTCGGCATGCGAGATTGGCGCCGAGTAAAGATATGAAAGCACGCCAATACGGAATTTATGCATGCTGCGCTTAACCAGAACGCAAGCGATACGACGTCACCCGAAAAGTTCGGGACTGAATACAGCAAACGCAACAAGCGCTCGCAGCCCTTCAACGTGAGGGCTGTGTTTTGTTAGCTTGGACCTTAATCAAAAAATTCTCGCAGCCGTTCGGTAATATTTCCATCGGTCACAAATTCGTCGTAGCTAGCACGATTGCCATGGTCTGTTTCTACGGCAGTAACACTGTCGCCTTTACGGTAAATGCAGGCGCGGTAGGTGAGCCTGTGCCATTTCCTGAAGATGTCGCGGTATTGCAGAAAAATATCGACATACCCGAGCGTTGGGCTATTCGCTGGTGTCCAAGTTCCATTTTTGTGGAACCTAGGCCGGTAACCAAGTGTCACCACGCGGTTTTTTTGGGGCAACAAGACCCCTTCACGAAGCTCCTGCCGATGCCTAATATCCTTAAAGTCGGCAGCGTCGAGATTTTCACTGGTGTCTAAATAGACTCCCGTTAACTCAATCTGGGTGGCGGGAGATTGGCCGGCGTTTTCAACGCGCAGAGTTACCTTGTAGCTGTCTGCAGTCTCAACGAACACGCCGAGATAAGCGCGCGTTTGCGCGGCCATCATTTCGCGAGAGATCAGATTTCCGCGCTTGGCTGCATCGGCCGCAATTTTCGAGCTCTTCGTTGCGACGCTTGTTTCTCGGAGAGTTCGCTTCAATACAACAAACCCCCGACCGGTGAAGATAAGAACGCCGAAAGTGCAAAACGCCATAATCCACTGGGCAATAAGATCGCCCCAGTCTTCAGCGAAGAGCAACAGTTTCGATTGGCTGTTCTTACAATCGGTTGGATTTTCGCATGGGGTTTCATCGGCTCCGCGATCGTGCGGCGACGCTTCGACATTTCTGAGCCGCAATCCAGTTATGCTCTCTTGGGCAGCTTCTTGCTTGCTATTTTCGGAGGGATTATTTTTTGCCCAACCCGTTTTTGGCTGGCTACTTAGAAATAAAAGAATGATCGCACAAATGCTCAGCCCAATGATAATCGGCTCACGCCAATAGCTGTTAGACATTAAACTTAAAACACCGTTTTAAACTTGCTACGAGCGAGTTTATTGCGGATTTCAAGCTCCGTTTCACTCGCCCCAATATCGGCAAGCTTACCTACGAGCTGCGTATAGGTCACGCCGGGTTTTTTAAGTTTGTTTTTAAGCAGGCTTTTGACCTGCGCTTCCCATTCGGATTGGTACTCTATTGGGCGCGCTTAAACGCTGTTGCCAATACGCGCAGCACAAACATATCAAAAATAAAGATGTTTTCACTTTTTATGGTAGTTAGTATGAGCTTACGCCTGTCGCTAGTCGACAACTTGGCAGTCCAGCAGCCGGAAAATACCTCTTGCGCTTTGAAATCAGCGCTTGTGCGACCGGTGCCTTAGTGCGAACATGAGGGTTAACAGACCCGATAAGCATTGCCGTTTTTGATGCGTTTGTGATGGTAAAACTTTTTCACACTCGCATAAAAAAATGCGAAGATCTCAGCAAACTTTGAGCGAGACGCCCTCACAGCTTTATCTCATTAGATTCGCATACCGACTACTGAGGCGCCGGATAGGTATGGTCACAGATCATCATCTGCATACGGTTTAAAAAGCCCAAAGAATCAATGCGCGACAACAAGTGTTACTCGAGGTCTAGCCGAGTGGTGCGGATGAGAGGACTCGAACCTCCACGCCTCGCGGCGCCAGAACCTAAATCTGGTGCGTCTACCAATTCCGCCACATCCGCTGATCACCACGTTTGGTAGAAGAGGCGAGGCATATCTAAAGCCGCCCGCAATGTCGAGTGGCGCGTTTTTTGGTTAATCGGTTAGTCGCCATACAAATCAGCGAGAACAGCTCGCGCAGCCCTTGGCAAATCTTCGGCGATCAATCCACGACCAAGGGATATGCCGGCGGCGCCATGGACCCAAACGCCCGCGCACGCCGCTTCGAAAGCTGGCATGCCCTGGGTCGCGAACGCTGCGATAAATCCCGCAAGGACGTCGCCGCTGCCGGCGGTCGCTAGGAAGCGCGAGGTGTGGGTGTTGACCGCCGCGCGTCCATCCGGCGCCGCGATCACAGTGTCCGGTCCTTTGAGAACGAGGACACAGCCGGCGCGCTCTGCGGCTTCGAGCGCTGCGTCGATCCTCGCGGTCTGCGGAGTGGCGAGATCCGGGAACAGAGCCTTGAACTCGCCTTCATGGGGCGTCAGCGCGTCGCTCTCGCAGAGCGTTTCGAAGAGCGCAGCGGGCTCTTCGGCAAAAGCACGCAGCCCATCAGCATCAAGAACAAGACTGCGACTGCGTCCCTTTCCGTCTTGGGCGTCGTCTTCGTTTATTGCGGCAATGGCGGCGATGAGGCGGTGCGCTTCTTTCGCCGCTTGCCCTAAGCCCGGACCTAACACAATGGCGCGGTAGCGTCGGTCCTTTAGGAAGCTCCCAACATCCTCCGGCGTCGCCACTACGCGCACCATGAGACTTGTGACATGGGCGGCGATCTCAGCCGCAGCTAATTGATCAGCCAACAGAGTAACGGCGCCCGCCCCAGCCCTTAGCGCCGCCATTGCAGACAGCCGCGCAGCGCCGGTCGCCAAAGCCGGCCCCGACAAAACCGCCACGCCGCCCTTTTTATATTTGTGGGTGTCGGCGCCATCCACAGGCAGCGCACCTCTCCACAGAGACGGCGAATTCCGAAAAAGCGATGGCCCTTCGGCGTGCGCAGGATCGACGCCGATGTCGATAACCTCGAGACGTCCCGTTTGCGCACGCGCCGCCGGTCGCAGAAGCCCCGTCTTTACAGCGGCGAAACACAAGGTCAGGTCGGCCTTTACGGCGTCGCCGAGGATCGCCCCGCTATGCCCATCGACGCCCGATGGACAGTCTATCGCGACCACCCGCGCTGGCGCAGCGTTCATAGACGCAATAAGCGCTTTTGCGTCTTCATCGAGTGGCCGGGAAAGGCCAATGCCAAAGAGGGCGTCAACAATAAGCGAGGCGTCTTTAAATCGCGCAAGAACCTCAGGATCGCTAGCGCTTAGAAGCTCGCCTTCAAATCGTTTGGCGTTTTCGAGCGCATCGCCTTTCAAGCCATCCTGGTCAACGAGGGTAATGACGGAGGCGCGCCACCCGGCCTTCCTTAGGCGGCGGGCGACAACATACCCATCGCCGCCATTGTTCCCTGGCCCGCAAGCAATCACTGCTAAGCGACCACCGCCTTCCCCGTATTCGCGCAAGATCGCGTCGCATGCGCCAGCGCCTGCGGCCTCCATCAGGTCGATGCTTTTGACGCCATTTCTGAACGCCCTCGCCTCTAAGGCCCGCATTTGGTCAGGCGTTAAAATGCGCTCCGGCGCGTCGTTGACGGCCCCAGCGGCTTTACTTGAATCTCCACCCGTCATATCGCCCATGATTGGTTTGCCGAACACGCCGAGATGGCGCACATTAACAATCCCGTTGGGGTATTTCCCGTTAGAAGGATCGCGTGATGAAAAAGATCGAGGCCGTCATCAAACCGTTTAAATTAGATGACGTGAAGGATGCACTCCAAAAAATCGGTCTGCAGGGTATGACCGTGTTAGAAGCACGAGGCTTCGGTCGCCAAAAGGGACATACGGAGCTTTATCGGGGCGCGGAGTATGTGGTGGACTTTTTGCCGAAGGTGAAAATCGAGCTGGTCGTCGACGATTCACAAGTGGACGACGCCGTGCAGGCGATCGCTGAAGCCGCGAATTCGGGCAAAATTGGCGACGGGAAAATCTTTGTCTCACCCGTTGAAAACGTGATCCGCATCCGTACCGGCGAAACGGGCCCTGACGCTATTTAAGCTCGGGAGTACACGCCATTCCCATCGCGTTGGCGTATCAACGAATGCCGAAATAACACCACTCGCGGCCATTCAGCCCAAATATGCTGCGCTGCGCAAAAGCTCTTGCCAAACAACGCATTCCTGCTAGCGTTCCGCGATCTAAAGCGGCTTAACCATGCGCGCGTCAGTCGAAACCAGCCTTTTTTGGAAGGCGGAAAAGGGTGCGGTCGCGCACTAGTCTTAGTGCCGCAATCACGTTTTCAGCTATTGAAGGGAGCTACGGATGTCAGCCGACGCCATTCTAAAACAAATCAAAGACGGCAGCGTTAAATATGTGGATCTGCGCTTCACCGACCCGCGCGGGAAGATGCAGCACGTAACGTTCGACGCAAGCATGGTCGACGCGGATTTCTTCAATGACGGCTCGATGTTTGACGGGTCTTCGATCGCCGGCTGGAAGGCGATCAACGAGAGCGACATGACTTTGATGCCGGACCCGAAAACGGCGGCGCTTGACCCCTTTTTCGCGCAACCGACACTCGGCGTTTTCTGCGATATCCTGGAACCCTCCACTGGCGAAGCGTACGGGCGCGACCCCCGATCGACGGCGAAGGCCGCTGAAGCGTTTCTCGCCGCAAGCGGCGTTGGCGACACGGCGTATTTTGGTCCTGAGGCGGAGTTTTTCGTTTTCGACGACGTTCGCTGGTCAGTGGAACAAAACGATACGGGCTTCATGATTGATTCCATGGAAGGCCCTTATAATTCAGCAACGGATTATGAGCTTGGCAATCTCGGCCACCGTCCGGGCCCTAAAGGCGGGTACTTCCCGGTGCCGCCGGTCGATTCGGGCCAGGACATGCGCTCCGAGATGCTCGCAGTGATGACCGAGCTTGGTCTTCAGCCCGAGAAGCACCACCACGAGGTTGCGCCGTCACAGCACGAGTTGGGCATGAAATTCTCAACGCTTACCCGCATGGCGGATAGACTACAGCTCTACAAATATGTCGTGCACCAAGTGGCCGCCGGTTACGGTAAAACAGCCACATTTATGCCGAAGCCTGTCTATAACGACAATGGCTCCGGCATGCACGTACACCAATCAATCTGGTCAGACGGCAAACCCGCTTTCGCAGGCGACAAATACGCTGACCTGTCTGAAACCTGCCTGTACTACATTGGCGGCATCATTAAGCACGCGCGCGCAATCAACGCGTTCGCGAACGCAACCACCAACAGCTACAAGCGGCTCGTGCCAGGCTTTGAGGCGCCCGTCCTCCTCGCCTATTCCGCGCGTAACCGGTCGGCGTCTGTCCGCATTCCATGGGTATCTTCGCCGAACGGTAAGCGCATTGAAACCCGCTTCCCTGACGCCTCGGGCAACCCCTACCTCACCTTCGCAGCCCTACTGATGGCCGGCCTCGACGGCATCAACAACAAAATCCATCCGGGCGAAGCCATGGATCAGGACCTCTACGAATTATCGCCTGAGGAACTGAAAGATGTACCGACCGTATGCGGATCGCTGCGCGAAGCGTTGAGCGCCCTAAGCCACGACCGGGAATTCCTCACCGCCGGCAATGTTTTCAACGACGACCAGATCGACGCCTATGTCGAGCTTAAATCCGAAGAGGTAGCGCGTTACGAAACAACGCCACACCCAGTTGAATTCGCGATGTATTACTCAGTTTAGCACCACAAAAAACTACTAAAAAAGGCGTCGCCAGAACTGGCGGCGCCTTTTCTCTGTCTGCGATAGGGCGACCGAAAAATCAGAGCACGCCTGGGAAGATGATTTTACGGTCGGCCGGGTAATCTGCGAATTTGTTCTTATACCACTTATGGGTTTCGATCGCCCGGGGAATGAGGTTCCCGGCCGTTACAATGAGAATGTAAACAAAGCCAAGACCCCAAGTTAAAATCGATAATCCGGTGAAGGATAAAATTTCTCCGAAATATTGCGGGCTACTCACATATTTGAAGAGCCCACCGGTCGGGACGCTGTATTGAGGCGTGTCCGCCGTCGGCGTTTTTGGGCGCAAATTCCGCAAAATACTGTCCGACCAGAAATTGATCGTGAAACCCAGCGCATAAATCGCAAGGCCAATGATAAACCGCGGATCGCTAAACCAAGACACGCTGTGGAGATGTGTTCCGAGTTCCGATGCGAAATACCCGTTGAGGTACGCATTAAAAGCGAGCGCAATCCACCCGCCGATCATTATTTCGATACCGAAGGATTTCTTGGCGTTGGGGTGAACACGCATCAAGCTTGGCGTGATAATCGCTCGGTTCAAATAGTGGAACATCCACAGGGCGCCGATGAACATAGGCACGGGCTCCATCCAACGCGAGCCCGCAAAGAAGAAGACCGGGAACAGGAGCAGTGCGGGCAGCTCCATCAAAATCCAGCCCGCTTTAGGATTGAGAGCGACGCCCTTATCTCTGCCGAAACGTCCGTATGAGGCCGCATCGCGCCGACCAAAGGCGCCGTTGAATGTGATAAACCCTGCAAACACAAAAGCGGCGATGAGCACCGTGTCGTATATGCCGTTTCCCGTGTACCAACCCATCAAACTCTCCCATTCCATTCATTGTTTCATCTACGACGCGTGAGCGCCTCCGTATCAGCGGGAAGAGCCGAAGGCGTTGGTCTCATCGCCGCATCAAACACGCGCCAACGCTTGATTTACGCCTAAAACGAAGCGGTTGCTCGCGCTCGTCGCTCAGCCAAGTGAGCGAAGCGCGATGATGACCCCTTGCATGCTTCTTGAGTTTTGCCCTGGAGCAGCAGTCGTCCTAATAGAACCGCCACGGCGCGCTACATTTTTGTTTGGCGCACCTGCGACAGCCTCCCTTGCGCCAGTGTTTTGTTGCCTGGGGCGCTAGGGGCGGCCTTCTAACGCCTTCGCCGCTTTTGCCTCATGGCGCTGGTGGCGGATAAACGCCCCGAGCAGGCCCATCTTTCGATCAGCATCGAGACCATCGGCGAGCCGGAAAATATTCTGGTAGAAAAAAGCCATGGCGCCAAACCCATTCACGGCCTTAATCGCGTCAATGCTCGATTTCGGGCCGAATATGCCAGGCCCTAAAGCGAGTTGGTCCTCCCAGGCGATGAATTTTTGAATTTTGCCAGAAAGGAGATCTGCAGGAGCATCCGTATCGACGCACAAAGGCCTTGCGACCCCGATCACATCGACTGCACCGCTTGCAATCGCAGCGTCCATCGCGTCCCGGCTACGGAAACCGCCGGTCACCATCACCGGCATCGCCGCCGTCTCAGAAACTTTTTCCGCATAGGTCAGAAAATACGCTTCACGCGCTTTCGTGCGTTCGCTGACGCCGCGTGTCGCAAATTCCTCGTGGGCTGGCTCCATACCCTCAAGGCCCATCATTGCGGGCTGTTCGTAGGAGCCCCCCGAAATCTCCAACAGGTCAACGCCCGCCGCGTTTAGCATCGCAACGACGTCGAGGCACTCAGCGAAGCTAAAGCCACCTTTTTGAAAATCCGATGAGTTTAATTTCACTGATATTGGAAATCCGGACCCGACGCGCGCACGGGTTGACGTTACGCAGTCCACCAACAAACGGGCCCGGTTTTCTAACGACCCGCCCCACTCATCCGTGCGTTGATTAACGAGCGGGTTTAAAAACTCAGAGATTAAATATCCATGCGCCGCATGAATTTGAACACCGGTAAATCCGGCCTCTTTAACCGTGACCGCTGCATCCGCGAACCGAGTAATTAAGTCATCGATCTCTGCGCCCGTCAGCGCCCGGGGGGTCGCAAACTGTCCACCCGGAAGGGCGATGGGCACAGCGGAAGGACCAACGGGCTCCGACGCGACAATTTTCGGCGACTGCCGCCCGGCATGGGAAAGTTGCGCCCAAATATGCGCGCCATTATCGGTCGCTGACTGGGCGTATGTTGCGAGCATTGAGATTTGCTCGTTCGACTGCGGACCATCAATGGCGACGTTACCAGGCCGCTCGAGATAGCGCCGATCAACCATGATATTGCCGGTGATCAGAAGCGCGGCGCCCCCCTGCGCCCAGCGGCTATAAAGCGTTGCATGGCGTTCGGTCGCGCGATTGAACGTGTCGCCAACGCCCTCCGTCATCGCCGCTTTAGCGAGGCGGTTTTTCAGTTTAACGCCGCATGGCAGCGTTAACGCGGTTTCGATGGTCGCTTCAACCATGACGTCTCCAACCGGTTAGGAGGTTTTTTCGACCTGGCCAAACTCCAATTCGACTGGCGTTGCTCGCCCGAAAATCGAAACGGAGACTTTTAAGCGCGCCGCGTCTTCGTCGACGTTTTCCACAACGCCAGAAAACGACGCAAACGGACCATCGACCACACGAACGTTTTCACCGACTTCGTAGGTAATTGTGGGCCGCGGCCGTTCCGCGCCCTCTTCCATCACCCCGCGGATTTGGTCGACTTCTTTTTGCGAGACTGGCAACGGCTTTTTCCCGGTGCCGAGAAAGCCTGTCACTTTCGGCGTTTCTTTGATCAGGTGGTAGACTTCATCCGTAAGCGCCGCCTTTACGAGAACATAGCCCGGGAAGAAGCGTTTCTCCGTCTTAATCTTCCGTCCACGGCGAACCTCCGTCACCTCTTCGGTCGGAACAAGAACCTCTTCCAGGAGGTGTTCCAGCCCCTGTTCGCCAGCGGATTGTTTTATGGCGTCAGCGACCTTTTTCTCAAAGTTGGAATAGGCGTGAACGATATACCATTTATGGTCCATGGGGAGCATCCGTTGTGGAATGAAATTGATCTGCGAAAGAAAACCTACTCAACGCCAACTGACAGAAGAGCGCCGACGGCAAAACGAAGCGCCTGGTCAACAAGCAAAAAGAATATCGCCATAATCGCGACCATGACCAAAACCATCAGCGTTGAGACCATCGTCTCGTTGCGCGACGTCCAGGTTACTTTCTCGCCTTCGCTGCGCACCTGGCGCATGAACTCTAGCGGGCTTACGGACTTCTTCTTGCCCATTTCCTGCGCTTTGCCTTCAATCGTGGCCGACGCGGTTTCCGTTGCGGCGGCGCCCGCAGTCGCTGGTCTCGACGCTTTCTTTTTCTTTACTCCTGGCTTCTTTGAACCCGGGTTCCGCTTTTTCGCCATTTCGTCGCCTCATCGGCCGGCGCGATTGCCGGCATTGATCACCAGGACGTCACTTCGCATGGGTTGTTATCGAAACCATGCCGCCCAAAAAAGCACTTTTCCCAGTCATTGTCTGTGCGAAGCCAGCTCGGAGGTACAAATCGATTGTGCGCCGGGATGGCGGGACAGTGACTTAAATGACGGGAATACCGCCTTAGTAATCGATCCCCGTTTGAGGTCAAGCGCTTCCTTGCGGTTAGCCGATGGCATAGGGTTCGTTCAGGTCGAAAACCTCTTGAATTGACGTCTCAGTCAAAACCGAAGCGGCGTCGCCAGCAGCAGCAATCTTTCCGTCCTGGAAAAGAATGACCGTGTCAGCATGGTTTCGAACCATATGGAGGTCATGCAGAACCGCAACGACACCCCAGCCATCGTCCGCGAGCCGGCGCAGTAAGCGCATGAGGCCCAATTGGTGTTTTAAATCCAACGCCGCCGTCGGCTCATCTAGCAAAAGCCAACGGGTAAGCGGCGCGCCGTTTGCGTCTTGAGCAGCATCCCAAATCTGGGCAAGCGCGCGGGCGATATGCGCCCGTTGGCGCTCTCCGCCAGAAAGCGTGGTGATAATTCGCTCTGCAAAATGAACAATATCCACCGCTTCGAGTGCGGCGCCGATTATTTCCGCGTCGCGGACGTCATTGGTGCGGCCCCTGTGCGGCGCCCGCCCCATGGCGACGACCTCGTGCACTTCAAACGGAAAAGTGAGCACGGGACTTTGATTGACCACCGCCCGCCGCCGCGCCAAGTCGCCCGGAGGGATGGAGCTCACCGGCGCGCCGTCTAGTAACGCGCGCCCGTCGCTCAGCGAAAGAGCCCCGGAGAGGGCCGATAACGCGGTTGTCTTACCGGCGCCGTTTGGCCCGCATAGGGCTGTGAATTGCCCTGGCGCGCAAGACAACGAAACGCTGTCCAGAATGGCCCGGCCACCGCGTTTCACCAGCGCCTTCTCTAGTGACAGCGTCATCTTTTCGTCCTCGGGTTTCCTTCAAAACTGGGCGACAAGATATTTTACCAAGACGCTCCTTGAGTCCTAGCGCAAACGAGAGGCTCGGCCCAGAGATTGGCGGGCCGCGATCGCCCTTTTTACTTTGCAGACCTAAGGCGGCCGCTTCAGAAGTAAGCGCGACTGATGTTGAGCCGCAGGCGAAATTGATGTTCAGCCTCGTCCGTCGGCGACGCGCTGAAGCGGTCCGACACATAGCTGCGCGGTCGCCATTGCCGCCCCAATTCCGGACGGGTAGTCTCGTGAAGTCGCAGGTTGCTGCGCGAGGGGTCGGGGGATCAAAATGTACGCGGAAAATCTATCCAATTTAGTCTCGCTTTCCGGCTTCGGCCCAGACGCCGGCTATGCGGCCGCGGGCGGCGCTAAAGCGTTGCGCCTACGGGCAGGCCCGGTTGGCGTCGTCATCCGTTCTTTTGGCCCGTTTGCAACAGCTGTGGTGCTGTCCCTCTTTTTTGTCATTGTGCTCGGGATCGACTTTGGTTCGTTCTCCAACTGGTACATACGGATCTTATTTTCGCTTTCGCTAATCCTGCACGCGACAATGCTGGCGTCTATCGCCCAGGCTCCGCGCGAGGATGTGAATAAACCCCTCGCCTTCGCTCTGGTTATTGGTTCCTTCGTGTTCACCATAATGCAGGTGATTGCAGCCTTAAGCCTTGTCGAGTTTTGGACTGGGTATACGGGTCCGGCAGACACCCTGTTGCAGGGCTACCGCAGTTTCATCGCGGGGCTCTTTCAAGCGTTTGCGGCGAGCGAGCAGGCAGGTGCGGCCGCCTATCGGTTCGTATACGATGTAGCTGTGTTGGTTGTCTCAGGACTTATTCTTGGATTGCTTGGCGTCAACCGGCGCAAGGCCGCGTAACCTGCCGAGAAAAACGACAATGCCCCTCTCAGCGGCATATTCCACGACGCGTCGGTATTGTGGCGCAAATGACGGAAACTGATAATTACTACATCCGCTCGCTGCGGAAAGGAAAGTTCGATTTCAGCATTGGTCCATTTTCATCATAAATAAAAAATAAGTATAGTTGGACTTAAGCGCATCGACATGTTTTTGTATCTCAATGAGATCATTTAAATTCGATGGTGTCGGATGTCAAGATTTTCGATTACGTCCAAATCGACCTGAAAGACGACGTGGTAAAGGGTGTTGTGCAGGCTTAACAATGGTTTAGCCCAGCCATCATTTACAAAACCATTTTCAATCTTTTTCGCTGAAATAATTTTCTTCCTGCTCCGCTTAGACGATGATTTTCCTATCGCCTTGAACATCAGCATGAAAGTCGTTGCAGCGGCCTCCAGCTATAACGCCCGTCCCGCAATTTACCAGACAGTTTTTGGTTCAGGCAACGTTTGCGAAAAGCCTTGAATAAACGGGTGGTATTGGCCGCCACGCTTCGCCTTCTGTATCCACAGCCACACACACCCACCACCATCCGGCCTTTCGTCTTTGGGCGCATCGTCGCTTTCGTCTGCTAGCTGTGGAGATGTGTCTGCGCGCGGCTTAACAAATCGCTCTTCCATTTTCGCGAAAAAGACAGCCTGACGCGCAGAGCGTTCAAAAGCAATTCGCGCCTTCCAAACTTACTATGACGCAAAGCCGATAGCCTTCATTTCTCGCGCTAACGCTTTAGCAGTTGGAAGGTTTCGGCCTTTGTATTTTTCGCAGATAGCGCTGTACAAAGGAACACCAAGGAAAGATTCGACACGCGCTTCCGATTCAGTTGCGCCATTGCCAACCATTTGACCAAGCCCCGACAATTTGATGGCGCATCGCCCATCCTTATCGACCAGAGCAAGTATCTGTGCCATTGATGTCTTTAAATGAAATAGGCCCCGATTACGAAATACCATCATCCGGATCAAATACAGTTGCTGCTTTCTGTGGCGGCTCGA
>JBCCTV010000027.1:0-20712 GCA_039197915.1 Pseudomonadota bacterium | reverse complement strand
CTTCGGGTTTCGATATTTAAAAAGTTGAAAAACGCTGGTATCGAAATTCCGTTCCCGCAACGCGACCTAAACATTCGCAACGGGGTCTTCGCGCAGTCGGCCCAATCGGCTTCGCCTGAGATCGGCGAGCGGCCGCACTCCGAAGTCACAGGGGCCGACGGCGCTGACGGCCAGATTGACGGTGACAAGCCCGCCAATGCACCTGCAGGGCCGCGCGCCGCCAATTCATAGGCGTTTGCTGGAGCACCTGCGCATCTATCTGAACCGCTTCGTTGCTCTAGATTTTTGTTTCGTCGCGTTTTCTGACCCCCAACCGATCTCCACTTAGTCGGAAAACGCTCTAATCCTCGATAGTGAAGGTCAGGCCCGCATTCTTCCGGAGGCGTTCAACCAAGGCGAGGCCGAATGCGGGCGCTGGCGTTAGAACGCCGCCTGCACGATCTTTACACTCATTAATCAAGCAGAGCGCGCTTTCAGCAATCATCTTGGAAGTAGATCCGTATCCAGGGTCACGGTCGCCGGTAACCGCGGCCTTCATTATTTCGCCCGAGGCAGTTTGCCCGACAAACAGGATGTCATACATGCCTGTCTCGCGTTCTTCTTTCGACGGGCCTTCTCCAGGCTTTGGACCTTTGTCGCCGCCAAGGGGGTTTGCACTCGCCATTTTCTCAGCGATCGCTTTTCCTTCTTCGCCTGAGCCTGTCACCATCATTTCATCATACTCAAAATGCTCACCATAAAGATGACCGAGCAGCATGTTGGAGCGGTGGATATTTTTGGTGTTAATTGGGGCCATGATGAAAGGCGCAAGCCAAACGCCTAAAATGTCGTCTTCTTTGGGGCGCGAGCCGCTCGGTTGCTTTGGTCCCTGGAAGCCAGGGGTAAGCGCAAAAGGACTTTTCAGGAGTTCGACCATGGCAGGGTCTTTTGCCGCTGCGGCAAGCGTTGCTTTGAGGCTCGCTGCAGTGCCCCCGGAAAAGGTGCCTTTCATGGCGCGAACGCGGCCCCGAACTTTCTGCAACGGCGTCCCGAAACGGGCTTTTGCTTTGTCTTGAAGATAGTACACGCCGAGGTCGAACGGGATCGAATCGAAGCCGCATGAAAAAACAATGCGCGCTCCGCTCGCATTAGCGGTTTCTTCGAGCGCATCGACCATCTTGCGCATCCAAACGGGCTCTCCGCAAAGATCCACATAGTCTGTCCCAGTATGAGCGCAGGCGGAAACGAGTTTCTCTCCGTAGAGTTGGTAAGGGCCCACAGTCGTAATGACGACGCGGGTGCGCCTAACGAGCTGCAAAAGCGCGTCTTCATCGTCGGCATCGGCTTCTATAATGGGCGTATCCGCCGGCGCGCCGATTTCATCGCGAACGGCGCTTAGCTTTTCGGCGTTGCGCCCGGCCATCGCCCAACGCAGCTCGCCCGCGTCATAGGTGTCGGCAATGTATTCCGCAACGAGGCGTCCGGTAAATCCAGACGCGCCAAACAGAACGATATCGAATTCCTTATCCGCGCTCACGCCACAGTCCTCCTAAGCCGGACGCCGCAATGAAATCAGGAGACTTGCGTGCGTCGCGTAATCTTGAAAATTGTCGCGGGGTAACTGAGAAGGCGTGCGCCGTCCAGTGGGAAAGTGCAGCCTATTTTTCCGCAGGGTTCGAGAAGCGGCACGCTTTCTACGCGCTCGGTCCGTATATTTTGAAGAACGCTTCGCACGCATCGTCCACTTGCTTTGCGATGGCGGCCTCAACGTCCTCTGGGTCTTGGCCCATCAAGACCTCGGTAAATAGGGGTTCCATCAACAACCCGCCCAAACGCCAGAGGGCTTTCTCGACGTCGTCTGTATAGAAATCGCCACGGGCGATGGCGCGTTCCATGATGGGTTTCGCGATTGCGACCAAGGTTTGTGGGCCGTTCTCCAAATACGCGCGGCCAAGCGCCGGTGTGCGCGCCGCCTCGAAGGCGGCGATGCGGCGTAGGGCGATGGCTTCCGGCGAAAGGATCCCCCGGAGAAACGTCCCGGCCATTTGGCAAAGAAACTCTTTGACTGGAAGGGAATCCTCAATTTCATCGACGTTGAGGGGCAGCATATGTCGGCAGGTGTCTAGGAGAGCGGCCGCAAAAAGCGCCTCTTTTGAGCGAAACCGGTTGTAGACCGTTCGTTTTGAAACGCCGGCCGTGAGCGCGATTTTGTCCATGCTCGCGCCGTCGAACCCGTTCGCCAAAAATGTCTGGCGGGCAGCATCGATAATTGCTGCTTCTTTTGCATCAGGCGTTTCAGCTATAGCGGCGCTTTCCTCAGCCACATGCGCTCCAACAGAGAAATCCAAAAAACAAGCATCTACACGGGTTTAGGCCCGATCGGCAAGGAATTGCCCCAGTGCGGCTTCGCCAGCCGCCCTGCCGGCCGCTGTGTCATGCCGCGTCCGGCTACCCATAGATAGGACGCTTTTTAAGATCGCCCTAAGGCGCGGTCGTTCACATGGCGTTTACCAACCATTAACCATCCCGTCTCCAGCTAGCGATATGGGGCGTCGAAAATCCAAACCTCAAAGATCGAAACCTCGCAAGGTCCTGGGCGCAAAGGCGCCTAAGTTGGTCGCCATGCTTGCCTACGGGACCGCTGAGCTTGGGTCGCTCAGCTATTTTGGCCTGTTGATATTGGCTTTTTGCCTCGTGCGGTACTCCGTCGATATGCCTGACACATCGGCCTTGTGGCAGTCAGAACGCACGGCGCAGATGACATTTCTAACCGCTGATGGGCGGCCGATCGAAACCCCTGGGCGCGCGCCCGGGAAACCCGTTCGATTGACGGATCTGCCAGCGCACGTGCCCGATGCGATTCTGGCGCTAGAAGACCGCAATTTTCGCCACCATCTTGGCGTTAACCCGCTTTCTGTGCTGCGGGCGCTTTATGTGAACGCTGCCGAGGGAAAAGTCCGCCAGGGCGGCTCAACGATAACCCAGCAATTGGCGAAGAACCTCTTCTTATCGTCCGAACGAACGCTGAAGCGAAAACTACAAGAGCTATTGCTGGCCTTTTGGTTGGAGCACCGGTTTTCGAAAGACGAGATTCTAACGCTTTATTTAAACCGGGTTTACTTTGGCGGCGGCGCCTATGGCGTTGATGCAGCGAGCAGACGCTACTTCGCAAAACCCGCCTCTGAAATTTCTATAGCGGAAGCCGCGGTTCTCGCGGGCCTTCTAAAAGCCCCGTCGAAATATACGCCGACGCGCGAGCCACGGGCAGCGGGTCTTCGCGCCCGCCTTGCAATCGACGCTATGGAAGAAACCGGTTTCATTGCTCGCGATGAAGCCGCAGTGGCGCGGCGGGAAACGGTGGTTTTAGCGGGTGAGGCGACCGCCGAAGCGCCATATTTTGTGGATTTCGCGAATGGTGCGGCGCGCGCACTTCTCGCTGGCGCGCCAGTAGAGGCGGTTGTTCAAACAACGCTCGACGTTCGAGCACAGGAAGCCCTCACGGATGCGCTCGCCGAAAGTCTTCCTAACGCCAAACTTGATCCGGAGGCGGAGATTGCCGTCGTCGTTCTGAATGGTGACGGCGCCATTCTCGCGCTGCAAGGGGGCCGGAATTATCGGGTTAGCGAGTTCAACCGCGCGACCCGCGCCAAAAGACAGCCTGGGTCTGCATTCAAGCCGTTTGTGTATTTAGCGGCGATGGAGCGCGGCGCCCATCCACAGCAGATGATACTCGACGCGCCTCTAACGATTGGGCGCTGGTCGCCAGACAACTACAAAAGCAAGTTCTATGGCGAGGTCACGCTCACCTACGCCTTTGCGCTATCATTAAACTCCGCCGCGGTGCGCTTACAGGAGTGGGTAGGGCGTCCTGCCGTCGCCATGGCGTCCCGTCGCGCCGGTCTCGAGCCGAGGACCGCGGGACCCGCCCTTGCTCTCGGTGTTGATGCGGTGACGCCGTTGACCCTTGCCGGCGCCTACGCACCCTTTGCGAATGGCGGCGCGAGTGTAGCGCCATATGGCGTCCGGTCTGTTCGAACAGTGCTCGACAATAAAGTGATCCGACCACAAATCTCTTACGTAGGCGTCGTCGCGTCACCGCGATCAATTAGGCATGTGAATTATTTGATGCGCGCCGTCTCCGTTTGGGGAACAGGCAAAGCCGCCGGTCTCCCAAATTATACGGTCTACGGAAAAACAGGCACTACTCAGGATAGTCGTGACGCCTGGTTTGCGGGTCACGCCGGCGGCGTTGTGTGCGTTGTGTGGACGGGGCGCGACGATAATGCGCCAATGAAGAACGTTACAGGGGGCGGCGCGCCCGCGAAAATCTGGTCAGCCGTTATGGCGCGCGTGTTGCCAGCGCTTGGGCGCCGCCCCGATAAGACTAACCAGCGGGCGCCAACCGATGACCGGGCGCAAGCGCCGATATTTGCGCCTCTACAACCGGCGCAGTTGGCTCAGTAAAGATCATTTATCTCAGTAATGTCGCTGACGATATACAATTGTGCGACGGTTTATTTTCGCTTTTTGTTCTTATTGCGTGTGGAAAACTTTGCTGTCTAGTCTGACGCAATGACCTCAAACGAACAGTTGTCATTGCGCATTCGAGCGACGACGTTACCAACGGTCATACCGCCAAATCCATTTTCAGCACGATATCTCATACCGACCACGCTGTGACCATCGTTTCCGACGGTGTATCCCGTTTCGATATGCTTGAAACTTTTAGGGTTTCGAAGGTTGCGCTTTACAAGCGACTTTAAGGCTGGCAACGACCCATCCCACGAGCTAATACACTCAGCGGCTTGCTTTTCATCGCTTTTGACAAAAGACTTTTGACGAGCGGTCTGCTCTCTTTGCGCCACACGAGACTTGATCAACGCCTGATATTGTTCAGGCCTCAACTCCTTTAGTGCATCATCATATTTATCGTCGCTAAAATCCTTAAGGTATGCCAGATAGGCATCTGGATCTTGGCTTTTGAGCATAAGCAATTCAGCTTCGGTTTTAACAGCAAATCCACACGCAGCGCCGATTGCGCAAACGTAAAGCAGCGATATCGCGCTCGCTCTTTGACCAAGGTTCAATCTTGGCATTGGTTTAAAGACAGCAATTGCTCCTAAAACGGCGAGCGCTAGAAACACCCACCGAAAAACACCAGGGAACATAGCCGCAACAATCATTACTAAAAACGGCAAGATCAGACCAACCCAAAAAACGCGTCCGATCCAACCGCCCCTCTTCTTTTGTTTAGCTAAATTGGTACGCAGACGATGTTCGTATGCAGAAGCCATAAATAATTTTCCGTCGTGACTGCAGCATCATCAGAGCATTGGGATTTAAACATATCAACTTAAGCGTGCAGTGCCAGACAGACCCCTTTCTTACTTTGGCTTTTGCATGCACCAAAGTCTCAGACTGACCCTCTACCTCCTGCTCACGAAGGTTTACGCAACCTGTCCGTAGGCGTATAATTTTTCTCCGTTATCGGCAAACCAACGCCGCGCATCGTCATGGTCGACGCCGAGCGAAGCGACGATTTCCCAAAACGTCGGTGAGTGGTTCATTTCGATTAAATGCGCGCACTCATGGGCCGCGACGTAATCAATAATCCAGGACGGCGCGAAAACGAGCCGCCAGGAAAAGGATAGCGCACCGGTCGAAGAGCAAGAGCCCCAGCGAGACCGCGTATCCCGCACGGTAATCGCACCGCGTTTTACGCGGAGTTTTTGTACGTATGCGTCACAGCGGGTTTGGAGCTCGAAGCGCGCGGTCTTTTTTAGCCAATCGGTAACCCGACGGTTGACGCATTCGGGATCGCCGCCAACTTGCAGCCGCTGGTGGGAGGACGCGTCGCCGCTGGCGCCTTCTGCGTTCGCTCCTTGCATATCCGCTGTCGGATCCGGAGGCGCCTCGACCAGGCGGACGCCGGTTCGCCGGTTTTCAGACGCTTCAATGATCGTATCCCGTCCGATCAAGGGAAAGACCGCACCAATGGCGAAAGGCGTTGGCGCTGGTCGCCTGGCGAGGCTTTCGTCGATCCAATCTTGGTGCTCCGCTGCAAAGGTCAGCGCGTCCCGCTCGCTCGTCCAAGGGGGTATGGTGACGACCGCGCGACCCTTAGCGTTATCGATACGCAGGGTAATGCGGCGCGAGCGATTGTTTCTCCGCACTTCGATATTGCGGGCGTTTTTTTGTGCGTTGTTTTCACCCATGAGGCGTCATATGCGAAACTCTAATCCTACCATTTGGTTTTTTGCTTTTCAGCGGCGCATCCGGTAAGCGCAGGGGCACGTCGTCGAGCCACACGATCGTCTACGCCGAATCGCTTTTTTATCGGTGATCGTTTTGTCATCAAGAGAATTATGGACGCTTCGTCGCCTGAAATAACCCCTGAAATTCCGGCAGGCGCGACGCCGATGATGGCGCAATATTTAACGATTAAAGCGCGCGTGCCTGACGCCCTCCTATTTTATCGGATGGGCGATTTTTATGAGCTATTTTTTGACGACGCCGTTGCTGCCGCGCAAGCCCTGAACATTACGCTTACAAAGCGCGGCAAACATGGCGGTGATGATATCCCCATGTGTGGAGTGCCCTGGAATTCCCACGAAAACTACCTCGCGCGTTTGATAAAAGCCGGCTTCGCTGTTGCCATCTGCGAGCAAACCGAAGACCCGGCCGAGGCGAAAAAACGGGGCTCAAAGTCGGTTGTCGCCCGGGAAATCGTGCGCATTGTAACGCCGGGCACATTGACCGAAGACGCTTTGCTCGACGGCGGCCGGTCAAATTATCTGGGCGCAGTGTGTTTCCATCCAGGCGATCACAAGGACGAGGGGGCGCTCGCCTGGACCGATGTTTCGACCGGTGACTTATTCATTCGTACGGTGACGACTGAAAATGTCCATGATGCAATCGCAGCGCTTGACCTTTCAGAGCTTGTGACGCCCGATGATGAGACGCCGATCGAGCCATGGGAAAGCGCCCTAGAGAAAGTGGGCGACATCGCGCGCGTGCGCCAACCCCGGCGGGATTTTCGCGCCATTGCTGGCCGCGAAGCACTGACAACGGCGTTTGACGTTGCAGCGCTAGACGCCTTTGGGAGCTTCTCGGATACTGAGCTCGGCGCTTTCGGTGCGCTCTTGGGTTACGTCTCTCTGACGCAAATTGGCAAAGCGCCCCGCTATCGCCCGCCTCGTCGGGCAAGTGACGCGGATGCGATGTCGATTGACGCGGCGACACGCGCGTCTCTCGAGTTATTAAAAACACAGCGCGGCGAGCGCTCTGGGTCCTTGCTGTCGTCAATAGACCGTACGCTGACAGGCGCTGGCGGTCGAAAGTTAAGTTCTTACATCGGCGCGCCTTTATGTTGCGCCCGTCAGATCAATGATCGTCTGGACGCGGTTGCATTCCTCGTGGATGAAGCGGGCCGGAGAGAAAACCTTAGGACGCTCCTTAAAGGCGCGCCTGATATGGCAAGGGCCTTGTCGCGGCTCGCCTTGGGTCGCGGCGGGCCGCGCGACCTCGCGGCGATAAGAGACGGCGTTGATGTTGGTCGCGCGTTAGCGACGCAATTGATGACCGGCGATGCGCTTGTCTCCGCGCCGCCCGCCCTGGCTCACTGCGCCAAGAAACTGAGTGATTTTTCCGCGTCCGGAGCGCCCCTATCGCAACTCGTTGATAAGCTGGCCGCCGCCCTGAAGCCTGATTTGCCCTTGTTGGCGCGCGACGGTGATTTTATCGCGCCAGGTTTTGATCCGGGGCTCGACCAGGTGAGGTCCTTGCGTGACGACGCCCGGCGGCACGTGGCGGGGCTTGAAAACGACTATCGGAGCGAAACCGGGGTTAAGACCCTTAAGATAAAACACAACAATATCTTCGGCTACTTTGTCGAAGCGACAGCCGCAAATGCGGGCCCGATGTTGGAAGAGCCGCTCTCTAATAGCTTCGTGCACAGACAGACGCTTGCAAATGCGGTTCGCTTTACAACGGCGGCGCTTGCGGAACTTGATGCAAAGATTTCCCGCGCGGGCGAGGAAAGCAAGGCGCGCGAAGCCGACCTATTTGCATCGCTTACGGAAGAAGCTCTTGGCTGTGCGAGCGCAATTGGCGACGCCGCGGATGCATTGGCGGAAATTGACATGTTCGCGGCAAATGCAACGCTTGCTGAGGACGCGCGGCATATCCGTCCTACGGTTGACGATAGTCTCTGCTTTGAGGTTATCGGCGGTCGACACCCTGTCGTCGAGGAAAGCCTAACCAAGAGCGGCGGGGTTTTTATCGCCAATGACTGCCGCTTAGACGCCGACGGCGCGGCGCTTCTCAAGCTGGTCACTGGCCCAAACATGGCTGGAAAATCCACATATCTCCGGCAAAATGCACTGATTGCAATTTTAGCCCACGCCGGCATGTTCGTACCGGCGACGCAAGCCCGCATCGGGGTCATCGACCGGATTTTCAGCCGCGTTGGCGCGTCAGACGACTTGGCCCGCGGCCGCTCAACTTTCATGGTGGAAATGGTTGAGACAGCGGCGATCCTCAATCAGGCGAGCCCGCGCTCACTCGTCATTCTTGACGAAATCGGTCGCGGAACGGCGACCTTCGACGGCATGGCGATCGCGTGGGCTGCAATTGAGCACCTTCACTCTGCAACACGAGCAAGGGGGCTCTTTGCCACCCATTACCATGAGTTAACCGCGCTCGCGGCGTCGATGCCGCGGATTGAAAATGTCTCAATGAAAGTGCGGGAGTGGAAAGGCTCGGTTGTCTTTCTGCACGAGGTCGCTGAAGGCGCTGCAGACCGATCTTATGGTGTGGCGGTGGCGCGGCTCGCCGGAATGCCGGAATCGGTTGTTAAACGCGCTCACGAGCTGTTGAGAAACTTGGAAGCCCAACGCGGTGGGCAGACGGGCGTTGAGGCGTTACCTCTTTTTGCGGGCGAAAAAAGTGATGCGCCGCTGAAGAAAAGCGACCCATTACTTGAGGCTATCGAAAAAGTTGACCCGGATGCGCTAAGTCCGCGTGAGGCGCTCACGACATTGTATGAATTAAAAAAGATGGCTGCCGAAAAATGCTGAAACGCTCAACGATCAACGCGCTATTCTTGGCGGCGGCCTCTCTGGCGTTCTCAAGTTTGATATTTTTCTCGCCGTCATTGGCGCGGGGCGGCGCGCCGTCTGACGCTGGCGTCGCCGCCTATCAAGAGGGTGATTTTGAGCTCGCATGGTCGCTGCTTCTTCCGCTGGCGGAGAATGGGCACTATCGTGCCCAGCGCATTGTGGCGTTTATGCTGTTGCGAAACGTTGGCCCAATTGACTGCAGCGGTGATAACGAGGCCTCGTGCGGCGCTCGCGCAACAGCATACCTAATCGACGCGGCGACCCGTGGCGACAACAATGCGCTCCTCGTGCTTGAGGGCATGCGGTCGAGCGATGCGCCTTACGCGCCATCTGATGATGTTCTCGATGAAATTGACATTGCGAGGGCGAAAAAAGGCGACCCCATGTCGTCATGGCGACTTGTGCGCGAGGCGCAAAACGGAAATGGAGATGCGGCGCCAGCTGATGTGTTGCGGTGGTTGAAGACGGCGGCGAGGGCGGACCCCTCTATTTATCCGTATGCGGTTGATGCCGCGTTTTCTCTTTGTGAGGCCTATGCGGGCGGCCTTGATGGTGTCGCGATCAACCGAAAACGTGCGCTGCGGTGGTGTACGCGTGCGGCGCGAGATGGGCATGTTGGGGCCGCAGCACTGCGCCCGCAATTAAAAGGTTTGGGGTCCTGACGAAATCGCGTGCGCCAGAGTCTGAAAAGCTCGAAGGGCGCGTGCCGTCGCTTTCAAGCATTATCAATCAAACGGCGAATCAAAATGAGCTTGGCCCTGCGATTAAGGGCTGCATCGCGGATTTCTCCGAACGGCTTGTCCTGCAAAGCAACCGGCGTTCGCATCTTGCGAGGAGCCTCGGTCTCTTTATTGACGACGGCGTAAACGCTCTGATCGAGCGCGCTGTCGGGGAGACGTCGGCTAAATTATCAGTATGCGCTGTTGGAGGCTTCGGGCGATTAGAATTAGCGCCGTCTTCTGACCTCGACCTGTTGTTTCTGCATAAAGAGCGCGGCGACGAGCGCCTACGGACAATTGTTAACGGCATCCTTTATCCGCTGTGGGACGCTGGGTTTACGGTTGGGCATGCGGTGTTGACGCCAAGCGCAGCCATGAAGAGTATTCGCGATGATCTGATGGCTCGCACAGCCTATCTGGAGGCGCGGTTTATCGCAGGCGATGTGAGCCCCTTTGACGATTTTCGCTCGCGCTTTGCAGAATTCAGACGCAGAACAGCAAGCGATTTTGTTAAAGCAAAGCGTACGGAACAAACGGCGCGACACCGCGCGGCGGCCCGCTCACGCTACTACGCTGAACCCGATCTTAAAGAGGGGCGAGGCGCCTTGCGGGATATCCAACACATGCGGTGGCTCGCCCGATATCTGCACCCTTCTGGACTGAGCTGGCCGCCTCTTAATTTTGATACGGATGACCGCGAACGCCTAGAAGAAGCGGAGCGGTTTTTGTGGGCAATACGCTTTCATCTCCATCAGCTTCGCGGCAAGGGCGACGACCGATTAACCTTTGAGTTCCAGCCCGCGCTCGCTGATCGGCTTGGATATGCGGAGCGCTCGAACGCGAAGCCCGCCGAGCGTTTAATGAAGCACTTTTTTTTAAACGCGCTCGAGATTAGCCGCGTTCAACGGCTCTTTGATCCGCTATTAGATAACGCGCTCGGCGTCTCAGGCGTGCGCGCAAAAAAGGTTAGCAATCAGCGTCAAGATGTTATCAATGCGGGTGGGGCAGCGGGCCAACACGGCATTGTAATCCGATCGGGTTTGATTGACTTTCGCTCCCGTAGTGCGCCGTTAAAGTCTCCGGCGTCGTTGCTCGCATTGTTCGCAGCAGCTGCTGCGAGCCCTGAAAAAATGATTGCGGCCTCGGCGCTCTCGGCGGCGCGCGCCGCATCGGTTCAGATCGACCGCACTGCGCGAAAGCGCCCTGAAATTAGTGGCTTTTTATTAGAGATATTGATTGCAAAGGGCGCTCCCGGGCGCGCGTTGCGCATGATGGCTGAGGTCGGGCTGCTCGCTCGTATTGCGCCGGCGTTCGGGCGAATAATAGGCGTATCAGAATACGGTCTATACAAACAATATGCACTTCATGAGCAGATCTTTCAGGCGCTAGATCTCCTGAGCGGTATCCGCCGAGGTGAGATGCAGGCGCCCGCGCGTTTCCGTGACCTCTTATCCGACGGCGCGGTGCGCGAGCTTGCTGTCACGTTGTTCATCTACGAAATGCGATCTCGCGAGGGTAAGAAGTCAGCACAGAGAACATTGGAAAGAATTGCAAAAGAGTTATTGCATGATGCGGGCTCGGCGGCGCGTGTTGCACGCGTTGCGTCCGCCCCATTGGCTATGATCGATACCGCAGAACGGCGCACGGTCGCCGATCCTGCGAGTGTCGTCGCGTTTGCAGACAAGGTCGGTAACGCTGAGACACTGAAATTATACTATCTCATGTCGATCATTCATTTGAATGTCGTTGCGCTTGGAGCTTTTGATTCTTGGATCGAGCGCCAGCTTGACGGGCTTTACACCGCTGCTGAAGCGGCAATCGACGGCGGGCGAAAAGCGGCGGGCGCGCGCATTATGGCGATGGCCGATGACGCCCGAAATCGGGCGCTGAAACGGGCAAAACAGGCGCCCGGCAGCGGCGCCCGCGAGAAATGGCTCATGGAAACGCCGGCGTCGATCGCCTCATTGCTGGAGCCGGCGGACCTTTTGCGCCTTGCCGACACCATGCGAGCGGCCTCCGCGGCTCGGTCAAAAACCTCGGTTTCAGTGACGCAAAAGGCCAACGACCTCGAAGCATTTGTGTGCGCGCGGGACCGGCCGGGATTGCTCGCAGACCTTGCAGCCGGCGCCGCGGCCGCCGGCGTCTCGATCCGGCGTGTCGACGCGGATACCACCTATGACGGCTGGGCGGTTGATCTATTCACGGTTTCCGCCCCAATCGGCGCGCCAGCCTTGGATCTGACCGCAGCGGATGCTTTGCGCGAAGCCTTCACCCACGCCGCGATCAACCCGTCCAAAACGAAAGCGCCTAAGAAGCGCATTGGCGACAGAAGGCAGCTCTTCGATCCTACGATTGAGGTCGTTGTCGATACGCAATCAAGCGATAGCTCGACAATTTTGGAAGCGTTCGGGCGCGACCGGCCCGGACTTTTGGCCGCTCTGGCGCGCGCCCTCGCCGATGTTGGCGTGATCGTCAAATCAGCCCATGCCGCAACCCGTGGCGAGCGATCGATTGACGCTTTTTATGTCCAGGACGCGCCCGGTTACAAAATTGTCAACGCGCGTCGTTTAACGTCCCTAAAACGGCGCTTATTGAATGTCTTAAATGACGACGCATAGTGCGCGCCAGGCGATCATATTAGCGCAGGAAGGGCTATCGCAGGCGCGTAACACAAAAACCTAGATCAGCGAGGCGTTTCCGTAAGACCGCCTGCTGCTCTAGCGGTTCGCCCGCAATGAATGTGTCGGCGACGCAGCATCGGACTTTGGTTGTGAATGGAATTGTCAAATCACTGGCGACCGTCAGCGGGCTTACAATTGCGAGCCGTGTCCTCGGCTTCATACGCCAAGTCATAATCGCTGGCGTTATCGGCGCAGGCGGTAGCCCCGTTGCCGACGCCTTTTGGGCGGCTTTCCGCCTGCCAAACATGTTTCGCCGATTATTCGCCGAGGGCGCTTTTCACGCCGCCTTCATACCGCTCTTTCAGGGGCGTCGCGCCGACGGCGGGGAGGCGGCCGCGCGGGCGTTTGCCGAGGAAACCCTAGCGGCGCTCGTTTTTATTCTGACGCTTTTGACCGCAACGGTTGAGCTCTTTGCACCGGTATTCGTCACGGGCCTTGTTTCCGGTTTCCGCGAGGACCCTGAGAAATTTGCGCTGACGACCTTTTACGCCCGAATAATGTTTCCGTACCTCGCAATGATGTCGGTGGTTGGATTATTGAGCGGTATACTGAATTCGCTTGGACGCTTTGCCGCCGCTGCGGCGGCGCCGGTCCTTTTAAACATCTGTATGATTGTGGGACTGCTCGCTTTCGCCAATAGCGACCCCGCGCAGGTTGGCGCTGCGTTGTCTTGGTCGGTATTTGTGGGCGGATTTGCGCAGTTGGGTCTGTTGGCGTTTGGGGCCGCGCGCCTCGGCTGGGGGCCGCGTCTGCGCATTCCGCGCTTCACCAAAGACGTCCGTCGGCTCGCCATGTTAGGCGCGCCCGGGTTTATCGCGGCAGGTGCGGTGCAGATAAACCTGATCATCGGGACCAATATCGCCAGTCGTGAACCCGGCGCCGTCTCATGGCTGATGAACGCCGACCAACTCTATCAATTGCCATTGGCGGTCATCGGCATCGCCTTGGGTGTCGTTTTGTTGCCTTTGCTTGCCGACCGCGTCAAAAGCGGCGACGAGGCGGGAGCCGCGACCGCGCTCGAACGCGCGGTGATCGTCGCGGCAATTTTCTCATTCCCGGCGGCCGCAGCCTTCATGACGATGGGATCGGTGATCTGCGATGCTCTTTTTCGAAGCCTCGCTGGCGACGCGTTAAAGCTTGCCGGCGCTGCGGGCTCCGCCTTCACCCTCAATGACGCCGAGCAAACGGGGCTCGCGCTTGCCTGGTTCGGGGCCGGATTGCCGGCGTTTGTTTGGCAAAAGGTTTATTCGCCGGCGTTTTTCGCCCGGGAAGATACGGCGACTCCTATGCGTTTTGCCTTGGTCTCTATAGCCTTCAACACAGTGCTCGCGCTGATTTTGTTCCCGCGCATGGGCTTTGTAAGCGTTGCGCTGGCGACGTCGCTCGCCGCATGGCTACAGCTCTCGCTTCTTGCCCGCGCCCATTATAAGCGGCGCGGCGTTGGCGTTTCGCAGAACCTGAAGACAAGCCTTTTGCGAGTTTTGGTTGCCAGCGCCTGTCTCGGGTTGTTCTTGAAACTGACCCTTCAGTACCAGGATGAGTTGACAGCAATCGCGTTTGATCGCGTCTGGATTTTAACGATTGGGCTCGTCCTTGCCGGCGTGATCATTTACGCGGCGCTTCTCGCAGTGGTTGGCGTCGCGAAACTTTCAGATTACAAGGCGCTTTTGGCGTCACGCTAGGCGATCGCATGAACGAGTTTACGGGTCCGCAACGGGTATTTTCCGGCATACAGCCCTCGGGGTCGATGCACCTTGGCAATTATCTGGGGGCGATCCGGAAATTTGCCGAATTGCAGTCGGACTATGACTGTATCTACTGCGTGGTCGATCTGCACGCCATCACGGTCTGGCAAGATCCCGAAAAACTGCGCCAGCAGACGCGCCATGTTGCAGCAGCGTTCATTGCAGGCGGCGTCGACCCGAGCACGTCAATTATTTTCAACCAGTCCGCAGTTGCGGCCCACACTGAACTAAGCTGGATCTTCAATTGCGTCGCTCGGCTCGGTTGGCTCGACCGCATGACGCAATTCAAGGATAAAGCGGGTAAAGACAAACAGCGCGCTTCGGTTGGTCTTTATACGTATCCTGTTCTTCAGGCTGCAGACATTCTGGCCTATAAGGCGACGCATGTTCCGGTGGGCGAAGACCAGAAACAGCACCTCGAATTGTCACGGGATATCGCGGCGAAGTTTAACCACGACTTCAACGTGCCGGGATTTTTCCCGCTGCCGGAGCCGCTCATCAAAGGGCCTGGGGCCCGGGTGATGTCGCTAAGGGACGGCACGGCCAAAATGTCAAAATCCGATGCATCAGAGCTCGCCTGTATTTTTCTGTCCGACGACGCGGACCAAATTGCGAAAAAAATAAAGAAAGCCAAGAGCGATCCCGAGCCTTTGCCGTCCGAGCCGGCCGGGCTTGAAGCGCGCCCGGAGGCGGCAAATCTCGTCGGCCTTTATGCAGCCATGTCTAAAAGCAGTGTGGAGACTGTGCTCGAAGAATTTGGCGGCCAGGGCTTCGGCGTGTTCAAGCCGGCCTTGGCGACCCTTCTCGTCGAAAAGCTGACGCCCATGGGTGACGAATTACGCCGGATGGAAGGCGATCCGGCCTATTTGGACGGGATGCTGCGCGCAGGCGCTGACCGCGCAGCTGACATCGCGGCTCCGATCATAAAGGACGTTCGTTCGGTCGTCGGCTTTCTCTAACCTGCGTCTTCATAAGAGTTTTCCAAGCTTTAGATCGGCCGTCGGTAACCGCGCAAAGCTCACTGATCGATCGCTTGCTTTTGCGCCAAAACGGCGAGTCCCTTAATCACATTACCCGCACCTACGTGACGTGACCCGCGATACGGCTCGCGCTAACGCACGACCGTCAGCAGTTATTTGAACCTCGAATTATGCGCGGTTTGGGAGAGCCGAGCGCAAAAGGTGCATTGATGCGAAAAGAAACACGGGCGGCCGTCGAAACCACCACAGATAGCAATACCTTCCGCGTAAAGTTCCTCCAATCGAGGACAGACGCTTATCCGCAAGCGTACGCCCATATGGTTGATCCGCTACGCAGCGCGGTTGCCGCCGTTTTACTTGATACGCGCGGCGCCAAAGTATCGGCCCCTGCGAGCGCTCTCTTGGAGGCGGGTGAGGCGTTTGCTGCGCTTTTCAAATCCCACAACGCCGCGCTCGTTATTTTAATCGATGAGAGCGATCCTAGCGGCAAGATCGTTGGCGCAGGCGTCTTAAACGCAGGCGCGCGGGTTTTGGTGACGCACGATGCCCACGAAGCCGAAGAATGGCTGAAGGCGCAATCGGAGAGGTCCGACGCGCATTAAAAGGTTAAGCGACGGCGCCGATCGCTAAGCCGCGCAGCGCCGCCGTCACCCGATCGGTAACCTGAAGCTTCATATAAATGCGCCGTAAATGCGTATCGACCGTATGTACGGAAATCCCAACGATTTCAGCGATCACAGAATTGCTTTTTCCGCGTGCGACCCATTTTAGGATTTCGGTTTCGCGGCGCGATAGGCTCATGCCGTCGGGCGCTTCCTCGCGGAGAAGCTCGCAATAGCGCATATGCCCGAGCTGGCACGACCATTGGAGCGCGGACAGGTCGCTTTCGGTAAGCCTTGGTTTGACCTGTCCAAAGCCGATACCGCAATATCCGTTTCTTCCGCTGGGACCGAACACCGGGACAGCTAGCCCTTCGCCCAGTTTCGCATCCTTCAGCTTGTCCAAGAAATCGCGCCCCTGGGCCGGGACGCCTTTAAAGCGATAAGCCTCCGCCCACCAAAAAGGCCGGGTAGCGAGAACCGCTGCCCGCGGGATCGGATCGATTTTATAGTACCGGTTATTGATATATTCGCGCACCCACGCGCCAGGAAAGCCGTGCGTCGCGATGGTGATTTGCGCGTTATAGTCGTTGGCGCCGGGCGGGGGCAGATGATGATAACTCATCATCTCCACGCCTTCACCGGTGAAAAATTCAATACATGCGTTGGTAAGCGCACGGAAGGTTTTGCTGCCGAGCGTCATTTCGGTGAAGCGACCAATGTCAAAAGCCATAGGGGTCCCGGCTGTTAGGTTATTGACTGATCGGCGTACGCGATAACGATACCATAGCTTGGACTAGCGAACGCTACATAAAAAAGGTTTTCTTGCCGCACGCTGCTCTTTGATTGCGAGCGTTGGAAGAGCAGCGTAACTTGCCGAAATGAATGAGAAAACCGAATTAGCTTGGCCGGTCGAGGCTCCGTTCGTTGTTATTCGTAACGTCGTCGATGAGGATCTCGACGAATTCCAGCATGTGAATAATGTTCGATATATTGAATGGACGCAGGACGTTGCTTGGGCGCATTCGGAAGCCCTCGGGTTTAGCTTTGCGGATTATGAGCGTCTGGGCGTTGGGTGTGTCGTTTGGCGCCACACGTTCGACTATGTCTCTCCACTCCATGCCGGGGAGGATGTCGCTGTCGCCACCTGGATAAAAGAGAATGATGCACGGGTGCGCATGCGCCGGGCTTTTGAAATGAGGCGCGTTTCTAACGGCGCCATTTGTTTCCGAGGCGAGACGCTTTTTGTGACAATTGAGATGGCCTCTGGTAAACCCTGCCGTATGCCGCAAGCGTTTATCGACGCTTATCGACCAGCCGTGTAAGGATTAAATAATGCCCTCATTTGACGTGGTGTCCGAGATTGATCTCGCCGAAGCGGACAACGCCATTCAAAATGTGACCCGGGAAATTGGGACGCGCTATGATTTTAAAGGCTCGAAATCGACCGTCGAAATGAGCGAGGGCGTGATAACCATTAATGCCGATGACGATATGAAGCTCCGCCAGATGCATGAGATATTGCAGGGCAACATGCAAAAACGAGGGATTGAGCCTGGCTCGCTAGACTATCAAAAGGTTGAACAAGCAGCGGGGCAGTCTGTTCGCCAAAACGTTTTGTTGAAGCAGGGAATTACTAAGGATCTGGCGAAAGACCTGGTGAAGAAGATCAAAGCTGAGAAGTTCAAAGTGCAGGTCGCGGTGCAAGGGGAAGAGCTTCGGGTCACCGGCAAAAAGCGCGATGATCTCCAAGCGGTCATAGCGTTTCTTAAAGGGATGGGCCTCGAGCAGCCGCTTCAATTCAAGAATTTCCGAGATTAAGGGGCCCCCAAGCCGCGCACTCTTGAATGCGCCCGATTGTTGCGCGAGCCGCCCAAACGCGTTCCCGTGGCGGCAATTGGCGTGGCCGCGACAATAGACAGTGGCGTTTTCGTGGGTTAATCGAGGAAAAAAGGATCGACCATGGCTGATATCGACGCCGTGATGCTTGAAATCATCGCTAATCACGCAGTTGGCCTCGCCGGGACGCCGTCGCGAGACACCCCGGTGGCTGACCTGGGCATCGACTCTTTTGCGATCGTTGAAATCATCTACGACGTTGAAGAGAAGCTCTCGATCGAGATACCCTTCAACGCCAATGAAAACCCCCTCGGTGATATGAAAACCGTCGGTGATCTGATTGATGCTGTAAAGGAATTGGCCGGGCAGGGCGGAGGCTGAGCGTGTCCCGCCGCGTCGTTGTAACTGGGCTTGGCGCAGTTTGCGGAGCCGGCGAAAATGTCGACGAGTTTTGGGCAAATGTTTCTAACGGCAATTGCGCCATCCGAGATGGGACCCGCACTTGCGCGGGCACGGATCTCTCGGTCACGCTCCCGATCGCTGAGATTGAAAACGCAGACGCTCTTGTTTCGTCTCTTGGCCGCAGCCTGTCGCGGGCGGACTTATATACTCAGTATGCGGCTCTTGCCGGTGATGAAGCGATAAAGGACGCGGGGCTTGATCCGCAGTCAGAGGCGTTTGACCCAACCAGAACGGCCGCGATCATCGGTACAGGGATTGGCGGTCAGCTTGCCTTAGAGCAAGCCTATACGGGCATGCTTCGAAAAGGGCGGCGACCGCATCCGTTGACAATCCTCAAAACCATTCCCAATGCGGCGGCGAGCCAATTGTCGATACGCTTTGGTTTTCGGGGGCCGGCGTTTGCGATTTCCAGCGCATGCGCATCGGCCGCCCATGCAATCGGCGTCGCCGGCGACATCATCCGAAGCGGCGGGGCGGATATTGCAATCGCAGGCGCGAGCGAGGCGGTTTTAACGTACGGATCCCTCGAAGCGTGGAAGGCGATGCATATCCTTTCGGACGAAAAGTGCCGGCCATTTTCTAAGAACCGCCGTGGTCTCGTGATCGGCGAGGGCGCGGGCCTCCTGATTCTGGAGGCGCATGACCACGCCAGTAAGCGCGGCGCCAAGATTTACGGCGAGCTACTCGGTTTTGGGATGAACGCTGACGGCGTCGACATGATAAACCCCGCCGTTGAGGGCGCCTCTGGGGCGATGGAGCAGGCCTTGAGCGCCCTGACGGTTTCCGATTGGGGCCGTGTTTATGTGAACGCGCACGGCACGGGTACACTGATGAACGACCCAACCGAGACTAAGGCGATACGTATCGCCGTTGGCCAAGACGCCGACGCGCTTTGCGTATCCTCAACAAAATCCGTTCACGGTCATCTTCTCGGCGCTGCGGGCGGGGTTGAAGCGATCGCATCGCTGAAAGCTCTGAATACGGGAACTATTCCGCCAACGGTCAACTACGACGAGCCTGACCCGGAATGCGACCTTGATATTACGCCAAATGAAGCCCGGGAGCGGACGTTAGATTACGTTGTTTCGAATTCATTTGCGTTTGGAGGCTTAAACGCTGTTCTTGCTTTCGGACGCGTGTAGTATACGGAAACCGCCTCAAAAAAGTATCTAGTATGATTATCTTCGGCCGAATCCTGTGCTGGCCATTTGCCTTCGCTGGCGCGTTGATGCTGCTCTTGGCGCAATTCTTTGGGGCCGCTTACCCGGGCGCGGTTTTCTTAGGGGCCGCGCCGCAACTTGCGCTTGTGGCGGTCGTCATTGCAGCAGTAGCGATACTATTTCGTGTTTCAGCGACGGCGTCTGTTGTCTCGATGATCGCCGCGGGCTTCGTAGCGCTAAGCATCAAACCGGGCCCATTGGCCGACACGATTGTCGCGAAAGAAATCCCCGCCAATAAGATCCCAGCCAACGGAAATAAAGCCGATGTGATCACAGCTGACAAGGGCGCACCCGGTCAGAGCGCGGAGGCTTCGCCCCAGCAATCCGATGTCGTCGTGATTTGGTCAAACGTCGCTGCGAAAGAAGCATCGGTTAAGGAAACAATTCAGCTTGCCTATGATCGCCAAGCGGATCTTGTGGTGATCGGCGAGTACCCGATGTCGAAGCTTGGTAGCGGTGACTATATGGGATACCCCTATGTGGCGGGGCGATCAGCAGACGGATCATCGGCCATTGCCGTCTTTTCAAAACACCCCATTTTGAGCCCGGCGCCGATTGTCTCGGAAGAAACTTGGGGCCGCCAACCTTTAGCGTTCTCGGTTGAAATCGACGGGCGGCTCTTGTCGGTTGGGGCGGCGCATCCGTTAACGCCGCTTTCCTCGCGTGGCTTGCGGCATCGTGAAGGCCATCTCCGCGCGGTCTTTGATCGCGCGAAAACGGCGACCGAGACGCGGCGCCTCATCGTTGGCGATTTCAATATGCCGGCTTGGGACCCGCAGCTTCACGACATGGCGGCAAAGGCGAAGATGGCGCGCATCTCCCTTGGGGGACAAGCGACCTGGCGGTCTAAGTCACGCCTGTTTGGGCTGCCTATTGATCACGCATTTATCGATAACACTGGTGAGGCCAATCTCGAGATTGGACCTGATACGGGCTCGGATCATTTTCCGTTGATAGTGACGCTGTCGATGGCGGAATAGGCCGGTATTGGAGCAAAGCGCGGGGCGAGTAGTGCCCTGGCGTCGTTCTTTTCAGGTTTTCTTTTCTTTGATGACGAACGGCTTATGGATGCGCCATCGCACGGCGACGAAGACCGAGATCATTGCGACGATGCCAAGATATCGAACCATATAAAGCCCCAAATCGTCCAGGAAAGTCGCGCCGATCGCCGCAATCGACGTTGCGACGATCCTGAAATCCGCGCCGGCAATCGCCTGTTCGGCTGCTGGCCAAAAGACCCGATCGATGAGGAGCGCTACGAGCCCGGCAAACCAGATCGTGCGGCGTTTCGATAGGAGCATTGCGGTTACGAACGCAATGACGGCAGCGCGGCCAAGATCAGCCCCGGAAAATCCAATGCTGAGGATAT
>JBCCTV010000026.1:0-21484 GCA_039197915.1 Pseudomonadota bacterium | reverse complement strand
TTTTTAGGCGAGCATCCCAAGACGCAAAAACCGTCGCACACTTTTTGCTCGATGCTCTTAACGTTTTAGATCAGCATACGGTTTTAAGTTTTGTCGCTGAGCGCGCCGCGCAGTGATATCGGCGAACGACGACTTCGACCACTGCGAAACCGATCGAAAAATCCCCCACTGACGGTTCCTTCATCAGCCGACGGAGAGGCCGTTAATCCTGATCAGGCGGGGGCGGCGGAGGCCCGTCTTGGTCGCGCGGGCCCCGGCGACGGTCCGGCCGTTCATCCGGACGCCGCCCTTTTCGCTCGAGCCGACGCTCGCGCAAGCGGCGCTCGCTGGCCGAATTCCGCGCCGCGATGATTGCTTTGCGGTCTTGCGGGGAAAGCGCCTCAAACGCGTCCAGAAGAAATTGCTGCTGCGCCAGGCGCCGTTGGCCGTCCAACTCAGCGATCGCTTCAAGCGCTTTGGACGCCCGGTCGCGGTCAAACGTGTCGGCGCGGAGCGCGTCATTCAGATCTGCGCGCAGGCGGCGCATTTCCCGGCGGTCGCGCCGAAAAGATCCGCGCTTTTCACGATAGGCGTCGCGGAAGGCGGCTTCCGCCTCGGGCGAAAGATCCCGCGCCGCGCGGGCGTAGCCCATAACCGAGCGTGAGAAACGCGGGGCACGGTCATCAGGCGGGCCAACGTCTTCGACTTTAGACGCGCCAAGATATCGTCCAGCCACGAAACCGCCGAGGAACACATTCGCTGAGAGCGACACAACGAGCAGAATGATCAGTCCTCTGCCCATAAGTCCTCCAGAACAACCGATGACCCACTATCCAGAAACGCCGTCACCGTTTCATCAGCATAGGCGTATAACTCCGCGTCATTCGATGCGTTCGCCGTCGCAGCGCCCGTGGAAAAGCCAGAAACAGCCAAGAAGACCGTCGCACACGCCGCCGCAACTGGAGCGAATTTCGGCGCTAATTTCGTTGCCAATTTAGGCGCCAATTTATGTGTAAGGGCGCCGCCTAAACCGCCAGGGCCAGCCCGCAAAGACGCAAATAACTGAGAGGGAGACCAAAAGCCTGACCATGAGAACAAGCGCGCTCTCGAACCACTGCGTGCGCGACCTATCTCCGCTTCAAAGTCCGATAGTAATTGCGCCTTAAACTGATCATTTGAAGACGGCGTATCAGCAGCGTTGAGAAGACGATCGAGGGTCTCGTCATTTATTTGCGTTTCTCTGTCCATTACGCCCGTCCTTCATACAAAACATCACGCTGCGGCATCAGCTTTTCACGCAGGCTGCGGCGCGCGCGCGCCAAAAGGGATTCCACCGCTTGTTCCGAGATCCCCATAATTTCCGCCGCCTCGCGCTGTGGCAACTCCTGATAATGCCTCAGGGTAATCACGAGCCGCTGGCGTTCCGGTAGCTCGGCAATCGCTTCTTCAACAATGCGCCGTGTGTCGTCTACCGCCATGGCCTCGTCCGCACGCAGCCCCGTGTCGATTTGCTCGGGCGCTGCTTCCTCCGGCGCCTCGCGCTTCTTTTTTCGCAATCGATCAAGGCAAATGTTCATCGCAATTCGGTAAAGCCAGGTTTCAAACTTTGCGCCCTGCGGGCGCCACCGGCTCGCGTGACGCCAAAGTCTTAAGAACGTCTCTTGCGTTGCGTCCTCAGCACTAGATCGATCACCCAGCATTCGATAACAAGACGCCATAATCTTATCTGTATGCCGAACGATGAGTTCGCCCGCAGCAAGCCGATCGCCAGCGCCGGCGCGGGCGACGAGGGCTTCGTCCGTTTCCCAATCGCTCGCCACGCGCCGCGTGTCCTATCCTTGCTGGTTGCTCGCCCTCAGCCCCGTTCAAAGCCGCGCTTGATTAGCGCGGCCCGCGCCCGCGGCGTCCGCGACGTTTCGGCTTTTCGTCTTCATCAAGAACACCGTCGCCATTTGCGTCGAGGCGCTCAAAACGTTCCTCCGAGGCGGCTTGAAACTCTTCAAACGACACAACACCGTCCTCGTTTTTGTCGGGGTTGCGCGCTGCGCGCCGCTCTTCACGGTGGGCGCGAAGTTCCTCCGGCGAGAGCATGCCGTCGCCATTGGTGTCTGCTTCTTCCAAAAGCGTGCGCCTCGCCGCGGTTAGTTCCGCCTCACTCAAGAAGCCGTCTTTGTTTTCATCAAGCCGCTCAAACATGCCGGCCCCGCGTCTTTCAGGTCCTTCAGCAAGCGAATAGCCTGCAAAACCAAGCGTCGATGCGCTCAGCAAAATTGCCAGTAGAGTAGATTTCTTCATTGTGGGACACGTCCTTTCAGGATGTCGAGGTTAACAACACCCCTTAAACGCGTCAGGAGGCGAGATCCGTCGAATTTTCTAGAGATTTCTTGAACGCCGCCGCCAAGGCCTGTTCGGGCGTCGCAAAAAGCGTCGCGGCATGCAACGCTCCGTCTTTCGCCTCCACGCGCAGCGGTTTGCCAAGGGCGCCGGCGTCAAGATCAGCAAAGGCGATCGCGCGCTTCAATCGGGGCGAAAATGCGGCGCTTGTAACCCGGCCGACGACCGACCCGCCCCGCACAACGGGGGCGCCGGCCTGAATGTGTTCCGCATCGAGCGCCAGTACATGCAAAACCCGGCTTTCTGGTTTCCGGCTGACGGAGAGCGCGCGGCGACCGTTGAACCACGCCCGGTTGACGGGGGCGAGATGCGCGAGCCCCAACGCTTCCGGCGAGCGCACTTGGGCGGGTTCAGCCGCGTCGTCGGCGCTGACGAAATCAGCGCCAGGCTGCGGGGAACCGCTTTCGATCCGCAAAGCGTCGAGCGCGGCCACACCCGCGGGCCCGATTTTGCTTGCGCGGCGCACACGCTCCCAAACCGTCAAGGCTTCATCATAGGGGTACAGAATTTCGATGCCTGACTGCGCCCCATAGTGGATTGGCCGGGCGGATGTTTCGACCCCGCGCACGGTTAGCTGTGCGGCGAGGTCTTCTCCGCCAATCGCAAGTCCCGCCTTCGCCGCGCTTTCGCGCGCTTTCGGCCCGATGATCGCAAGCGCTGCAATGCTACCCGTAATATCTTCGACCGTTGCATCGACCCCGCGATTTGCCAATTGTAAGCGGCGCGCGTGGGGCCGCGAGGTCGTTAAGAGATACATTTCCTCGCCGAGGCGCGAGACATCAACCATGTCGACCACACCGCCGCCCGCAGAAACGATGAGCCCACGGGCGCTTTCGCCAATGTCAATATAATCGAGGGGCGCCGTTGTAATCCGTGACAGGAAATTCGACGCCATTGGCCCACGGATTATATACCGGCAGAGCGGGCCGAAATCGACCAGAGCCGCATCTGTCAAAAGCGCGTGGTACTCTTCATCAATATCGGAGTAAACGAGCGGCGCCGTCCACCCATTGATGATGGTCCAACTGTTGGCGATGCTCGCCTCAGCGGTCGCAACATAGAGTGCTGTTGGCCTTGGGTCGCGAGCTGTTTCGTCAATACCTGGAAAGATCACGCCGCGGCTCCTAAGGAACGGCGATAGGCGATGGCCGCCTGGCCCGCACGCCGACCGGCAGCGCCATTGACGCCGGGGCTTATTTGCGCTTCAGGCCCACAATAAAAGACGCCGCGCACGTTTGAAGCGGTTCGCGCAACGCGGGCGCGCTGGGCTTGCGCGAGGACGGCGTCATAACCGCTGAGGGCTGTTGACGGCAGTCCGAGTATATTGGCGCGGTCATCAGTTAACTGAACATCAATCGCAGTCACCCGGTCGGTGACCCCGGGGGCAATGAATTCAAACGTCGAAAGAGCCGCACGCCCGACTTCCTTCCGTGTGCGTTCCATATCATCGGTCCGATAGGGAACGGGCCCGATCCACGCCTGCGCCAAATGGCTATTCTCCGGGGCCCAGCCTTCCTCAAAAATCGACGGGAACGTCAGTTCAGCCATCAAAGCCGGGCCAACCTCTCCGTCGCGCGCCATGCGGTAGGCGACCCGGACTTCTCTCGCATCCGGACAATAAACCAGGCGTCGGGAAAGATTTTTCTTGGTTAGGTCATCCTTTGCTGCGCCGCTCAGCGCGATGTGGACTTTAGCAAAGGTAAATCGCGGCTCGGGCGTTGTGATCGATTTTTGGAATTCAATATCGATATGCTCCGGACCCAGCTGGTCAATAAAGGCGCGCGCCGCACCTAAAGCATTGATTACGATCGGTGCACGGATTTGCCCGCCATCCGCCATTTGAACGCCCGCAGCCCCGTCCCATTCGACAAGCATGGAACCGATTGCGCCGCCGGCTCTAATGTCCACACCAAGCGCCTGGGCCCCGCGCCGCAAGGCGCTATAGAGCCCGGCAAAACCGCCGCTTGCGAAAGCGCAGCCGCCCTGCAGACCCGCCGCTTCCCCGGACCAACGCCTGATCAGGGAGAGAAAGCTATGGGGGTCGGACGGGCGCAACCCTGAGTGAATTGACGCTTCCGTGCGCAGAAGGTCTTTCAGGCGGTCGTTTTTAAACCCGCGGTTTAACAACTGATCGATCGAGGACGAGCCGTAAAAATCAATCAGCTTTAACGTTTTCGCAGAGAGTTTGCCCGTCGGCTCACCATGGAAGAATGGTCGCAACTCGCGGCCCGTTTCAAGCAATTGTTCCAAGAAGCGCTGAAACGGATCGGCCTCGGCCTCATCAAAATCAGCGACTGTCTCATAGGCGCAAAAGAGATCGCCGTTCATCGCGAGAGAAGACTGGTCGCTGAAATAATACATCGCGCCGAACCGTCTTTGTACGTAACAAAGTCCGTGGCGATAAAGATTAAGCGCGTTTACAGCCTCCGTATCGAGGTCGCGTAGGAGACACTCGCCATCGTCGGCATAGAAACCAGGCGCGAATGCGCGGCGTTCAGGTTGTTCAGCGCCAGCTTCTAGGAGAACCGTGCGCAATCCGGATTTTGCAAGGTAAGCGGCGGCGACATACCCATCGATCGTCGCACCGACCACGACGGCGTCGTAGCCGCCTTCTATGCGCCCGCCGCCAACCCGGCCCTCTTGGGACGCTGAAAAAGCGCCGTCGCCTGTGTCCGTATTCATGTCAATTGCATCAGCCATTGGCCACCAACTTCAAGGCGAGACGGGCTGCAGCGCCAATCTCGTCGGCGTCTGGCTCCGGCGCGGCTATCGGGGAACTCGTTTCAATTGGCGCCCGGTCTAAATCATCAGGCGCGATATGAAGTAGACGGACATCCGTTGTTTCAATCCCATCAAGGGCGCCATTGAGATACTCCGCCAAGCGCTGGGCGACCCGCGCGCCTAGAAGCTGACGGTCTTGCCCCGTCCATTCGCGCGAGCCCTCGTCGCTCGCCAACATACGCGGGCAATAGGGCGCTCGAACAACGACCTCGCGACCGGCGAACTCGATCACAAGCGGGGGATTATCGGGAGTGCGGCCTTCTAAAACCGCATCGCGCGCGGCGCGAACTTCATCCGGGTTTTCAGCGATATAATAAATCGCGCTGTCGCCAGCGATGTCCTGGGCCGGAGGCTCAGCGTCCGATGACAGCGTGAAAGTGACAACCGCTTCAACATTTTCATCAGCAAAGATTGGCGAGGGGTCGCCATCAATTTGCAAGCCCGCCGCCCTGGCGATGCGCGACGACGAGGCCATTAGCGCGCCTGTGCGCACTTCATCCCCATCGCTCAAGTCGATGATGAAGGTGCGCGGATCCTGTCGATCAATGCTTTCAATCGGCGACATAATCCGAGCAACACCCAACGAGGCGCACAGATGATCCAACGTCTCTGACAAAGCCTGGGCGTTCTTGATGCGCCATGCATCATCGCCGCAAATCGAGGAGGCCGCCAAGCGCGACCCTGGCTCTTCACCGCCAATCGCGAAGGCAGCCCCGGCTATCGCCGCCAAATGCGCCTTTAACGTATCGTTCTGAAAATAGTCGTTCAGCACCGTGACCAACGCATCGGTCATGGCCGCGTCGGTCATCAAATGGGGGGTATGCGCCGTTTGGGCAGCACCGGCTGTTTCTCCGTCAACCAAAAAGTCCCGGAAAGACAAAGACCGCTCCGTGTGGGAGCGCATTTCGCCAACAAAATCTTCCCATAGGGCGCCGTCGCCTGGGTCTTGGCTGCGAACCGCTTCGGCCGTGCGGCGATCATTTTTATACGTCGCAAACTTATCGCCGTTCTTAAAAAGAGAAACATAGGCGCTGACAGGTTCAACCGTGAGCGCCGTTTCATGGAGATCAAGCCGGCGCCAAACAAAATTCGGAATGGCGGGCGCGCTTGGGCCCAGGGGCGCCTCAAGGCCGGTTTCAATGATCGCGCAGGCTGCCCCTTCGCGCGCGGCGCAGGCGGCGGCGACGAGCCCGCAGGGCTCAGCCCCAATCACCACAAGATCAAATTGGCGACGGTGCTTCATAGACGTTTGGACCTGAAAATAACGCCGTCCCGCTAAGGCGTATAAACATCGGTACGCCCCAGCTTGTTAACACACTATTAACGCCCAAGCCTCCCGAGAAGTAGGAGCGCTTGATAGGCAATTCAAGCCGGCGGGCAGGGATGGAACCTCAGCACCCTGCCGCCGATTTAAGCGCGCTCGACGGTCGAAACCGTAACGTACGCGATGCTTTTATATCTATTTCCTGACCCGTCTGAGGATTACGCCCCTTGCGCGCCGCGCGATCGGCGATGGTAAAAGTGCCAAGCGTTGCGATCTGGTATTTGCCGTCGTCACGGGCGCGCTCAAGCCCGGCTTCAATTTCGCCAAAAACCAAGTCGACTACGCGCTTCGCCTCCGCGTTCGAGAGCGCGCCCGCGGCCGCCACATTCGCGATGAATTCCGTCTTGCTCATAAGGCGTATTCCGTCCCGTGATGAGTTTGCGCATCAAGGCGGTCGCCGAGCGCTGACCCAGTTTGTCCTGAGTATGGTACAGAAAACTGATTTACCGGCTGGCGCAAGCAGAGCTGTGTTTTGCGCCTGTCACCGCTATCTTTCCGTCGGCGGTAACGTTGCAAAGGCTCGCGCGCCCTGAGCAATCAGATCAACGACCTAAACGACCTTCACCAAGCATTGCGCCGGCATGAAAGCTAAAACGCCGATTAGGCATTAACGCGGGCAAGACGGACCGCGACGCCGATCAGAATGGAGTGTGAATAATGTGGGCCATCGTAACGGTCGCGCCCGCCCTAGAGGCGAGGGTTTGAAAACGAGAGCAACTTCGCATCAATCTGAACCGCTTCGTTGCTCTAGATTTTTGTTTTGTCGCGTTTTCTTGGCCCCCAACCAGTCTCCATTTGGTCGGAAAACGCTTTACAATTCAGCTTTACTTGAATTTATGCGCGCCGCTCGCGGCGAGCAGTGGAGACGCCGCTTGCGCAGCTTAAGCGTGCATACTAACGTCAGCTGGTGGGGCTTGAATTTTTCTCTTCTTGATACCATTTATATAATGGAAACAACGTCTTGGCTTGCCGAGGACAGTTCTTCGCCTGAGGAGCGAATAAACGCTATTTTCGGCGCTGTCATTGCTTTAGCGACATCAATAGCAACAATTCTGCTGTGGGTTTTAGCAATTATTGGCGAAGGACTGCGTTTAATCCCCGGGCCAACCGACAACTGGTCGACAATTATTGGACATATCATTTGGCCCTCTACTTTGATCGCCTTTGGTGTTGGGTTTAGAAGAGATATTGCGGGGCTTTTCAAAGTCCTCAGATATCGTTTCTGGATCGCAAAAGACATTAAAGCGTTTAACGGCTTGATTGAACTGACCGGAGAAGAACAGGTAATTGACTATAGTCACGGGGAAGGTGATCAAGGTGAAACGGACGCTTCGAGAGCGGATGCATTATGGGCTTTGCGCGGGAATCCAAATAAGCAAGACACACTGTTTGCTTGGATAAAAGCTAATGTTAATGGGGATGTTATGGCGGACGAGTTCTTGATTGACGACGAATACTTCGGCCTTCGGAAACAGGCGTATGCTGAATTGATTAGAACGGCTTAGGAATGACGGATAAAATTTTTACCGGTGTATCGCCCCAGGCGTCGCGCGGTATCAAGCAACACTACCAAGAGCGCGGCGCAAACGTGTCTGTTTTCATGAGACCCGCTGGCGATGCAACGGTCATTGTCCGCATGCCGAAAACGGCAGATACGGTTACGTTGTCAGACACGGACGTTCCGAACTCGCTAGATGCAGGATTTTCAGCCGGAGAGGATATTTCTACAGCTCCCGGTGCGATCATCGGCTACGCAAATCCGGGCGATAATGATGGCTCGGTCGCGCGCCGGGGAAAGATAGTCCGCGCCAATGTCGACACATTGAAGACTTCGGGCGCTGGGCTCTCAACAGTCCGCACAGATAATCCGCCTTGGTCGCTCCAAGAGATGAATTTGGATACGGAGTGAAGCTGTTCTTAGGTCAGTAGGCTGACTTGTTCTATCGCACATTCTAGGACACAGCGACTTGATGGCGAGCCGCCAAGCAATCCTGATATTATGACGTTTCCAAAGACGGAAACACGAGCGACACGCGCAAACCCCCGCCGCTTTTCATTGCATCGCCTAGGGACAATCTCGCATTGTGGGCGCGCGCAATGGCGCTAACGAGACTGAGGCCCAGGCCGCTGCCATGGGTTGTACGCGAAGTTTCAAGGCGGACATAGCGCTCCAAGATGTGGGCGCGGTCCTGCCGGGGCACGCCGGGCCCATCGTCAGAGACGCTCAAAACGACGGCGCCGTCTTCGCGGGCGCGCGCCGATAAGAAGATGCGTGATCCGCCCTCGGCGTATTTCAGCGCATTGTCGAGTAGATTTGCGATCGCCTGTGAAATAAGAGCGCGTGACCCTTTTACAGGCGGCGTTGCGCTCGCCTTGAGATTTAGCTCAAAGCCCGCGTCCTGGGCCGCCGGCTCATAAAGCTCAGCGAGCTCTTCAGCGATTGCGCAAACGTCAACTTCTTCCATCGCGCCAGCGCCTTCGCCCGATTCAATCCGGGCAATCGAGAGGAGCGCGTTAAACGTTGAAATCATCCGCTCCGCATCGCGCAGCGTTGCGTTTAACGCTTCCTCTTTAGCGGCGTCATCAGACGCCAGAGCATCCGTCAGCCGGTTTCTGATCCGCGTGAGAGGCGACCTTAAGTCATGGGCGATGTTGTCAGAGACTTCGCGCATGCCCGTCATCAAGCGCTCGATTTGGTCAAGCATGGCGTTCAAGTTTACAGCCAGGTTTTCCAACTCATCGCCGCCGCCCGTTAACTCAATGCGACGGGAAAGGTCGCCGCGCCGGATCGCGCGCGCGGTTTTATTGACAGCGTCAACACGCTTTAAGATCGAGCGGGAAAACAAAAGCCCGATCACTAGGCCTAGCGTGATTGTCGTAATGACAATCCGCATAATGATGCCTTCAAGGCGCTGACTTAAAACCCGGCGCTCGGAACTGTCGCGCGCCACAAAAACAAGAAAGAAAGACTCAGCGTCTGGCGTTGTCGAGAACCGCCTGATTTTGCCGCGCGCCTGTCGTGTCTCGACGAGCGGCGCTGCTTCAGTGCGCTCAATATCGCGCTCATAGGTAAAGTTGAAAAAGCCCGTATCTGCAGAAAACGCTTCTGGCGGCAGTCCGTTCAAGTTTCCAGCAAGGACCGCCCCCGACGGCGCCCGGATCAACATGTAAAGGCTGCCGTCACGCCATTTCGCCCGGTCGTCGAGCTCTTCAAGAAGGGTTTTTTCGCCCTTCTCAGTGAAGATCTCGGCCAGAACCTCCATGTCTTTATCGATTGCGCGGTCCATCTGGACGGCGACCACGCCCAAGGTCGCGCGGTATAAGTAGAGCCCGAGGATCGTCACCGCAGCAACGAAGACGAGCACGTAAATCAGCGTAAATTGAAACGATGTTGTTCTAAGAAGGCGAAGGACGCCCTTATTTGCGGTCGACGCCGCGTATTTAGCCGCGCGCGCCGCCTTTTTCCGACGCGCCGGCGTGGTTTTCTTATTCCGAACAAAAAGACCTGTCGCGTAAGCCGCTAATGACTGAATCATTTTCGGGACCACCGCTCCAGACGACGGGTCAATGCCGAACCGTCAATCGCTGACCGATCGGACCGCTTACGCCAGTTACCGGGCGTTTCGCGCCCCGCTACGCCTCGTCGGAAATGGTGTAGCCCGCGCCACGGATCGTTTTCAAGAGCGGCTTTGGGAAGTCTTTATCGATCTTCGAGCGCAACCGTGAGATGTGGACGTCAATCACGTTGGTTTGCGGATCGAAATGATACTCCCAGACGTTCTCCAAAAGCATCGTGCGTGTCACCACGGTGCCAGCATTGCGCATCAGGTACTCAAGCAGCCGAAATTCCCGCGGCTGAAGGTCTATCTTACGCCCAGCGCGGCGAACGGTGCGGGTAATTACGTCGATCTCGAGATCGGCGACCTCGTAGCGTGTTGTGACGTTGGACGGGGCGGCGCGGCGGCGCCCGAGCGCTTCCACGCGCGCCAGCAACTCGGACAATGCGTAGGGTTTGACCAGATAATCGTCGCCGCCCGCTTGCAGGCCTTTAACCCGGTCGTCGACTTCGCCAAGCGCTGACAAAAAGAGCGCCGGTGTCTCGTCGCCATGGTCGCGCCGCTGGGTGAGCAAGGAAAGCCCATCAAGTTTCGGCAACATCCGATCGATCACATAGGCGTCGTAGTCGCCGGCGCCCGCCATCGACAGGCCAATCTCGCCGTCTAGGGCATGGTCAACAACATGCCCGGCTTCGCGCAAGCCTTTCGCAACATAGGCTGCGGCTTCGCCGTCATCTTCCACCACTAATATGCGCATACTCACCCTCGCGCTGTCGCCATCAAACGTGACGCTTGGTTCCGAAACGATATGGCGTGTCTCGGCTGGGCGTCAAAGCGCTCGCGCCATAAAATACGTTAAGAAACACAATGAAATGAACGCCAACTAAGCGCCTGGCGATCACGCCAGCTTGCGACATGACCGCCGGGAACGCCCAGAGCGCAGTCACATAGCGCAGTCCCCGGAGCACCGACTTAACGCGGACGCAAATTCCCGATGCTCCAGCGCGCTAGCGGCGCTTCTAAGACGGTATTGACCGAGATCGGCGAATTTACTCGCCTTCGCTGGTCGCAAGCGGAAGAGCCGTAAACTGCTTCACGGCGTTGCGCTGGGTCTGAAGGAGAACGGCGCCGCGCTTTGACTTGCGGGCGTTATCAATTTTCGACACCGCCTCGTCGCTATCGCTCACAGCCTCGCCATCGACTTTAAGGATGACCGTACCGGTTTGGAGACCAGCTTCAGAGGCAGGACCGCCGCGGCGCACGCCGGTGATGACAGCGCCTTCAACGTCTTCAGGAATGCGATATTGCCGGCGCAGTTCATCGTCCAAATCGGCAAGGCGGATCCCTAAATCCTCCGACAAGGACCCCGAACCGCCCGCATTATCATTGGCGGCGACCTCATCGGCGTCGCCGCGTTTGCCGAGGGTGACGTTGAGGATTTTCTTCTTACCTTCGCGCTCCACTTCGACTTTGACTTTCTCACCGGGCGCGAGCGCCGAGACCGACCGCGAGAGATCACGCGAGTCCTCGATTGTCTTGGATCCCAGTTTCAATATCACGTCGCCGCTCTCAAAACCGGCCTTTTGCGCGGGCGTTTCCGGAATGACCTGGGCAACAAGGGCGCCCTTTTCGTTCGGCCGGCCGAGCGCCTTAGCGATGTCGCTTGTAACCTCTTGCAGGGAAACGCCGAGCCAACCGCGGGTGACGGCGCCATTTTTGATCAGCTGCGCCACGGTAGACTTTGCGAGATCTGCAGGAATTGCAAAGCCAATTCCGACACTACCGCCATTCGTTGAGTAGATCGCGGTGTTCACGCCAACGACGCGGCCTTGGAGATCGAAGGTTGGGCCGCCTGAGTTGCCGCGATTAATCGGGGCGTCAATTTGGATAAAGTCAGTAAACTGACCGCCTTCTCGCCCGAGCGCTGACACAATGCCGCTTGTGACCGTGCCGGAAAGACCAAACGGATTGCCGACAGCGACAACACGGTCACCAACGCGCAGGCCCGTATTCTCAGCAAACTGAACATATTTCTGGTTTTTGGGCGCTTCAACTTTCAGGACCGCAAGATCCGTTTCAGGATCGGCGCCAACAAGTTCTGCAACGCGTTCCTCGCCGTCGCCAACGCTAATCATGATCCGATCGGCGCCCTCGATAACGTGGTTGTTGGTGACTATGTGGCCTTCGTCGTCAATGAAAAAGCCGGAGCCTTGCGCCGACATGGTCCGCGGCTGGTCGCCAAACATTTCAGGCCGGCCGCGTTCGCCAAACCGGAAAAAGAAATCCTCAAGTTGGCTCGGCATGCGCGGCGCTTCGACTTCGCGCTCAACCATCACAGAGACGACCGCAGGGCTAACCTCTTCAACGAGATCCGCCACCGAATAAAACCCATCTGCGGTCATCTTTGCGGCCGGCGCTCGCCAGGGAAGTTGCGCCTCAGCGCCCGAAATTGCCCCGAGGGCCGCGCCTGACGCCAAAATCGCAATCAACGCTGAACGGGTAGCCGTGCTTCGTGTTTTCACCATTGTCATATCCTTCAAACTCATCACGCTCTGCCCCAAACCATCGCTCGCGCCTAAGCTACATCCCGAGCTAAATCCTTGATCTTAAGAAACCAGCAGCCCCTGCTCTTCTAGGGCATCGTCTCATTTTTCTAAGCGCGCTAGCACCAATAAACCGCCCAAGGGCAAAGGACCGATTAAACCCAGCCGCTTTGTTCACATGATGCAACGCGCAACGCCTCTAACGAAGCCAACAACGCCGGGGCTCCGCTGAACATACATAAGAGCCCGGGTCCGCTCGTAAACCCGCAGGGGCGCATGTTTCGCCATCAAGCGGTCTTTTCGAGCGACGAAATGATCTCCACGGGCTCACTAAGCATGCGATGCACCGGGCATTTTCCCGCAATCTCAAAAAGACGAGAGCGCTGGCCATCATCGAGGTCGCCTTCGAGGACAATCGATTTCTCAAGGCGGCTCGCCACGTGGCTGTCCTCGCCGGGCGCGCGCCGCACCTGAACCCGCGCGCCGCTTAAGCGCCAGCCTTTGCGATCTGCATAAAGGCGCATGGTCATCGCAGAACACGCCGCTAGCGCCCCTTCAACGGTCCGACTTGGGTTTGGCCCTAGGCCGTTTCCGCCATCTGCCGGCGCGCCGTCAATCACCACCGGATAGCCATCGATCGAAAGGGCGACGGCGAGACGCAAATCTTGCCCGAGAACGGCTGAAGCCCCGTCGTCGAAGGGCGCGACTTCCGGCAAACCCGAAGGCGTTTCGATGCGCTTTCCGCCGGACCCTCGCGCGACATCGCCCGCGGCTCCGCTGGCTCCTTGCGAAGGCGCTATTTGTTCAGTACCCGCCTCGTTAGGCGCTGGCAGGAAGCGAACGGACCAGGCGGCAATAACCTCAGCCGCGTATTGTGCGTCACGCGCATTCGATAATAAGTGATCGGCGGTATCGAGGCTGACAAAGCTCTTAGGATGCTTCGCCGAGGCGAAAATGCGACTCGCATTCTCTATACCGACGGTTTCATCGACGGGAGCGTGCAAAACCAAAAGCGGTTTCGCCAATTTAGCGGCGCTTTCAAGGACGGTTTGGTTTTCAAGATCATCGAGAAACTGTTTTTTGATCGTAAACGGACGACCGGCGAGTTTAACCTCGGCGACGCCTTTGGCTTCAATCTCATCGCGGCTTTCACCCAATTGCGCGACAACATGGGCCGCTTCTGCGGGTGCTGCGATCGTGGCGACGCCGTTTAGTTCTGGTATGCGGGTCGCTGCAACAAGCGCCGCCGCTCCGCCCAAGCTATGGCCGATTAAAACGCTTGGCGCCTCATAGTCACTACGCAGAAAATCTGCAGCACGAACAAGATCGTCAACGTTGGAGGAGAAGTTCGTGTTTGCGAAATCACCTTCCGACGCGCCGAGGCCCGTGAAGTCAAAGCGCAATACAGCAAAGCCTTTGCGGCGCAGGGCGCGGGCGACCTCTCGCGCCGCCTTGATGTCCTTTGAACAGGAAAAGCAATGGGCGAAAAGCGCATAGGCGCGGGGCCGGCCAACGGGCATCTCGAGGGCTGCCGCAAGCTTGCCTTGGGCGCCGTCGAATTCGGTTTTGAGCGTTTCTTCCTTAGACCCATTATTCCTAGACACAGTATTCTCAGACCCAGTTTTCTTAGACTCAGTTTCCTGGGGAAAAGTTTCGGTCACGGCGCACACTCCCTCTTCTCTATGTCTTCAAGAGAGAGGCGCTGCCGGGATCTGTCAATTCACTCACAGCCACATGCGCGTGATCATAGGCGAGGAAACGTTTGGTGGACGACGAACGCCGCAAACTTCGAGCGCACCGATGATCCAAATCGATGCTGAATGCGATTACGCCGAAAGCGCAGCGGCGCTCGCCCGGTCGCGGATCAGTCCGATCTCATCTTCAGCCACGAGCGGGGCCAGAATTTTCAGCGTCTGGTCCATCATCCGCCTGGCGGCTGCACGCTCCTCGCCTTCCGCCGCCCGGATTTCCCGGACAAGGTCCTCGGCATAGCGCCGGGCCTGGGTGGCGGCTTCGCCGGTAATCTCAGTCAACGCATTTTCGCGCCGGATTTTCATGCAAACGTCATTTGCGCGCGCCAGAAAATCAGCCGCCTCAAAGCCTTCGCGCGCAAGCGTCGGCGACACGGTTTTGCTAATGTCAGGGCGTAGAGCCGCCAAACGGCTGGAGCCGCCTGATCGCCGCGTCGGCATCGCCGTTCGTAAAGCCGCAACCGATTGCTCGGCAAAGCGCTCCATGGCGCCGGCGGCCACATCGCGGCAGGCTTCGAGCCGACTTAAAACAACATTGTCGCCGCGCGCCGCCGCAACCTCTTCAACGCCATTGGCATAGTCAGCAAAGTGAGCAATGCGAAGCTCCGCTTGGGCGGCGTGGAAGTCCGCCGCCGCTTCTGCTTCGAGGCCGCGGACAAGATCCTCAAGCTCTTCAAAAATTGACTCAACAACGACATTCGCCCCTTCCGCACAGGCCTCATCCCCGGCGTCGGAAAGGGCGAAGGCAAGATCTAGCGCGCGCCAAGGCGACGCAAGCCGCGCTGTTGCGCATAAAAGGACGTAGGCGGAAGCGTGCGGCGCCTCATCATTGGCGCTTTTGTAGATTTCAACGATGTCGGCGCAGTCAGTGTCGCTCAACGCCGATTGCTCTTTCTCGATTACGGTCTGTACAGCGAGCAGTTGGCGCGCAGCATCAACCGCAATCCCGATCTCCACAACATCATGATAGGCGGGCGGCCCGCCGAAACGCCGCACAACGCTGTCGCGGAAAACTTCTTCCCGTTCCGCGCGGTCGATTACCCGGGCAAGCCCACCGCTCGCCGCCGCGTACATCGCCTCCTGGGCGGTCGCCGCCTCATCCGGTGAGGCGTCATCGCGCGCTAAGACTTTTGTTAAAGCCTCCGCGGCGCGGGCCGCGGGCGCGCAGGAAGGTTCGCTCGAGAGGAGAGCCCAAAGCGGCGACAGGGTTGCGCGGTCAATGCGTGCACGGCGTTTCTTGCCTGTGCGCGCAACAATCAGAAAATCTTCAATGGGATCAAAAAACAGCCGCTGCGCCGATAGGCGACGGGCCGGAAAAGCCTCGCGCGCTTCCTGCAGGTTTGTCCGCAAGGTCGCCAGCATATCGCCATAGGGCAAGTCATCGGCCCCGCCAGCGGCGCCCGCCTCCAAGACCGCAAACAGCTTGGCGCTCACACCGACCGGCAATGAGCCGAGGAAGGTCGTGAGCCGCGCCATTTTTTCGGGCGAAATTTTGTCAGTCGCCGCCATAACCGTAACTCGCAAAAGCCTCGCGGAGGTGAACCCGCACCGCCCACTGTCTCTACAACCTGCCGGTGCGCTCACCGATCGGGTAGAATAGACATATTCGCGCGGTCTACAAACGCGGTAGACGCGACGTTTCTATTTAAAGTCAAAGTGTTCGGACTATGAGCCGGTCCGGTTAAGCGCTTTCGAATTTGCGCCTCGGTTCTGCGCCGTCCACCGGATCCCAGTTCTCGATGAACTCGTCGAGCGCCGCGTCGCCGCCCTCTGGCAGCACAATCTTTAACTTCACGTATTGGTCGCCGGCCTCGCCGCCATTTTTTCCATCGGCGACGCCTCTGCCCTTGAGCCTTAAGACCACGCCCGAACTGGAATATTTCGGGACCGTTACTGTAACGTCGCCATGGATTGTTGGGGCCGTGATCTTCCCCCCAAGGACGGCTTCTTTAAGGGAGATCGGCGTTTCCACGTGGATGTCTGCGCCGTCGCGTTGGAAGTAAGGGTGCGGTTTAATTTTCGCTTCCACATAGACGTCGCCCGCCGGCGCGCCGCCAGCGCCCGGTTCGCCTTGGCCGCGCAGGCGCAAGGTTTGTCCGTCATCGAGCCCTGGCGGTACTGTGATTTCAAGCTTGCGCCCATCGGGCATGGTCACGCGCTTTTTCGCTCCGCGCGCCGCATCGAGAAAATCGACCTCTAGCCGGTAGCGCAGGTCTCGCCCGCGCATGGCGTTGCCGCGGCGGTTGCCAAAAAGATCAGCGAAAATGTCGCCAAGGTCATCAAAGGGGGCGCCGGCCCCTGGCCCTGCGCCGCCGCCCGCCGAGCGGGGTCCTTTTCCGCCATTGAACGGATTGTAAGCGCGCTCGCGGCCGTCAGCGTCAATTTCGCCCCGGTCAAACTTCGCGCGCCGCTCCGGGTCGCCCAAAATATCGAACGCCGCGGAAATCTCCTTAAACTTGTCCTCGGCCTTACGGTCGCCGGGGTTGCGATCCGGGTGATATTGCTTAGCGAGTTTGCGAAAGGCGGCGCGCACGTCGCTTTCACCAGCAGACGTCGATACTCCCAGGACTTGATATGGGTTTTTCGCCACCGAAAACGCTTTCTACTCACTCACCACAAAGCCAAGCGCCACCCCATTAGGATAGACGCCAAACTCAAGAGTTAAGCGATTTTCGTTGAAAATGAAGTGTGACCGGTTAATTTCACGACAAGGGTCCATGATGCCTTTGAGCAGGCGATGGGGCTGCGCCAGCTAAAGCGCTGCCTTGAACGACACTGGGACAACGCGAAAGTCGGTCGAGACACAGTGTTCAGGGACTAGACACAGTGTTCAGGGACTAGCCGGAGAGAACCGCAGGCGCGCCCCAACCAACGCTGTCAGACCATTGCCGCACCTCATATGAAACGCCGCTCGGCGGCGCGCTGGCCCCAAAATCGGCGGTAATCGAGGCGTTGTCATACAAGTATCCGGGCGTTGAGACCTCGACGGACCGCTTATCGGCGCCATTGTGTTTTACAATGAGCTGGTAGCGCTCAACTGTTTCACCAAGCGGCGGCTCACCATCCCAAGTGTCGCCGTAGCGCGTGCGCCTGATCCAGCTCAGGGACAAACCGGCCGACGTATCCTGTGCATTGAAGTGCACCGGCGACAGGGGCTGCAACGCGAGCGCTGCTGGCGACGCGGTTAATTCGGCGTAGGTTGAGGCTGTCTCTGGGTCCTGCGCCGGTCCCACCGTCCAATCGAGGGCGACGCCGCGCGCGCCGAGCGCAATATCGGGCTGCATCACGGCCGCATTTAAAATGACGCATTGCGCATCAATGGCGGCGCCGCTCGCCGCGGCTGCTTCTGTTCCCCGCTGCCCACGCAGCAAGCCGCTGAGAAGGTAGGCGCCATCTTCCTGCAGCACCGCCTGTTCGAATTGCAGGACCTCCCAAGACCCGGACGCCGTTTCAACGGCGATGGCGTTTGCGCCGGAAAAAACATCAATCGACGGGCGCGACGCCAGGTGTCCGGAATTCAACCGCACACGCACGGTCCGCCGGTCCCATCGCCCTGAAAAACCCACCGGCAACGCCGTCGCCAAACGTCCCATGGTCGCCGCTGCTAGGATTGTCCCGGCGAAGGTCGCGGTCCCACCGCTAACTGTTTTGAACACGGACAATGCGCCGGGCCACGGCTTCGCATAGGCCGCTATGTAAGGCGCCGCCGCGTTGTCCTGCTCGCGTAGCAACGGAAGGTCCATAAAGGCAACGGAGGGCGGCCCATAATGGGGCGTAATCTCGGGCAACGCCGTCGCACCGTCTGCAATCTCAAGGTCATAAACCGACCCTTGGACCCGCACGGCTGAAATCTCGCGCGCTTCCCGGTCGACGATGTCGATTACCCGGTAGGAGCGCGACGGCCCGCCACCGGCAATCCCAGTCATATCGACACTGACAATGTCCCCGGGCTCGAGGGCGAGGCGCGAAGGCGGCAACGTCAGCCGCGCGGTCTCGCGCATGACCCAAGCGTCGGCCAGAACCGACCCAGCGAGCGCATCCGCCGTCGCCGGATCAATAATGATCGGCGCGTCAACACGGGAAATCCGCGCCTCGGCAGCGCTCGGGTCCGATGCATCAGCAACGGCCGGCTCGTAGTCTCCGTCAGCGTCAATGTAACCCAACCGCACAACCGTTGGCGTATCGCTTTCATCTGTCAGACCAACGACAAAATCATCGGCGTTTTCGGTCGTGGTCAGATCATCCGCAGTCAGTGCATGAACTGGCGGGGCGTTTCGTGGCTGAAACCGGATCACCGGCGTATCGGCGTTGAGCGCCTCTATCGCGTCAAACTGGAAAACCGACGCCAAGGGATCGAGGGCGTCACGCGCGGTCATCGGGCGATCAACGACATAGCCAGTCAACGATCCGGATACGGCCTCCGCATCAACCGCGCTGAACCCTCCGTCAAGGCATAGGGCTTCGATCAGGGCGCCCAAGGGCGCGCGCCCTAAACGGCCGTTCAACCAGTGCCCGGTACGCCAATTTTCCGTATCGCCCCAAATGTCGCTTCGCCCAGGAAAGAACGGGAAAGGCCGTGCATCCCAGGCATAGACATAGAAGCGGTCCGCATCGACCATTTTGCCCGAATATAGCGTCGCAGTCGGGTTTTTATCCGTATCCCGCCAATAGGCGTGCAATGCTTCCAAAAAGCGCCGCTGCGCAAGCTCATCGCGTGCGCCGGTTGACCAGTAAGGCTTGGCGCTTTCAGCGCTTTTCGGGTCCAAAAAAACATTTGGCTGGTTCGCGCCGCGATCAATCGCGCCGCACCCGGTTTCCGTAAACCGGAAGGGTTTTGAGCCCGGAACCCACGCCGTGGCTTGAGCGTTTCGCACACCGCCAATGCGGTCATGGTGGGCGTTACTCCACCAAGAACGAATGTCTTTATACCGATAAACCCATGGTTCAGTGTAGACGCTGTCGGTGATTGGCGTGCGAATTTGCGCCGCACGGTCCGCTTCACTTGCGTAGTACCAAGCGAAGCCTTCGCCGCCTTCAACATTGCTTTGCAAATAAGCAACATCGAGCGGGCCATCGAAGCCGGCGTCGGCGTCGAGATTGCTGCCGCTCGAGGGCCAATCAGCCAAGGGCATGTAATTGTCGATCCCGATGAAATCGATATTTGCGTCCGCCCACAGAACGTCCAGGTGAAAGCGCACGTCGCCAGACCCATCCGCCGGTTGGTGGCCGAAATATTCCGACCAATCGGCGCCGTAGCTAATCTTCACGCTAGCGCCCAAAACCGAGCGCACGTCAGCGGCTAGGGAAACAAGCGCCGCAACAGCAGGGTAGGCGCCAGACCCATCCCGCGCCCAGGTAACGCCGCGCATCTCCGATCCAATGATGAAAGACTCAACGCCGCCAGCCGCCTTGCACAGATAAGCTTGGTGCAGAATAAAACGTCGAAAAGACCACTCATTCGGACCGCTGTAGTTGACCGTCTCGCCACTGATCGAAAAGTGACCAGGCGCCGCCGTTCCAAAAAACGCCGAAATATCGCTCGACGCCGCCGACGTCCTGTCATTGGCGCCAACCGTAATACGACCGCGCCAGGGGAAAGCGGCCTGCTCGCCGCCGCCATAGGGGTCCGGCTTCCCATTACCCGGCGGCACATCCATCAAAATGAAGGGATGCATCATCACCGCAAGGCCCTTCGCGTTCATCGATTTAATTGCTTCGATTACGCATTTATCCGATGGCGTTCCCCCGTAAACAGGTGCGCCGTCAATCTCACTTACGGTATATGCCGACGGTCGCTGCACGCCGCTGACGCTCCAGCTATAGGGCGTTGTGGTTTTCAAGCGATGTTCAACACCCGGCTTTATTGAGCAAGCGCCGGCGCGCAAATCATCGCCGAACCACGACACGACAAGCGACACCGCCTCGAGATTTGGCGCGGCCGCCTGCAGGTTTTCTAACGAAGCTTCAAAATCTGTTAGGCCGCTATTGTTGTTGACATTTTCATAGGCCGTCTCACCTTCGGCGACAGTGCGGAAAACCTTTGTCGATCCGTATACAAATTCGCCTGAGCCAGGGATCATCGTAACCGACGTCAACGCGTTTTCGAGGCTTTCCGGATCGTCGCCGCCGAGGCCTTTTTCAATCTCAAATGACAATTGCGGCAGCCGGTTGCCGAAATCCGCCAGCGCCAAATCCTCAAACACCACATAGGCGAGGCCGCGATAGGCGGGGGCTGCGCTCTCAACGGCTTCAATTAAAGGATCTGGCCCCTGACTTTCCGTACCGCGATAGACGCGCATGGTCGCCCGGGAAAGATCAAGCGCGCGCCCGTCCGCCCAAACCCGGGCGATACGGTCAATGACGCCGTCACACAAACCAACGGCGAACGACGCGCTATAGCTGTAGGTCGTTTGGGTGACCTCGACCGACGGGCCACCCTTGCCGCCAGCGCTTTCCGTCGTTTCAGTTGATGTTTCTTTGAAATTTGCGGCCCAGATGATCTGCCCCGCAATGCGGGCGCGCCCATAAACCCGGTAAATCGGCGCGCCCTCAGTGGACGCCTGGACGTGGATTGAGTCAATGCGCGGGCCTTCGACACTGCGTTTTTGTGGGCCAAAAATAAGCCGGTCCGCATGGCTTGCGGCAAAGCCCGCCGCCGTCGATGCAATGGTCTTTGTCAGGATTGACCCGAGCCCGATCTTACCAATCGCCGATCCCACGCCGGAAACAGCCGTTAAGAGAAGTTGCGCCATTACTCAACACCCGGAAAATCAAAGGACGCGGCGAGCCGACGCCGCCACCAACCGCCAAAAACACTCTCAACAACGGTCCGCCCTGCATAAGCGTGAATGAACCGCTCCGTACCGGTTGCGATACCGCAGTGTTTTGCGGGGCCATCCTGCACGACGCGAAACACCAAAACGGATCCTGGGGCGGGCGCTTCAATCGACGTCAACCAGCGCGCCGACGCTTCCAGCAAGGGTTCGCCCCCCGACCGAAAAGACCGTTCATTCCAATCGGGCGTATAGGGCGGCGGCGCCTCGGGCTGTGCACCGTAGAGATCGCGCCAGACCCCTCTGATCAGCCCCAGGCAATCGCAACCGGCCCCGCGCGCCCGTGCCTGGTGTAGATATGGCGTGCCAGCCCAGGCGCGCG
>JBCCTV010000025.1:0-21523 GCA_039197915.1 Pseudomonadota bacterium | reverse complement strand
TAGCCATACAACATTTGTTGTGGGAAACACTTGTGAAATGATGCCAGCCTAAGGCGATAGTCAAGCTTGGTGAGATATATTTCTTTTTCGGCCCCCGGTGACGAGACGGCTTGGAAAAGCGTTTGGCTTGGCTGCGCGAGCGTTAACGTGAAAGCTTGGCCAGCACGAATACGCCGTAGATTGACAAATTTTGATAACGCGGCCGACGCGGCGTTTCGATCTTCGCGCCGCACGCCTGCCCGGCGTAAAGCGTCGACGAACGCCTCTCCTTTTTTCAGGCTCATGTCTAACCGCGTTGGCGCACCGTCAATGTCTTGGGTTAGGGCTATCGGAAGGTAGCCTTTCCAAAAGGCATGGGCGGCGGCGTCCGCATCGATCTCAACTGGCCCTGCTGGCCCGCTTTTTTCAGTGACGGTGAGGGACGCTGGCGTTGCGGTGAAAACGGCGCGGGTGAGCCCGGCGCCATCGAGATGGACCAATGGCGCTGTTGAACCGGCGCCGGGCGCGCCAGCCAGAACGAATTCTGCGCGCGAACCGGTTTCGTCCGTCTCTGAGCCCAGTTCCGGACCAAGGCTCGCGGCCGCATCGCTAATGATTTCGCGTGGGCTTTCGTCGGTCGCCGCCGCGTCGTCAGAAGCCGGAGTGACCAACGTTCTGGCGGCTTCGGTTGCGCGTGTGGCCGATGCGGCAAGCGCGGCCCGCCGCAACGGGCTCAAGCGCGGCGCACCAAATCGGTAGCTTGGCGCAACATCCGCTGTCGTCGTCGCGGCGTCGGCCGCCGTTACTGGCGAAATTTCGTCGCCCATTGCGGTTTCCAGGGTGGCCGCAGCGTCAGCGAGCTGGGCTTCCGCGTTTTCTGGGCGAGTTGCCCCGTTAACGGAAAGCTCAGCGTCAGCGGCGTCCGCAGTCGCTAAAGCGCCATCATTTTGAGCGCCTTCGCCGGTTGCCTGCCCATCAACGCTTACGGTTGTCGCCTGGTTTAAAACTTTTGCTTTCGCAAGCGCGCCGCCTTGGCGCTTTTCTGGTGTGCCGGCTTTCGCGAGATCTGCGCTCACGGCTCCATTTGCCGCCAAATCAACGCCATTGACCTGATTAATCGGTGAGCGGGTCGCCAGAAAGGCGGCCCCTGCCGCCATTACGACGAGGCTCGCCGTAACGCCAGCCGCCGCCCGCGGCGCCTCGTTTCCAAAGACGGAGTCCCAGTTATCGGGGTCGTCCAAATGGATTTTCGGTCCCTGGGGTTTAAAAAGCCGCGTCACGCAACACCTCGTCCAAATCCTGCGGCTCGCTCTGGCCAGCGGCGATAACACCGACGACCATCTTGATGTGACAAAATTATCGCCACAAGCCCCCGATAGGCAAGCGCGCCGTTAATTAGGGTATCGCTTGTCTGTTAATAGATTGACAAAGCATTAAGGGACTTTCGACGGTGGGTGGCAAGGAATGGGCAGTCTCTTAAAAATCATCGCAGGGTTCGCCTTAGCGCTCGCCCTGGTCGCCGGAGCGATTGTCGTTTTTCGGGCGCCCATAGCTGGGTTCGCCCTTGAAACGGCCCTTGCTCGGGCTGGCTTTGCTTCGCCTCGCGTCAGGGTTTCCGCCGTTACTGCGGAAAAGCTCACCATCAGCGACGTGGCCCTCGGGACGTCTGGCGAGGTCGCCATGGGGGATATCGCCGCCAGCTACAATTTTTTGCGAATTTTACGCGAACGCAGCCTTGACGCGTTAACCATTGAGCGGGCGAGCCTGTTTCTACGGCACGAGAGCGATGGGTTTACGGTGGCCGGTCGCAACTTGCCGTTGGGCGGCTCTGCGTCCGCAGGCTCGACCTTCGACGGCGACGTCAAGCTGCCATTTCGCGAGATCACGATCGGTGAGGCGGATATTCGCGTTGACAGCGAAAGCGAGCTTTTTGATCGGATCGAAGCCCGCCTAAGCGCTGACTGGTCAGCCGATAAAGGCGGCGGCGCCAACGTCCGGGCGACCGTTATAGGCGCTGACGTCAGCCCTGTCCGCACGGACGCGTTGCGCGTCGCCGCGGAGATCGCAGCGGAGCCGAGCGGCGCCGCCGATTTGCGAGCAACGCTTGACGGTCGGCTCGCGACCCATATGCGCGATACCCCGATTGAACTTGAGGATTTGAGCTTCGTTGTCTCCGGAGCGCTCGAGGACTGGCGCGCGGGCTTAAGCGCTGTGGGCTCTGGCGAGGTCGAGATTATCGCCGGCGCCGTGCGGATTGGCGAAGAGGGGGAGATTGCGACCCTCTTGCAGGCGGAAGCCCGCGCTTTGGACCGGCCCGTTTTACGCCAAGGCGCGCTGGACGGCGGCTTTGCTTTAAGCCTTGCAGATGGTCGGCTCAAAATTACGAGCGGCGACTTGTCGTTCGACGCGCCCGAACGGCAAGAAACGATTACCATTGGAACGTCCGCCAGTGTCTTGCCCCCCGAAAACGCCCCGCGGGTCGACGCCCCCTTGGTTGCGATCGATATGCGCAATGGAATGTCTGTGGTGGGCGCTGCGAGCCTCGTTTCCTATGCGTCTCCGCAATTTAAGGGCTCGCTCGACCTAGCGGCGGCGCGCGGAGAAGCGGCGAGCGCCGGCGAAGCGCCCATCCTAATACGGACGATTGCGACGATTGATGACCTGATCGCAAACGCCGCGACGCTCAGGGCAAAGAAGCTTGTGATCAACGGCGAATGGGGTGACGGCGTTTTTCTAGGCGCCGCCGAACTTGACGCCGATATCGAAAAATTATCCGTTGGAAGATTTTCTTTAGAGGATACGATCGTTGACGCGACGCTTCCTCTGGCGGTGAACCCTAGTGAGGGGCGACTATCGTTCGGCGGCGACGATCTCAGCAATCGCGCAAGCGACGCTGAACCGGGCGAGCGGGCCGTCGACGGAAACTGTCTCGCCCTGCCGGCCGCCAGATTTATTCTTGAAAGTCCCGCAATGCGGGGGCAATTGCGCCGCGCAACGTTTTGCTCAATTGGTGCACCACTTCTTGATGTCGCTTTGGAGGAGCGGATGCGCGTCACGCTTAACGGTGCGCTTTCCGCCGGCGAGGGGCGCTTACGTTATGGGGAAACCCGGATCGCTGGCGCCTCGCCCGTCATTGATTTACGCGCCGACTATCGTCCGGATACCCATGAAACGGACGTGACCGGCGTCCTGCGTGGCGGCTCGCTCTTGGTCAACGATGTGTTGCGCGCCTCCGCAGCGGCCGGTGAATTCCGTGCACAGCTTGATTTACAGACGCTAACGGCAAGTGGCGAATTAACGTCTGCACGCATTGACGTCATTGCCGACCCGCCCGCCGTCGCGCCTGTGAACGCCAGGGCGTCCGGCGTTTTGAACGGCGATGATGCGACCTTTACCTTCCGTTTGGAAACCCTCGACGGCGAAAAACTGGGCGCCGGAGATGGCCGCCACAGCGTCAAAACCGGCGCCGGCGAGGCCCGTTTTCAGTCCCAGGACCTACAATTCTCGCCTGGCGGGCTGCAGCCCGATACGCTCGCGCCGGTTCTTCGAGGATTTATCGGCCAGGCGACGGGCGCTGCCTCCGCATCGATGGTTGCGCGCTGGGCTGGCGCGTCCGCGTCGCCCGGCGAGCGCGCCCTCTCAACCTCGGGTGAGGTGACTATTGACGACCTTTCGTTTCGCGGACCCGGCGTCGCCATATCGCGAACCTCCGGCCTTACCGGTGCGCTCCAGTTCTCAAGTCTTGCGCCCTTGCGCACTAACGGGCCCCAATCGGTCTCGATCGGGGGCATGGATATCAGCGCGCTTTTGTTGCGCGAAGGCGAAGCCGTTTTCCAAATCGAAGACGGCAATTCCCTCGTCTTGGAGCGCGCGGGCTTTCCCTGGTTTGGCGGGTCTCTAACCGCAGAGACGGAGGCGCTTTCGTTAAATGGCGGCGCCGCGCGGGCGACCTTGCGCGCCGATGATGTGGATCTTTCTGAATTGCTCGCGTTTGCCGATATTGATGGCCTAACCGGCGAGGGGCTTTTCTCTGGAGTCTTACCCCTGGTGATTGAAGACGGCCGGGCGCGGATCGAAGATGGGCGTCTGGCGTCAATCGGCGGCGGTGTGCTCCGCTACACGAACGCGGGCACAGCCGCGGCCAGTCAGCAATCGCAGGCGACGCGGCTTGCCTTTGGGATTTTAGAGAATTTGAAATTTGACGAGCTTGTCATTGGCGTCGAGGGGCCGCTTGACGGTGAGTTGAATTTCAATCTCCTCTTTAAAGGCGCGAATGAGATCGATCTCGATGATCCGCGCATTCGCGAACCGGTCGTCTCGCCGATCATCTATCGGATTAATCTTGAGGCGCCGGTGCTCGCCCTGATCCAGAATGCAAGACGATCCGGCGATTATCGCTTGTTGATCGAGGAAGTGCGCAGACGCGAAGACGAGGCGTCGTCTGATGCGGCGCAGTAATCGTCGCCGGGAAGAAATTGCGGCCTTCACGGCCGAGAAATTGGGTCCAATTGCGGCGGCGATCGCCACATGGGCGTCTCGGTTTTGCCGTCAACTTTGAATAGGCTTGCGTTGGCAGATGCGCTAGCGTTAAGCGTGAAGAGAATCTGCGGGAGGGCGAAACCAATCATGGTGACGGCGACAACACGCGCGGGCGGCGGCTTGCTGGCGATTTTGGTAGCGTTGGTTGCGACGTCTTGCGCGACTGTAAAGGTTGAGGCGCCAGACGAACCCATTGAGGTCAACCTCAACGTTAAGATTGAGCAGGAAGTGCGCATCAGGCTCGATAGTGAAATTGAAGACTTAATCGATTCAAACCCGGACATTTTTTAGTCGGGTAATCTTACTTCTGCGCTCTGCGCAGGCGGTGACGAACGGAGACCAGGATGAAACGATTTATGAGCTTGCTTGCGGCGATTGCGGTCGCCGTATCCGCGATGGTCACAACGCTATCGCCGACACCCGCTTATGCTAATGCGATCATCGACAGTGCGAAGGCGCAATGCATTATCGGTGAGCGGACGGACGGCTATCTTGGCGTTGTTTCCGGTAAAAGTGCGACGGCTGAACAACGTCGTGAAATGCGCAGCGTCAACCAACAGCGGCGCGCCGCTTATGAACGCTTAGCGGCGCGAAACGGCGTCACGGTAGCCGTTGCAGCGCAGCTCACGGCGGAAAAACTCATCAACCAGGCGCCGCGCGGCCAATGCGTCCAGGATTCATCTGGACAATGGGTGCAAAAGTAGCGTGCAAAAGTAGGGGCGCGAAAGCAAAGGCTGCGTTGGCGCCGGCTGCTTCGTTACCTTCCGCAAGGTCATGACAAGCTCTTAGCAATCCTGCCAACACCCGGACTGATCAGTTGAGTGATGACCAGGCAAAAAGTCACTCAACGACCGATCCCTTAAAGCATCTTATGCGAGTTGGCGTTGCGGCGATCCGCGTTTACGAAAATTGCCTGACCTAGTGATCAGTCTGCCGATTGTTCGGAGAAACCAGGCAATCGCAGCGCCGCTGCACAAAGCAACAACCATAAGCGTCGCTGCGGTTTGGGTTGATTGCGTCCGTAATCAGAGTCACCGAGGACTGCGTTGGTCGGTCTTAGTCGCCAGCGATGAAACTCCCTCGAATCAACGTAAGTTAACGATTCAATCTTCGAAGGGTGTCCCCATGTCCGCGGCAAACTCAGCTGTAGCTAACGAAAACCAACCCATTAGCCCATCTGATTTCGACGGCGGCGGCGACGATCCTTTTCAAATTGCAGCGTTGCTGGCCTCCCGGCTCTGCCATGACCTCGTCAATCCCGTTGGCGCGCTGGGGTCTGGCCTAGAGGTGTTAGAAGACACCAGCGCTGACGAAGGCTTAAGAGACGCCGCGCTGGAACTGATAAAAACCGGCGGCGAAAAGTCCGTGGCGCTTTTGAAATTTGCACGGCTCGCCTATGGCGCATCAGGCGGCCGTGGCGCGGAATTGCCCCTTGAAGAGGCCGGACAAACAATGGCGGAGGTTTTCCGTTGGGTGAAACCATCGCTCGAGTGGCGGATCAGTCCGCGGCACGCCAAGAAAGAAAAAGTTAAAACCGTCATGATCCTGACGAACTTTGCCGCCGACTGCGTGCCGCGCGGTGGGCAGGTTTCGGTCCAGTCGGTCGACGGCGGCTACAAAATTGAAGCAACCGGACCGCGCGCGCTTTTGCAAGACGACCTAGTAGCAGCGCTCGCTGGCGGCCTTGATCCTCAAAAACCGAAATTCACGCCCGCCTATGTGGCGGGGATGCTGACGCGGAGCGCGGGCGGGACGGTAACAGCTGAGCGCGTTTCGGACGAAGCGGTCGCCTTTACGGTCCAATACGCCGAATAATTTCCGCCTTTCCACATTTATACCCGGCGGCTTAACTCTCATGTAACCGTGATCGTCGACAGTGCTCGCAAACATAAACGAGCACAGGGTGAGGTGAGCGACCATGAGCACATGCCTAGTTGTCGACGACTCCGACGTTATCCGTGAAATCATTTGCCGAATGGTCGGCGATATTGGTCTTGATCCAATCCAGGCGCGGTCGGCCGGTGAAGGCGTTGATCTCTGCCAGGAACAGATGATTGCGGTTGTTCTCCTCGACTGGGACTTGCCGTCCATGGGCGCGCTTGATTTTCTGCGTGGCGTTGGTGAGTTGCCGGCGGATCAGCGTCCGAAAATTGTGCTCTGTGCGACTGAAAACGACCAGAAGCAATTCACCCTCGCCCAGGCGGCTGGCGCCCAGTTTCATATTCTAAAACCCTTTGATAAAGAACGATTGGCCGAAACGTTCGTTGAGGCGGGCGTTATGGCGAGCAATCCGTTTACAGACGAGCGAGCAGCTTCTTAAGCGCGCCCTCTTAAATTACGCCACGATCGCGGAGCGCTTTGACGTCTGCGTCGCTTAAACCCAAATCAGATTTCAAGACGGCGTCTGTGTCAGCGCCGAGGCGCGGCGCAGCGCGGCGATAGCGCGCCGGCGTTTGCGAGTATTTCACCGGATGGGCGACAGAGCGATGTATAGCGCCGTCGCAGGCTTCTTGCTCAACCACCATGTCGCGGGCTTGGGCTTGCTCATGATTGAGCGCCTTTGCTGCATCGTTGATGGGCCCGGCGGGCGCGCCGACGGTCGCGAAGATCTCTAGCCATTGCTTTACGGATTTTTTCAATAATGCTGGCGCGATCAGGGTGTTCAGGACTTCACGGTTTTCCACGCGCGCCGTGTTCGTCTCGAAACGGCTATCGGTCGCCAAATCGCTCAAATCGATGGCGTCTGCAAACGCCTTGAACTGGTTGTCATTGCCAATGGCGATGACGAAATAGTCGTCGCTCGCCCGGACAACTTGATAGGGCGCAATGCTCGGGTGGGCGTTGCCAAGCCGCGTCGGCGTCACACCTGCACCGAGAACTGACGAAGCCTGATTTGCGAGCATCGCTAATTGGCAGTCGAACAATGAAACGTCAATGTGTTGGCCCATGCCGTCGCGATTGGCGCTCATCAGCGCTGCGAGAACGGCGTTTGACGCATACATGCCGGCAAAGAGGTCTGCGACCGCGACGCCCACTTTCATGGGTTCTGCGCCGGGCGCGCCATCCGGCTGCCCGGTAATTGACATGAGGCCGCCCATCGCTTGGATCATATAATCATACCCAGGACGATCCCTATAGGGACCAGTTTGTCCGAAGCCCGTGATTGAGCAATAAATGAGTTTTGGATTAATCGCCCGCAGCGCCTCATAGTCGAGGCTGTATTTTTTCAGCCCCCCAACTTTAAAATTTTCAACGAGGACGTCGCTTTTAGCGGCCAGCCGCCGGATGATGTCGACGCCTTCGGGCTTTGCGATATCGATCGCGAGCGACCGTTTATTTCGGTTCGCCGCGCGAAAATATGAGGCGTCCGCCTTGCCGCCGTCGGCCGGTGCGGGCGCGAAGGGCGGGCCCCAATGCCGTGTGTCGTCGCCAACGCCTGGTTTTTCGATTTTTATAATGTCCGCGCCCAGGTCGCCCAACAGTTGCGTCGCCCAAGGGCCGGCGAGAACACGAGACAGATCAAGCACACGCACGCCGTCAAGCGGCGGAGGGTTCAACGACGTTGGCATACGCGCGACCATATTGCGCCTGCGCTATGTTGCAAGTTGATCGCGCCGCGCCGATCGGCGATAAAGGCAAAAAACCAACACCGCGCCAAGGGTTTACACACGTCTCGCGTTAATTGGGAGACGCGCCAAAATAGGGAGACGCGCTATGCAGGGCTTGATGATGGGCCGTCCATTGCTGACGACCGAAATTCTCAAACATGCACACCGCAACTACGCCGCTACGGAAATCGTCACAAGAACCGTTGAGGGCCCGATACACCGCTACACGATCGGCGACTCGACGGCGCGTATCAAGCGCGCGGCGAACTGGCTTCTTTCAATCGGCGTGAAGCCAGGCGACCGGGTTGGCGTGATTGGCTGGAACACCCACCGGCAATTCGAGCTCTATTACGCCGTCGGCGGCATCGGCGCGATCTTACATACGATCAATCCGCGGCTCGGGCCGGAGAATGCGGGCTTTGTCATCAACCACGCCGAAGACGCCTTTTTGATTTACGACGTCACGTTTGCCCCCCTCGTAAAGGCGCTCGCCCCGCACCTCCCGTCCGTCAAAAAATATGTTGCGCTCACCGACGAAGAGCACGCGACGGATATCGGCCGCGAGGCGATGGTCTATGAGACCGAGATCGCACAGCACGCCGACGAATTCGATTGGCCCGAGTTCGACGAGAACACGGCCGTTTCCATGTGTTATACGTCGGGCACCACCGGAAACCCGAAAGGCGTCGTTTATTCCCACCGGGCGCTTGTCTTGCAGACTTTTGCAAGCTGTCTGCCCTCCGCCATGGGTCTCAAAGAGGGCGACACTCTGTTGCCCGTTGTACCGATGTTCCACGTCAATGCGTGGAATACGCCCTATTCCTGTTTGATGATCGGTGTACGCCAGGTCTTTCCGGGACCGCGCCTCGACGGCGAGGGCCTTTATGAAATGCTTGAAAATGAGAAAGTGTCATTTTCGGCGGGCGTGCCGACGGTTTGGCTTGGGCTTTTAAACTACCTCGAAGAAACCGGAAAAACGCTGACTTACCTAAAACGGGGACTCTCAGGCGGCTCTGCGCTGTCGGAAGCAATTGTTCGCGGACTTGAGAAGCACGGCGTGGAAATTGTTCAGGGCTGGGGCATGACAGAAATGTCGCCGCTCGGCACTGTGAATGTGCTGCCGCCCGAAGCCGATGATCTTCCGACGGACGAACGCATCGCCAAGCAACTCCTGCAGGGACGTGCGATGCCGTTTGTCGACATGCGCATCGTCAGCGATGCAGGCGCGCCCTTGCCCCACAATGGTGAGGATGAAGGGCATCTGCAGGTGCGGGGGCCGTGGATTATCGACGCATATTACAAGGCTGAAAAAGAAACGCTTACGGAGGACGGCTGGTTCGACACGGGCGACGTCGCCACCATAAGCGAAGACGGCTATTTGCAGATTACGGATCGTTCAAAGGACGTCATCAAGACGGGCGGCGAATGGGTTTCTTCTATCGAGATTGAAAACGCAGCTCTTTCCCACCCGGCGGTGGCGCAGGCCGCGGTGATCGGCGTTTACCATCCGAAATGGCAAGAGCGGCCGCTTTTGATCATCCAAAAAAAGGCCGGGCAAGACGCGCAAGCGGAAGACATTCGATCATTTGTGGCCGGAAAAGTGTCCAAAATCGCAGCGCCAGACGCCGTTGAGTTTGTCGACGAAATTCCCCTTGGCGCCACCGGCAAGGTTCAAAAAATGGAGCTCCGCGAGACCTTCAAGGATTATTCCCTGTCGGCTTGATATTTCGTCAGCTTGATGCGCCGCCATTTTTGTACTGCTCGAGTGCTGTGCGATGGCGCTCTGCTTCCTGAACATACCCGGCTGAGCCGATGAGGGCGGCCTGTTCTTCGCCCGCGCGCATGTCTCTGAATTTTTTTGCGGGCACCCCGGCCCACATCTCGCCAGTTGGTACAATCTTCCTTGCGCTCAGGAACGCGCCGGCGGCGAGCATGGCTCCCGACTGCACGACAGAGCCGTCGAGCATTGTCGATCCCATGCCCACAAACCCGCCGTCTTCTACCGTGCATCCGTGCAGAACGCACCGGTGGCCCACAAGGACATTTGCGCCAATAATGGTTGGCCTGCCGCCTATTGACGGGTGGTCCACGTGAACAATGGCGCCATCTTGGATGTTTGAGCCTTCGCCAATGACAATATCGTTTTCGTCACCGCGCAAAACACAGCCATACCAGATGGAGGCGTTTGCTCCGATCTCGACCGATCCGCAAATGACGGCGCCCGGCGCCACGAAAGCGCTCTCATGAATTTTCGGGTGTTTATCTCCGATCGGGAAAATCAACGGTTCCATGGACGCGGCGGGTATCAGGCGCGTCGCCGGCGGTCAAGCATCCCTTTTTGGCGGCGTTTGGGGCGCGTTCACTCGCTTAGATTTGTTCGAGTCGCACTCATATCTTGGGCGCTTGCCCTATTGGCCGGCTGCGTCACGTCAACGCCCGGCGTTTCCCCGTTGGATGCCGCGACGCACAATCCGCTGTTGGAAGACGACGGCATAAGGGCGCGCGACGGCGCGGTCTTGCGCGTAACAACCTGGGCGGCGGACGAGCCGGAGGCGATAGTCATCGCACTGCACGGCATGAACGATTACGCCAACGCCTTTGCAGGGGCCGCGCAATGGTGGGCTGAGCATCGTCGCGTGACGACCTACGCCTATGACCAGCGGGGTTTTGGCCGCTCGCCAGATTTTGGTCGCTGGCCGGGGGCTGACCGCCTCAAGTCAGACTTGCGCGATGTCATCCACGCGGTGAAAGAGGCGCACCCAGAGCTGCCTCTTATTGTTGTCGGTCATTCGATGGGCGCCGCTGTCGTTCTCGCTGCCGCCGCAGACGCCTCGCTTCCCGTTGACGGCGCTGTTCTATTGGCGCCAGCCGTTTGGGGCGCATCGCAGCTGCCTCTGCTTTACCGAGTGACAGCGCGTCTTTCATCGCTTGTGGCCCCTGGGAAAACGCTGACGGGAGAGCGTGCTAAACGTCAGTCAACAGATAATATCCCGATCCTACGCGCCATGCTCGCCGATCCCTTGATCATAAAAGAAACCCGAATTGACGCCGTCTCCGGTCTCGTGTCCCTGATGGGGCAAGCCTACAAGGGATCGGGCCGAAGCGGCGGGCGCTTGCTCGTGGTTTATGGGGAGCGGGACGAAATCATTCCGCCGAATTCAATTGAAGCCGCTGCAGAAAAGCTTTGCGGGCCGGTTGATGTCTGGCGCTACCCGGAAAGCTGGCACCTGGTTTTGCGTGACCTCCAAGCCAAGACCGTGTGGCGTGCCGTTGGGAATTGGATCATCGCGACCACGGAAAAAGAAAGGGCCGCGAGCCCGGCATTTTCCGCCGTTGGGCCCGCGGCCGAGGTATGCGACGGTGCGTAGCCGGCGCTCGTTATTGGTTGCAGCGGTCACGCGATTTGGCGGTCGCGTCGGTGGGTAAGAACGTGTGCTTGCCGCAACGACACAACCTATAGGTGCTTCTCGTTAAAGAGAGGTTTCCGCTGCGATCCAGTCGAGGAAATTTTTGTTCGATCCCGCCGTTTGAATGTTTAAGGCAACCACGCAGGGCGTGTCGTAAGGGTGGTTGTCGATGATCGCCTGCGTGGCGTGGCTGGCGCAATCGGCGCTTGTTTTCACGATGAAGGCGCATTCGGTCGTTTTCTCTAATTTAGCATCCCAGCGATAGAGAGACACCACCGGGCCTAAAATGTTGACGCACGCGGCGAGGCGCGCCTCCAGGAGGGTGGCCGCTATTGTCTCTGCTGCGCTTTCATCTGGCGCGGTCGCGTAGAGAATTTGGCAGCTTGCCAGTTTCGAGGGGTTCGTGGCCATGGGCGCCTCCTTGCTGTGGTCGCTTCGGCGGCGTATCACAAGCGCTTCGTTCACGCATGAAGTATTAATCGTCCGGGAAACCAATCGTGAGGGAGGCGAGCGCCGGTGCGGGATCTCGATCAAAACGCCGCCCTCGTTCTTTTTTCCGGCGGGCAGGACTCATCGATCAGCCTCGCCTGGGCGCTTGAACGTTTTGACCGGGTGGAAACCGTCGCTTTCGATTACGGCCAACGCCACAAGGTTGAGTTGCAGGCGCGCGATGATGTGCGAAAGGCGTTCACGGAGTTCAATCAAAAATGGCGCGCTAATCTCGGTAAGGATCACCGCATCAATTTGGGCGCCTTGGGTGATATCAGCGAAACGTCATTGACGCGGGATACCGCCATTACGACGACCGATGAGGGGTTGCCGTCCACATTCGTCCCTGGCCGGAACCTCATTTTCCTGACTTTTGCTGCAGCGCTTGCCTATAGGCGCAACCTTGGCGTTTTGGTGGCGGGCGTCTGCGAAGCCGACTATTCCGGCTACCCTGATTGCAGGTCAGATACCGTTACAGCCCAAGCGGCGGCGCTGCGGCTCGGCATGGAAGCGGACTTTAGCGTTGAAACCCCCCTTATGGCGATCAGCAAGGCGGAAAGCTGGCGCATGGCCGAGCGTATCGGCGGCGGCGAATTGGTGGGTCTCATTAATCAGTATTCGCATAGCTGTTACCTCGGGAGCCGGGAGCGCGAGGGCGATTGGGGGCGCGGGTGCGGCGAGTGCCCGGCATGCGTGCTACGCGCGAAAGGCTGGAGAGAGTATATCGCGGCTCTTCCAACAAATGCCGGTACCAGTCAGCTATGATATATTCTGTAAAGGAATTATTTTACACTCTACAGGGCGAAGGCGGGCAAGCCGGACGCGCGGCTGTTTTTCTGCGCTTTGCCGGGTGTAATCTATGGAGCGGCCTCGAAAAAGACCGCGCATCGGCCGCCTGCACATTTTGTGATACGGACTTCGTCGGCGTTGATGGTGTGGGCGGCGGGAAGTTTAACACGCCCGAGGACTTGGCTAAATCCGTTGCCAAACACTGGCCGCAGCCGACGTCACCGCTTGGCCGCCCGCTCGTGGTTTGCACCGGCGGCGAGCCCCTTTTGCAGCTTGATGACAGATTGGTTGCCGCATTGCATGGCCAAGGCTTTGAGGTCGCCATAGAGAGCAATGGAACGCTCGCCGCGCCTGCAGGGATTGATTGGATCTGCGTGAGCCCAAAGCCGGGGCCAGAGCTTGTTCAAAGGTCCGGCCAGGAACTAAAATTGGTTTACCCACAGGAAGACGCGCCGCCAGAGATGTTTCAGGATCTGAATTTTGAACGCTTTTTTCTGCAGCCAATGGACGGACCGTCACGCGCTGAGAATACGGCGGCGGCGATTGACTATTGTAAGACGCATCCGCAATGGCGCTTAAGCGTGCAGACCCATAAGGTGATCGGGATCCCTTAAGGCGCGCTCCGCATTCCTTTGGGAGCGCGCAAAGGGGGGATACGCAAGAGATCTGTATGCAAAATATATGTGTTGGGGGATAACGGCGACAAGGCGCCTGTTTTAAAGGCGCCGGTTATGCGACCTGGCTGTTCGGTAGTTTTGTAATCAAGAATTGCGCGTCCCGGCAGTAACCCGCTGCCGCACGGTCTGTGCGCTTCATGGCGGCGTCGAGTTCGGCGAGGGTTTTTTCAATCTCTTCAAAGGTTTCGAACGCGTCTCTCGGTGGGCTGAGTTTTAAGCCGCTCGCTGAAGCATCGAGCCGCGTCGGAGTAATCGAATAGGCGGCGCTCCCGGCGATAGTGACTTCAATGTGGGATTGCTCAAAACCAATCAGTTGCGCCGCGGCAGGTTCCGCATTTTTCACCGTTTCATCTATTGAAAGGCGTAGTTCGTCATAGCGTTCTGCAAGCAGCGCGCGTCCGGCGATATCGGCGACGTCGCGCGCCGATAATGTCACCTCATAGGCCTGCTCGATGATGTCGCGCACTTGATCGACGGCGAAGAGCGCCGATTCAATTGCCGTTAAAGCGCCGCGCACGGCGCTTCTGCTCACCTGTTTAGAGTTGTCGGCCGGCGGCAACGACCGCGTTTGCAAGACGCGGGATAAACCCGCCTCCACATTAATGGTCGGACCGTCCTCGGGCGTTTCGCGCGCCGGATCTTTGTCCTTGCGCTTGCGTTTAAGCGCTGTCCATTTGATGGTTTTTAAACTCATACCATTACTCAACTGGCGCACAGCCCCCCGGGAAGGCAGAGGGACCGCCCGCTTTTCGGTAAGCAATACGGAATGGCGTTTTACATGGCGTTAACACCGCTTACGAATTTATTTGTATGCGTTTCGGGCGCGCGAGAGGGCCTTGCGGTGAAATATGTGCGCTTCGCCGCTAAAAAGCGCTAAAAAACAGGAAGCAACGGCGACCATTCGATAGCATTTGCCCGCGAACGGCTTTGAGCCGGCACCTCAACCTATCGCGCGTAAACGCTTGTTACGGTGTATTGCGGCCGCGAAAGAGGCGACCTTCCAGTATCCAACCGGCGCTGAGCGTGGCTGCAATTAAGGCAAGCCAAACGGCAGGCGGCGCCAGGGGGCGCTCGTTAATGGCGTCGACCCGCGCGGCGTTTCGCGAGGCAAGGCCCGCCCAGCCTGGGCCCGCCTTTCGGTCAGATTTTTCACGGATGCGCCGGATCGCGGGCATTCGGATTGGGTTAACCACGCTTGCTTCCTCGCGCACGCGGAAGACGCCGCCGCCGCGCGCTTTTGTTAACGCGGTCGCGCGCGCCGCATGCGAGACGACGTCGCGAAACTCAGGGGCTGCGGCGACGCCAACTGTTCCGACGGCGAATAAATCTTCTGATCGCGCCCTGTAGAGCCCCCTCGGCGGGGCTTCGATAACGGCCTGGAAGACGCCGACGTCGACCCCCGCCATCTCCAGATCGCGTTCGGCTCCGTCTGGAAACACAATGCTCACCGGCGGCGGTGCATCGGCGAGGGAGCGCCGTGTAATGAGGAGGTCATCGCCCGTCGCCTCAAGCTGCAGGCTTTCCTCTTCAAGCTCGGGCTCTTGCATTAGCCAATGGGCCACGCGACGCAATAGCTCCGCATGGGGACCGCCGCCATCAAAGCCACGCGCCCAAAGCCATACGTGATCGGATAAAATTAGGCCGACGCGGCCCTTGCGATAGCGGTCGAGAACAAGCAATGGCGCGCCGCCCGGTCCTTCCATCAGCGTTGACCCTGATTTCTGGGTCACTGGCATGATGCGTAACCATCGCCCCCAGAAACCTGCCTCGGGCAGGCCGGCGGTCACAGGGTGGCGCTCACCGACTTTGCTAATCGCCGGGCGGAAAGGTTCGTCGACGGCGCTGTCGCGGGGCAGGGCTGGGAGAATAAACGATAGGTTTCGGCGCTCAGCGAGGCTCATCGCGCCATTATATTCGGGCCCGGACGCCACGAGCACGGCGCCGCCATTTTCCACGTAGCGGGCGATATTATCGAAGTGGAAAGCGTCGAGGACGCCGCGATAGGTATACCGATCAAAAATCAACAGATCGAACTCGGAGAGTTTTTCAATGAATAACTCATCCCTTGGAAACTCGATTAGCGCCAATTCATTTTGCAGGGCGCCGTCCCCTTTGTTGAAGGGACGCAAAATTGTGAAGTGAACCAGATCGATCGCCGGATCCGATTTTAAGAGGTTGCGCCAAACCCGCTCGCCAGGGTGCGGCTCGCCTGAAATCAGTAAGACGCGGAGCCTGTCGCGAATGGCGGTTATGGGGAGAACGGCGATATTGTTCCGTGTCGTGAGCTCTCCTTCGAGCGGCTCCACTTCAAGCTCTACGATCAATGGGCCGGGGCGTGTCAACGGCGCATCAAAAGTGACGTCGACGCCTGTGGGCGCCCGGTCGCTCAAAACCTCCTGGCCGTCGATCCGCAAAGAGACCAAAACAGATTGGCCAGTGGCGAGCGGCTCTTCGTCTGGCCCTAAGTCATCAATTCGGAAGGAAACGCTCGCTTTCTCCCGGACGATGCCATAGCGCGGCGCCTTGACGAGGCTGATTTTGCGATCGCGTTCCCCTTTTTGTCCGGTGGTTAGAACATGAATTGGGGCCGGCGGAGCGCCACTAAAGGCCGTGTCTGCGTTCTTGATATCGGTAACTTGGCCATCGGTGACCGCGAAGACCGCCGACAGCCGCGCCCGTGGCGTGTCCGCTATGGCGGTGCTGATGGCGTCGACCAACGCCGTTTCCTCCGTTCCCGGTGCGTCGACAACTTTTGCATCCACGCCGCCGAGCGCGGCCAGTTTTGTTTGCAAGCTTTCAACGATGGCGTCCGTCGCGCCTTCACGGCCGTCAAGCGATTGGCTTTGAGAACGGTCGGCGATGATGAGTGCAATATCTTTGAGCGGCGTTTCATCAGCGATCCGGATTTTCGGGTTGAGAAGAACGAGCGCCAGCAAACAGGCGGCGCCAATACGAAAGGCGCCGGGGATCGGTTTGCGAAAGGCGCTGACGATCCCTGATAAAAGTGCGACGCCCGTCACAAAGGCAATGACCCAAAAAGGAAATGTCGGGGTAAAGATTATATCCCCGCCCAAGCCGCGCAAAACGCTTTCGCCCGCCCCGTTCATCGGCCGAGCCTTTTCAGTAGGATTGGCGTGTGCACTTGGTCGGATTTATAATTGCCAGTGAAGGCCACCATAACGATGTTGACGCCAGCGCGAAGCGCCATCTCCCGGCGTCTGGCGCCGCCCGGCCCGCTCGGCAACAACGGTCGGCCAAAGTCGTCGCTCGCCCAGGCGCCCGCCCAATCGCGCCCGCCAATAATCAGCGGCGTCACCGCATCGTTCGCGGCTCCCGTCGCCTGCACCCAAACGGGCCCCGCGCCGGAGCGACCGAAAAGATCCTGGAGCAGATAAAATGACCGCGTTAGAACATGGCTCTCTGGCAGGGGCGTCAGAGGCGGGGTGTCTAACTTTGTGAGAATTGATCGGAGTGCGGTGCGTTCCGGCGTTGAGCCAGCGCCGATCGCGCGCTCGTCGTCGCGCGTATCAAAAACGATGAGGCCGCCAAAGCGCATAAAGTCTTCAAGGTTTGCAAGGGCTGCGTCCGATGGCGTTTCGGCGCCTGGCGTGATCGCCCAATAGATAAAGGGGTAAACGGATAAATCGTCGACCTCTGGATTGACGGCGACCGGGTCGGCAGGCTCAATGGCCGTGCGCCTGAAGAGGGCGTCTGAGAGAGAGGAAAGTCCCGCTGCAACGATGCGATCTGTGTCGGGATCATTCGTGCGAACATAGGCGAGCCGTGTGAGGAGCGCTGCATTTATGGTTTTTCCATCAATCTCTGCGTCGACGGGGCGTTCATTGGGCGCTTGCGCAGACGCGGGGCTCGGGGCGAAAGAAAAAGCGCTGATTAGCCCAATAAGCGCGATCGCCGCCGCCGTCGTTGTAACGCCTTTGCCGGTCATCCGGTCGCTCTGACTTCCGGCGCTCGCATTCCCGGCGCCTTTATCTTCTCCGTTTGAAGTCCCGGTCTCGGGCGTACGACTCTCGCCTCCTGGCTGTTGGGCGTACGTCCCCGCCTTTAAGAAAGAAAGTGCGCCAGCGAAAAAGAGCGTCGCTATGGCGTCGGCTGCAAATAAGAGGAGGGCGATCAATAAAAGCGGCGGCGCAAGGCGCACCGGCGCTGCTTCCGAATACGGTGTTAGCGGGATCCCTTGCAGCTCTAGGGGCTTGAAGACTTGTTCACGCGGCACAGCATTTACCGCAAGCGGCGCTTCCGGCGCGCCGTAAAACCCGGGGGGATGATCAGGCGTTGGCCCGGCCGCCGCATCGGCGAGGGTCACGCCGGGCAGTGTCGGCGGGGCCTCAACCAGGGAGCCAAAGCCGTCGAGCACGCGTAGCGCTGCAAAGCGCGTCTCATCTGTGGTTTCTGACGCGGCGACCTCGGGGCTTAAAAATGACAAGTACGTCAGCTCCTGCAGCATATCGATAAAGATCGAAGAAATCGGTAGGTCGCTCCACGCCGGCGTAGCGGTCACGTGAAAGAGCGCGATCGCGCCGCGGCCAATCTTGCGTCCTGTAACAATCGGCGTGCCGTCAGCAAGGGCCGCCCAGGTTGCGTCGGACGTCTCTCCGCCGGGCCTTGCGAGCACTTGCCGCCGGATCGCCACGTCTTCGGGCGGCGTAAGGGAGGCGAACGGTCCGGTGGCTGAAAAGGCGCCAAGCGGTTGCGGCGTTTCCCAGGAAAGGGCGCCGCCAAAGGCCCGCCCGCCGCCTCGCAACGGTACCGGTAGGAGCGGCGGGGTTTCGTCCTGGGCCGCCTCCGCGAGCGTTGGGCCTGCAAATCTGATCAGAACACCGCCTTTTTCGATCCAGGCGGTTAGTGCTTCGACGTCGCCGGTGCGCAGCCGACCCACGTCATCCAAAACAATCACAGAGACGTTCGAGGCGACGAGCGTTCGTAAATCATCGCGCTGGAAGGCGGCAGCGCCTGCAAGCGCTTTCTGGACGTAATGGGCGCCGTTAAGCAGCGCATCGGCGCTTACGGAGCCATCATCGACGACGCCAATGAGCGCGCGCCGGTCGCGCGCATCGGAAAGCAAAACGGCCGCCGCCGATGATACCGTCTCTATACGCAACATCGCGACCTCATTGCGCAAGGCGAGCGGCAAGGGCACGGTCACGTCAGCAGTTTTCTCACCGGCCGCAAGCGCCGCTTCAACACGCGCGAGAACGCGCCCGTCGCGCGCTGTTGCAATCACGCCGCCGCGCCAGGCGGCTTCCGCTGAAGCCCGTTGAACAGTGACGCCGTAGCCGTCATTTGTGGGCGCGCTTTCGGCGCGTTCGCGAAGCGCATGGAAGCTCTGGGCGTTATCGCTCAAGACCGATAGCGCCCCCCGGCTGGAAAGCGCTTTTGCGAACGCCCGCGCGCCGTCTCCTGTTAGGCCGTCCGAGAGCCAACGGATTTCGGGGGCCCCATCAAACCGGGCGATCGCTTCATCAAGCGCTGAGAGGGCGTTGACTGCGATTTTGTGGTCTGCGGCAAAGGGCTGGGGTTGAATTGATGCGGCGCGTTGGCGGGCGTCGTCTTTGAAGAGAGGGTCTATCGCTGGCGGCGTAAGCGACGGGGCCGTACGTATAATGAATAAAGCGCGGTCTGATGAAGCGGCGTCCTCCGCGGCGATTTTTAAGGCCGTCGCCCGGCGTTGCCAGGCGGACGCCGCTGCATATGTGTCGTCGACAACCACAATAATGGGACCGTCGGACGTCGGCGCTTCCGGCGCATTCAATATCGGGTTGGCGAGCGCGATAATCGCAAGGGCCGCCAGCAATGTCCGCAAGGCCAAGAGCGGCCATGGCGTGCGATGCGGGGTTTCCCGGTCCGCTTTGACGCCCATCAGAATGCGTATCGCAGGAAACGCCGCACGACGCGGTTGCGGCGGCGCTGCGCGCATCAACATCCATAATCCTGGCAGGGCGATGAGCGCCGCCAGGATTAAAGGGCTCGAAAAACTCAGTGTAGAAAACAAGTCGGTCCTTTCCCTCAATGGTGGCCAAAATTATGGTCGCCAAAATTTCTCGTTACGTGGCGGCGTCTTTTTTGAGACGTTGCGCTGCGCCGGCGTCGCTTTCGGTTTGAGCCGTTTTCGTTTGAGCCGTTTTCGTTTGGGCCGGTGTCGTTTGGGCTGTATTTCCATGAGCCTCGCCGGAGAGCGCGGCATAGAGCGACGCCAAGGCAAGTTCCGGCGATTTGTCGGTTCGGTGGGTTAGAAAGCTCCAGCCAAACCGCGCCGCCGCTATGCGCAGGGTTTCCCGGTGCGCCTCGAAACGTTGGCGATAGTCTGTCCTAACGCTTGCCGCATCGCCGATCGTGAGCCGCGACGGGGTCTCCAAATCATAAAATTCTGTCCGTCCCCGGAAGGGAAAGTCTTCTTCAGCCGGATCAATCACCTGAAGCAGGACGCCCCGTGCGCCATAGCCTGCATAGTGGGCGATCGCTGCGCGCAACGCGTCGCTGTCGAGAAAGAAATCACTAATAAAGAAGACAGTCGCGCCCGCATTAATCGGCGTTAAAGGGGGCGCGTTGCTGGCTGGCGACTGTCCGGCAAAGGCTTCTAAGAGGCGGGCGGGCGCCGTGCGTCCAAAATAGGTTCGGGTCTGCTCATCAATAAGCCCAATGCGCTCGCCTGCGGCCGCCAGCAAAATCGCTGCGGCGAGCAACAACGTGTCTGCGCGCTGTTGTTTTGTGGGGCCGTTTTTTGAGGAAGCGTAATCGAGGGACGCTGAAGCGTCTCGCCAAATGTAAATCGGCGCCGCGGCTTCCCACTCGTTTTGGCGCACATAAAGCCGGTTTGATGTCCGTGCTGATTGACGCCAGTCGATCGCTGAGACGGGATCAGGGAACGTGTACGGACGATGTTGCCAAAAGGTCTCGCCGACGCCTGCCCGGCGACGCCCGTGTAAGCCAGAGGCGACAGTTTGCGCGACGCGCTCGGCGGCAAGCAAGAGCGGCGGCAGCCCGGCGGCGAGCGTTTCTGAATCGCGTCGAAGTTGCTTGTGTTCTGGCATGGCGCGATCCGGTCTTTATGCCTGTACGGCCGGTGGGTTTGGCCCTGCCTTAGAGTTCGGCGCCGCCAGCAAACGCGCCGTCGCTTGTAAGCTTTGCGCCATCGTCATGCGAGGGCGGCTTTGGTCAGATCGTCAATATAAGCGTCAAGGGTTTGACCCTCGGCGCGGGCGGAAAATGTTAAGGCCATGCGGTGGCGCAGCACCGGTTTTGCGAGCGCCGCCACATCGTCAAGCGACGGCGCCTGGCGGCCGTCAATCATGGCGCGGGCCCGCGCTGTCAGCGACAGGGCCTGGCTCGCCCGCGGCCCCGGGCCCCAGGCGATCGCCGCATTGACAGCGTCGGGCGCGTCCTCGCCCGGCCGTGCGCTCCGCACCAGGCGCAATATCGCCTCAACCAGATCTTCACCGATCGGCATACGGCGTATCAGCGACTGCGCCGCCGCCAAATCATCTGGCGTCAACGCTGCAGAAACATCGTCCGTACCCGCTCCAGTGGTCGCAAGCAGCATGCGGCGTTCCGCATCAAGATCAGGGTAGCCGACGTCGATCTGCAGGAGGAAACGGTCAAGCTGAGCTTCCGGCAGGGGATAGGTGCCTTCCTGCTCGATCGGGTTTTGCGTCGCCAAAACGTGGAACGGCGCCGGCAAATCATGGCGCACGCCTGCGACAGTGACATGGCGTTCCTGCATCGCTTGCAGGAGCGCCGACTGGGTGCGCGGGCTCGCCCGGTTAATTTCGTCGGCCATCAACAGTTGGCAGAAAATCGGGCCTGGAATGAACCGGAATTCCCGGGCGCCGCTTGCGCTCTCTTCCAGGACTTCAGAGCCCAGAACATCGCCCGGCATCAGGTCGGGGGTAAATTGGACGCGTTTTTCACTGAGGCCCATGAGGCGCGCAACGGTCGCCACCAGGAGCGTCTTCGCCAGCCCGGGCGCCCCCACAAGGAGGCCATGCCCCCCCGCCGCTAATGTGGTGAGCGTGAGTTT
>JBCCTV010000024.1:0-21804 GCA_039197915.1 Pseudomonadota bacterium | reverse complement strand
CGCGGCCGGTGACGGCGATCATTCATGATCAGGATTTCTTCAACAAAGGGATCAGGATTTTTCTGTGTAAAGACTTTACGATATAAGTCTTTAAATGCGTCCTGAATGATGTAGCGATCAAGGCTGAAGCGCGCCAGAACCCGTCGACGCCGATCGCCGCGCACCCACCAAAACATGACAAAGCCGTGGGCTGGTTCAAGCTCGCTACGACGCAGCAATAGCGCCTGCAAGTCATCATCGGTCGCCGACCGCACGACTAACGTTTCAATTGCGTTCGGAGACAGCACCACGTCTTCGCGACGCAGAACCTGCAGCGCAACGTCGTCTTCTTCTGCGCCGATCAGAACATCAGCAATGGAGGTCGTCAGGTCTGAGCGTTTGGCAATCAGCATACGGTGCGCCGTCGTCATCGTTCGTGCACAATCGATCAAAAGCGCCTCGGGAATATGCTCGCTCTTTTCCAATACGGGCCCGGCCGCTTCCGGCTCATCCATCAAAAATGCGCGCAGCAAAGCTGGCGGACACTCGGCGACGGCCGCAACGCTCTCAGCAACGCTGGCGCGATCTTCGAGGCTAATCTGCGCGGAAATCTGCAGCATCATATCGGCCGCGAGCGCGCGCTCATTGGCTGAGATCCGCCCCGTTGGCAGGACGATGATGTCGGCGAGCGTTCGCGCCATCACGACGCGGTAATTGACGCCGCCCGCTTCCGCGTCGGGGTCGGGCAGTGTTTCGCTGGCAGGCGCAAGCGCGCCAGACGCTGCAACATCATTAGACATGCCCGGTCTCTCCTCGCGGCGTAAACTACTGAGGACAGAGTGTAAATTCGGGACAGTTAACACCAGCTTGCTGCGGATGCGCCAATCGCGTCGGATTTTTAGAAGACTTAACGCGGTCAGCTGTGTAGAATCTGCCCGTATCGGAAGGGAAAAGGCATGCCTTTTTTGCGAGAGTTAGCCCGGGGCGCGCGCCGCTTCGGCGCGTTAATGGTCGCCATGGGAGCAGTGGTTTCATGCGCTTCAACAACCGGGGATGACGGGTTGCCCCTCGCCGAAGCGCCAAGCTTCCAGGCGGGTTATGGCGACGGCTGCTCCACCGCGATTTCTGATGACAAAAGCTTCTCCCAGGACCGCTCGCGTGACGATTACCTTTTTGAGAATGATCGCCCCTACCGCGCGGGCTGGCGCCAGGGTTACGCCTCTTGCGCCGACCGCGGGCTCGATGCGCCCACCGACGGCGGCCGCATTTTAGGGCAGCAGAACGAATATTAAGTCTGTTGCGAGAGGTCGAGGCCCCGCGCGCTTACAATGACATCTGCGAATTTAGGGCGCTCGAGATCATAGCCCCCGGTTGGGTAAAATTTGCCGGCAACCGGATAAATTTCCGATTTCCTAATCGCGATCCGTTAACCATCGGGTGAAGGAGCGATGGGCGCAAAGAGCGATGTCAGCAGCGGCAAGCAATAGGGCAAAGGGTGAAATAGAGCCTGGCCCGACCGGAGAGGCGACATTTTCCCCCGGTGACGGCGCGCTTGGCCGGCGCATCGCAAAAGGCGCTGGCCTCATGATTGCCGGCCAATTTGCTGTCCGCACACTCGGGATACTCAGCACCGTTATCCTCGCGCGGCTTTTAACGCCGACAGACTTCGGACTGATCGCCATAGTCGTCTCGGCGATGCAGCTTCTGAACGGCTTTACCGATATCGGAATTGCGTTCTCGGTGATTAAATTTCAGCATACTAATAAAAGTGATCTTGATACGCTCTTTACCCTGTCTTTCCTTCGCGGGCTTTTCGTTGCCGCCATACTAATAGCGCTCGGACCATTTGCGAGTGAAGCATTCGATGACGACCGATTGGTACTGTTATTTCTCGTAATTTCACTTTGTCCGTTGGTGACAGGACTTCAGAATCCGCGTTTTTTTGAGTTCGAGCGCAAGCTTCAATTCTCACCACAGTTTTGGGCAGGTATCGCAAGCAAAACCTTCAGTGTCGGGTTATCAATTGCTATCGCCGTCGCCTTTCGAACCTACTGGGCGTTGATTGCTGGCGTTGTTGCCGCCACGTGCGCGCAAACGGCCTTTTCTTATGTAATCAGGCCTTATCACCCACGCTTAACGCTTAAGTCTTTCGGCAAGGTTGGCGGTTTTACGGGCTGGGTAACCGGCATTAGTTTTGTTGCTGCCCTGAATAATAAAATTGATGTTCTAATCATTGCAAAAATCGCAGGCCAGCAGGCCTCCGGCATTTTCAATGTCGGTGTTCAGCTCACCGAAATGGCGAGCAACGAGCTCTCCGAACCGATCGCCCGGGCGCTTTACCCAGGTTTTGCAGCGATGCAGGAAACTAAAGAAAACATGCGCTTGGTCTTTTTACGTGGGGTCGAGGCGATCGCCTTTGTCAGCCTGCCATGCGCCATTGGGGCCGCGTTGGTCGCGGAACCACTTATTGCCTTAGCCTTCGGAGAAAAATGGCGCCAAGTGAGCGGCGTCATTGAGATCTTAGCGCCAGCAGTTGCTCTGCAGTCGTTATTTCTGAGTAGTCAATATTTCGCCATGGCCCAAGGGCGCGCCGTACTGATCTTTTGGCGGGAGCTCATTTTCTTTTTTGTCCGAACACCACTGATTATCTACGGTGCGATCCACTTTGGGCTTTTAGGCGCCGCAACCGCTTACGCCGCTGCGGCCACCGCACAATCGATACTCAATTGCTTCATTTACCAGCGCATAACGAGGCGGCCGTTTGTTGATCCAATAGTCTCGGCACAGCGGAGTTTATTGGCGGTTGCGACAATGGCGATTGCGGTGGCGTTCATGCGAGCAATGAATCCGACAGACTCTGTTTTATTCCTTTTGCTGACGATTTTGGTTGGGGCGATCGTCTATTGCGCAAGCGCGTTTACGCTTTGGCGTTGGGCGGGACGCCCCCGTGGCGCCGAAAGCCGGCTCGTTGCCCTTACGAGCGCTTTATTCACCGAAGTTGGCGTTAAGTCGCAAGCTTAAGGCGTTGTCGGTCAAACACCCGAAGCACCTGCGCCAAGTCAGAGCCGCGTTTCAAGACGGCGCCGCTCATGGAAACCACAACCCAAGCCCCCTGCTTGCGCGCGAGCTTTGGCCGCTTTTCGATGCGATATAAAGGCGCCTCCGAAGCGCGCCGAAAGATTGAAAACACCGCCGCATCCCTGAGCATGTCGACGCCGTAGTCTCGCCATTCGCCTGCCGCGACAAACTGTCCGTAAACAGCAAGTATGCGGCTCAATTCTGCGCGGGTGAAAGAAACGGTGTCGTTTGATCGGGATCTGCCATGTGCGCCAATCTCCATCCCCATCCGACACCTCCGCTTTATTCTAGACTAGCCTTAGCGCCCCGAACCGGGGGCAGCCCCTCACAAGGGAATGCTACTATGAGAGGGAGCAGATCGCAAAATCGCCTAAATTAATCCCTTCAGGCGCCCGATTCCGCTCTTACGTTGCAACGTGTTAGGCGGGTGGCTCGGCGGAAATTCCGGTTTTTTCGCCCCCAGCCCCCGGGAGATCCATTTTGTCGGACCGCCCGCCCAACATTTCAAACCAAGCTTATAAATCTCGAGATCGCGCCTAATAGAAAGCGTTCGACCCTTACGCTTCCGACAAAATAGCGCGCGCTCGGTGAAGATATTGGCGCCCGACTGAAGTCGCGCAGCAATCCGTACAAGCCCTTTTGAGAAATATCGCCCCGCGGCCGTGGATTAGGCTGGCGTTTTTGGGCCAAGCCAGGAATACAACACCCCTTAAGCGCGCCGTTGGATCCGGGCGCGTCAGGCTTGGGGCTATTGATGGAAGCAGTCATTGCGATCGCGCTGCCAGTTTTTGCTGTCATCGCCGCCGGGGTTTTCGCCGGAAAACGCGCTATTCTGAGCGATACCGACGTCAACGCTCTTAATCGCTTTGTATTTCTCTTTGCGATGCCAGCGGCCCTCTTCGGTTTAACCGCAACGGCGTCACCTCCGTCCGGGGAGGATTTAAAAATAGCGTTGGCTTACGGCGTATCTGCCGCTCTGGTGATGGCGTTTGCTTATATTCAGGGGAAAAAGTTCTTTGCCCTCGCGCCCCAAGCAGCCGGCGCACATGCCTATGTGGCGACACTCGGCAACGCCGTATTCTTAGGCCTTCCGATCGCCCTCGCCGTTGAGGGGTGGGCGGCTCATTTTGTCGTCCTGATGCTGATCGAAGGTGTCTTCGTCATTGCGGCTGGTATCGTTTTAACAAGCCCACCCGACCAGAGCCCAGGCCTTGGGCGGCTTTTGCGGTCATTCCGAACACCGATCGTATCAGCAATGCTTGCGGGCATCGCCTATTCCGCCTTTATCCGACCCCTTGGGTTTTCTGACCCCGCGCCCATTTTCGGCTTCATCGAGATATTAGGGCGCGCCGCCGGACCCACAGCGCTTTTTTCCCTTGGTCTTTTCTTTTCGACCGCTTCGATGCCGTCATTTTCAACGATCCGTATGCATATCGCGGCGATTACCGCCTTAAAGCTCATTGTGTTGCCGGTTCTGGCGATTGGCGGGGCTCTTGCCCTTGGCGTTCGCGATCCGATGTTGCTCGGACCTTTAAGTCTTTTTACGCTAGTGCCGTCAGGCATCGGAACATATATCGTCGCGAGCCAGGTCGGCCATTATGAAAAAGAAACAGTCGCCGCGATTGGCGCCACGACCTTGCTGTCACTTTTCACAATTAGCGCCGTTCTCGCCTATTGGTCTGGCTAAAGATTTGTCCGAGTATTCGGGGCTTCTGTGATTTGTGGCCCATCCACGTTCACACACCGGAGCGTCTTTTTACCCTCGTTTAGGCACGGGCCACATTATTCGACTACACGCGTCTTCAGCCTTTAGAGACTTTCGCGTTCCAATAGAATCGGAACGCGGCTCCAGGTCTTTGTTCTGTCGCGCTTCTTTTTCGGATAACCGCACACACTTATCCGCGAAGCGCTCTAGCCGATACGGCCAAACCCGTCGATCGGCTCAAAGACTTAACGTTGGCGCTCGCAAGCCGCCGTCGTCGCCTAAATGTCCAGCTGGGCCGTTAAGGCATTTTCTTGAATAAAGGCCCGCCGCGGCTCAACAACATCGCCCATCAGGCGGGAGAAAATGTTATCCGCGCCATCGGCTTCACGGATTTGAACCTGAAGCAGCGTGCGGGCGTTTTCATCCAAGGTTGTTTCCCAAAGCTGGTCGGGGTTCATTTCGCCAAGGCCTTTATAGCGCTGTAGCGATACGCCTTTTTCGCCGGCGTTTCGCGCAGCCCGGAGGAGACTACGCGGCCCGTGAACGGTCTGCTCGGCGTCTTTTTGTACAAACAATGAGGGTTCACTGAATATCTCGCGCACCTCGTCCATCGCTTGTTGAACACGGTTTGCCTCAGAGCTACGAAGAATTTCCCTCGGTATAGATACGATCTCGCTAACGCCACGCACTTCTCGCTCGAAGGTATACCCGCCGGCGCCGTCGTCGCTTCCCCGCCACCCGCGCTCATATTCTTCGGAGATTGCGTCAAGCCGGTCCGCCACCGCAGCGGCGGAACTTTGGATCTCATCGTCACCGGGGTCCCGCAAGGCGCCGGCGAGCGCGGCCTGCACTAAGGCGTCTCGTGAAAAACGCGCGGGAAATTCATCGATCCCGTCAGCGATCCGACGCGCTTGCTCAACAACGCGGGTTAAGTCTGCGCCGACAATCGTTTCGCCGTTTTTCAACACGAGCCGGGCGTCACTCGTTCCTTCCCGGAATAAATATTCCTCGAGCGCCGCTTCGTCCAAAAGATACTGCTCAGATTTGCCGCGCATAATTTTGTAAAGCGGGGGTTGCGCAATGTAGAGGTGGCCGCGGCGAATAAGCTCCGGCATCTGGCGGAAGAAAAATGTCAACAGCAGCGTGCGAATATGCGCCCCGTCAACATCAGCGTCCGTCATGATGATGATCTTGTGGTAGCGCAATTTTTCAACGTCAAAGTCATCGCGCCCGATGCCGGCCCCGAGCGCCGTGATCAGTGTACCGATTTCCTGACTCGATAGCATCTTATCGAAACGTGCCCGCTCAACATTCAGTATCTTACCTTTCAAGGGCAAGACAGCCTGATTTTCACGATTGCGCGCCTGCTTTGCAGACCCGCCAGCTGAATCGCCCTCCACAATGAAGAGCTCGGACTTGGCGGGATCGCGCTCTTGGCAATCCGCAAGCTTGCCGGGTAATGACGCCACATCGAGCGCTGACTTCCGACGCGTTAGATCCCGCGCTTTCCGGGCGGCCTCTCGCGCCGCGGCGGCTTCCGCAATTTTTTGAACAACACGTTTTGCGTCGCCCGGGTTTTCTTCAAACCACTCGCCCAAACTGTCCGATACGGCGCTTTCAACGATTGGCCGCACCTCAGAGGAGACTAGCTTATCTTTAGTCTGTGAAGAGAATTTCGGATCAGGAACCTTTACTGACAGAACGCACGTCAGTCCTTCCCGTGCGTCATCTCCAGTAAGGGACACTTTTTCTTTTTTCGCGATGCCGCTCGAGGATGCATAATTATTGACAATCCGGGTCAACGCAGCGCGAAAGCCCGCAAGGTGCGTTCCCCCGTCTCGCTGCGGAATATTGTTTGTGAAGCAGAGAACCTTCTCGTGGTAGCTATCATTCCACCACATTGCGACATCAACCGAGACGCCTTCGCGCTCTGTACGGAATGAAATCGGTGACGACAGCAATGGCGAGCGCGCGTCATCGAGATAGGCGACAAAGGCGTCTAATCCGCCCTCATAGGCCATTATCTCTTCACGGGTTTCAACATGGCGCTCGTCGCGCAAGACGATCGATACGCCGGAATTCAAAAACGCAAGCTCGCGCAACCGCCGTTCAAGCGTTCCGAAATCAAAGGTCGTCTGGGTAAAAATAGTGTCGGACGGCAAGAAATTCACTTCCGTACCCTGCCGATCCGTATCGCCAACGATTTGTAAATCAGCCTCAGGATCGCCGTTAGCAAACCGCATAGTGTGTTCTTTGCCGCCGCGATGAATTGTCAGATCGAGCGTCTCAGAAAGGGCGTTCACCACGGATACGCCAACGCCGTGCAAACCGCCAGAAACTTTATAGGAGTTCTGATCAAATTTTCCGCCGGCATGAAGCTGGGTCATGATCACTTGAGCGGCTGAGACCCCTTCTTCAGGATGAATTTCTGTCGGTATGCCGCGGCCGTTGTCGCGCACTGTCACAGACCCATTTTCGTTCAGCACGACTTCGACGCGATCGCAATATCCGGCTAAGGCCTCGTCAATTGCGTTATCGACGACCTCATAGACCATGTGGTGTAGGCCGGAGCCATCGTCAGTGTCTCCAATATACATCCCGGGCCGTTTTCGAACGGCGTCGAGCCCTTTCAGGACTTTGATGGAGTCCGCTCCGTAGTCGGGGTTTTCAGCGCTTGCGGCAGCTTGTGTCACAGTCAGGTCCGTTCTCTTCAAAAAAGGTCTTCAGGTTGCGGATCGCCTCCACGCAGGGAAAACGCTTGCGCGCGGTCTCCCCAAGCTGAAAACAATTCCTTATCTGTTCCGGTCATAAAAGTTTGAAAGCCAATCAAATCGAGGACATCGAAAAGCTGTGCGCGACGCTCGTCATCGAGGTGCGCCGCAATCTCATCAAGTAATACGACAAGCGGCGCCCCACCGGGACGCGCAGCTAGGGCCCGGGCGTTCGCCAGGACAAGTCCAATGAGGAGCGCTTTTTGTTCACCCGTTGAACAAAGCCGCGCGGGACGACCCTTCGCGCAATGGCTCACAAGTAAGTCCGAACGGTGGGGGCCAAGCAACGCGCGCCCTGCTTTTGCGTCCAACGCGCGATTTTCGCGCAGGCGCTCCGCATACATATCTTCAACGTCGACCGCCGGCGATCCAGTCAAAGCATTTTCCAAAAAGCCATCTAGCGCGACCTCGCTTTGCGGAAAGCCTGATCCTGGATCTTGGTCGCTCAAAATACCGGCGATCTCGCGCCTGGCGGCCGCAACGGCGACGCCAGCCGCCGCCATTTGCTCCTCAAGGGCGGACAGCCAGGCCGCTTCGTTGGGGCGCTCGTCCAAAACACGCTGGCGTTGGCGCATTGCTTTCTCATAGGCGTTAGCCGCCTTGCCGTGGGCAGGGTCATGGGCCAACGCCATGCGGTCGATAAACCGGCGCCTCTCAGAAGCGCCATCCATGAACAACCGGTCTTGCGCCGGCGTCAACCACAGCATTCGGATGTGTGCGGAGAATGCGCCGGGTCCAGAGGCCGGGCGCCGATCAATCCGACACTGACGTTTGCCAGGGGTCGCAGGATCAACGCCTACGCCTAAAACCATCTCATCCGACTGCGTTGTAATGGTCGCGGATACCGCCCAACCGCCAGCACCCTCAACACGCGGCAGCTCATCCAGACGCGCACTGCGCAAACCGCGCCCAGGACCAATCAAAGAAACCGCTTCCAACAGATTTGTCTTTCCTGCGCCATTGGTGCCGAAAAACACGACGGGCCGGCCGTCGAGCGGCAGCCGCAAATGCGTGTAGGAACGAAAATCTTGCAAAGACAAAGACCGCACGCGCGCAGCTGCTCTGGCCCCTGACCCCGCGAAACCCTGTTTGCTTTGAGCGCGTTCAAGAACGTCCGAGCTATCCATTAAACCCTTAGCGGCATCAGAACGTAGAGCGCCCCTTTATCTTCAGGGTCCGTTATCACGGTTGGCGACGAAGGATCAGACAGGCTGAAAGCCGCACGCTCGCCGTCAATTTGCTGGCACACGTCGAGCAAGTAACGCGCGTTGAACCCGATCTCCAAAGCGTCGCCTTGATAGTCAACCGACATTTCTTCGAGTGCGCTGCCTGCTTCGGGATTATTGACCGTGAGCTTTAAACGGTCGCTTTCTAGGGCAAGTTTAATTGATCGCGTTCGGTCCGCAGAGACGGTCGAAACCCGATCAACCGCCGATGCGAAATCTGAATTCTCCGTTAGCATTGTTGACGCCCAGTCTTTCGGGATGACACGTTCATAATCCGGGAACGTACCATCTATCAATTTGGAGGTCAGACGGCCAGGACCAAAGTTAAACCGTATTTTTGTCTCAGAAAGGCTTATTGTTACGGTTTCGTCCGAGTCTTGAAGGAGCCGCGTTAATTCGTTCACAGCCTTTCTCGGAACAATCACGCCTGGCATTTTCTCAGCGCCCGACGGAAGGGCGGTTTCAAGCCTTGCTAACCGGTGGCCGTCCGTTGAAGCAGCCCTAAGCAACGGTCCGGCCTCGCCCTCCGGCGCCGCATGCAGATAAACGCCATTTAGGTAGTAGCGGGTTTCTTCCTGGGACATGGCGAAGCGCGCTTTTTCCATCAGACGTCGCAGGGCGCTTGTTTCCATGGAAAATTGCACTGGCAGGTCATCGGCGGCGAGCGTCGGGAAATCCGCCTGCGGAAGAACGGCCAGGAAAAACTCTGACCGCCCCGCCGTGATGCGCAACCGCCCCTGGTCAGCGTCAAGCGACAGCCGAACCTGCGCGCCATCAGGCAGCTTACGGACGATATCGTGCAAACGCACCGCATCGGTTGTCGTCGCGCCCTGTTGCGCCACGTCCGCCGCCGCTGTTTCCAAAATCTCAATATCGAGGTCCGTGGCCGTGAACGACAACGCGCCGGCCTCCGCCTGAATTAAAACATTGCCGAGGATCGGGATTGTATTCCGCCGTTCTACAACGCTCTGCACGTGACCAAGCGCTTTCACAAGCGTCGCCCGTTCGATTGTCGCTTCCATGCTCTACAAATCCTTTTCGCGGTCAGCCGGAGGTCGCCCTCGGGCGGTGTGTCAGGGGCGCGGTCCCTCGAAAAGCAGCACAAGGAACCCGCAAATAGTGAGCGGACGCGCCGCAACGCGCTTCGTTTAAAACGCGCGAACACAACCGTGGCGACCGAAATAAATTCGATACGTAACTATACATGATTTGCGCAGAGGAAATCCAGTTTTACGCACGGAAATTGCGCCTGGAAGAAATCTCTAAGCCTATGAAAAGATTGTGGTTTTAACCACCCACCGCGCGCTGGATGCGCTTAACAGCAGATTGGAAGTCTGCGTTCCGCTCCAACAGCGCCTGGGCGCGCCGATGGGAGCTCATGGCGGTCGTGTGATCGCGGTTCAGGGCCTCGCCAATCCGCGGGAAGGATTCCTTCAGGGTTTCGCGGGCGACGAAAACAACCGCATGCCGGGCCTTCACAATACGCTGTGGTTGCGCCCGGCCTTTGATATCTTCAACGGTGATGCCAAAGGCTTCGGCGGCCGCAGAAATCGTGTCCGATAAGGTCCCGATCATGCGCCCCACATTCAACAGCGAACGCAGGGCCGTTTCAGCGAGCTCACGCGTGACGATCACTTCCTTCGAGCCGTAAACGAGGCCCAACTGGTTTAAGGCGCCGATGACATGTCGTGTGCTGCGGTTGAAATTCTCGGCAATGAAATCGAGCGCTTCAGCGTCAATGGCGCAGCGCATTTGCCCGGCTGTCGCCTGCATCGCCAAAATCTCGCGACACAAAGAGACCCCGCCCTGCTCAATCGGCACCGAAAGACCGCCTAGCAACCGATCGGCGAGCCGCGAGTTAAGACCCCGCGCTGCGAGAACGCTCGGCGCCTCGTCGCCGACGACCACGAGCTGCCGGCCGGTGGACGAGAACGCATTGATCAGTGTCAGGACTTCTTGCTGGGTGCGCCCGCTAGACTTCAGCAAGTGGATGTCGTCGATTAGCAGGAGGCGTTGTGTCAATAAGTCTTTATGCAAATAATGTGTCGAGCTCGAAAGCACCGCATCCACGCAGCCGCTAATAAGACTGGAATGGGTCAGGTAAGCGCATCGCCCTTGGCCAAATTTCCGGCGCCATTGGTGGCCTATGGCATGGAGCAAGTGCGTTTTTCCGACGCCTGACGGACCGTGCAAGTAAATCAAGCCGGGCGCGCCGCCTTCCACAAAAACTTGCAGCGCCGCCGCGTGCGCCATTCGATTGCTGTCGTCTACGGCGAATGTGTCAAACGTGGATCTAAAATCTAGGGGCGATGCGAGATCCGCAAGGCGCAATGGCTTTTTACCGCCGCCATCGGCGCCGCTACGATCTGAGGAGCGCTCCTCAATCGACACAACATTCGAACCGCCTCCGCCGCCTGCTGCAAGGAAAAGATTGGCATTTTGGTTAGATGCGTTTTCAGAGGAAAAGGCGGCCTGGGCGCGCTCTGTTTTGCGGACAAAGATGAAAAGCTTCTTTGCATGGGAAACGTGCTTGTTCCACTCTTCGTGAATTGCCGGTCGAAAGCGCTGCTCCAAAGTTTCACACCTCATCGATGACGACGTCGAAAGAGCGACCTCATCGTCGCCGTCGCGCTCTATAAAGATGTCGGACATCCAGGACATATAAACCGACTTGCCAAATCGTGCGATCAACGCCTGGCGGAAAGCGGATAGATCAGTCTGTTCAATTGACCCCTGCGGCATGGCCAGCACCCTAAAATTTGCAAAATACACCCAGCAGCGCGATAAGGACGCGCTTTGTACACCGACTAAATATATTGATTTGCCCCTAGGGGCGAAAAATGGACTTAGCTAGAGCCGCAGCATTGACTGTCGGAGTGGAATTGGGATCGCCCCTGCCTGCAAAATAGGAAAATTTGAAATCGAAAGCTGCAGGCCGACACGCATCTTTAACCCCGTTATTCTCAAGGCTTCATCAATTTTTTCCAGAGGTAGCGGCAGCAAATACGATCGGTGTGGAAATTAACCCTTTAGTGGATTATGCCCTTCGTTCGTCAGCACCCGCCCCTTTGTGCGCTCGAATATACGAATGCGACATTTTTTTAGCAAGCCTGTCACACCGTTGAAGGGTGCTTTTTTTCATATTTTTCGGTGATTAGTTGCGTCGATCTTGAAAAGGTGTGGCCGATCAAAACCTTAAGTGTGACGGGCCTTAATTACATTTAAGGCGCACTCGATGCGACACGCACGATTTGCGCTATGGCGCTTTTTTCAACGCAAGTTTTCCACAGCTTCGTTAAGCAGACAGAGCGATTTACACACGCCGACATCGCGCGCTTAGTTGAAGCGAAGGAAAAAAGAGAGACCCTATTGAGCTGCGTCGATCGCCTTGATGCGCGAAGAAAGGCGAGACAATTTCCGCGCAACTGTCGCCTTATGGAAAACGCCTTTGCTTGCTGCGCGATGCATTTCTGGCATTGCAGCTTTGAAGGCGGCGTCAGCGGCGGCTTTGTCACCAGCGGCGATGGCTTCATCGATAGAACGCAAAAAAGTCCGGACCCGTGAGCGACGCGATTTGTTGACCGCGGTCCGACGCTCGATCTTGCGGATCATCTTTTTTGCTGACGTGGTGTTGGCCATCGCTGGTATACTCTGCCGTTTAACTCGTAAGCCGCGTGCTATATACACGCGCGGCGCGGGCGTCAACGCGCCAAACGCGCCTTGATCTTTTTATGCACCAAATTTTTGTTAACGCTGACACGTCGGGCAATAAAACGTTGACCGACCGCTCTGCCCCAGGCGTTTAACCGGGGTTTGGCATGTCACGCATGGCTCCCCTTCCCGGTCATAGACTTGGAAGGCGTGCTGGAAATAACCGAGCGACCCGTCAGAGGCGGCGAAATCGCGCAAAGTCGAGCCGCCAGCGTCAATCGCCGCCCGAAGAACTTGGATGATCGCCGGCGCTAAACGCTCACCGCGCTTACCCGCGACCGAACGGGCTTTGCGACGCGGCGAGATTCCGGCGCGGAATAGCGCTTCGCAAACATAAATATTGCCGAGGCCCGCAACAACGCGCTGGTCGAGGAGCGCCGCCTTTATTGGCGTGGCTTTGCCGGCAAGCGCCGCATTCAAAATGTCCGCAGAAAATTCGTTCGAGAGCGGTTCGGGCCCCATTCCCCGGAAGTGCTTGCTTTCCGGAAGGCCGTCCGTCGGCGCAAGGTCCATAAAACCAAAGCGCCGCACATCGTTATAGACGATCTCGACAATCGTCCCGTCTTTTTGGCGCAGGTCAAAGTGCACGTGATCATGCTTGGCGTCGTCGCCAGCCTTGTGGTGGAATTCGCCTGGCGATGTGGCGTCAGCGCCATTTTGCCCGGTGCTTAGAACCGTGAAACGGCCGGTCATCCCCAAATGCATGATCAAGGTTTCGCCGGTTGAAAGCGCCGCGATCAGATATTTGCCCCGGCGGGAGAGCGTCAAAACCTTTGCGCCAGTGAGCCGATCGGCGAAGGCGTCTGGAAACGGAAAACGGAGATCGGACCGGGCGAGCGATACGCGGTCAAAAAAGGCGCCCTCCATGGCGGGCGCTAACCCGCGCCGGACCGTCTCGACTTCAGGCAATTCTGGCATCGCTGGTGTATGGCGGCGTAAGCGCTCTGAGCGCAAGACGCTTATTGTCTAGTCGTTAGCCGATTAGCGTGCCGCCCGTTCGAACGATGCAAAACGCACCAGCGGTCATCGTTGGGCGCCCAGAACGCTGCCCTCGCATCGACTTAAACTAGGAAACAAAAAAGCCGCGCATCAACTGCGCGGCTTTTGAAGCTTTTGTAGGTCAGCGGCATGGCGCGCAACGCCCGGCAAAGGGCGCCGCATGCGCGTCCAATATGCTAGTCGTCTGACCCTTCGCCCTCTTTCAGAGCAGCGCCCAGAATATCGCCTAATGAGGCGCCGCTATCGGCGGAGCCGTATTGCTCGACCGCCTCTTTCTCTTCAGCGACTTCACGGGCTTTGATCGAGAGCGAAATGCGCCGTGAGTTTTTATCGAACGCCGTAATGCGCGCATCGACCTTGTCGCCAACGGCGAACCGTTCGGGACGTTGTTCGTTACGGTCTTTCGACAGGTCCGATTTGCGAATGAACGCTTTCGGTCCGCCGTCGCCGCCAACCTGAACTTCGATGCCGCCTGTTTCTATCGACGTCACCGTGCAGGTGACGTCCGCGCCGCGCTGGATAACGCCGACGTTGTCCATCGGATCGGAGCCCACTTGCTTGATGCCGAGAGAGATACGCTCTTTGTCGGGATCAACATCAAGGATCTTGGCCTGGACCGTCTGGCCTTTTTCATAATCCTTGATGGCTTCTTCGCCAGTGCGGTCCCAGTCGAGATCAGACAGATGGACCATGCCGTCCATGTCGTCATTGAGTCCAACAAAGAGGCCAAATTCGGTGATGTTCTTAATCTCACCTTCAATGACTGACCCGATCGGATGCTGCTCGGCAAAGTTTTCCCACGGATTATTGAGGCACTGCTTAAGTCCGAGCGAAATACGCCGTTTGTTTTCGTCAACCTCGAGGATCATCACCTCGACTTCTTGGCTGGTTGACACAATTTTGCCCGGGTGGACGTTCTTCTTGACCCAGCTCATTTCCGAGACGTGGACGAGGCCTTCGATGCCGCCTTCAAGCTCCACAAACGCGCCATAGTCCGTAATATTGGTGACGCGCCCTTGGAATTTCGCATCGACTGGATATTTCGCGGCGACGCCTTGCCATGGATCCGGATGCAGCTGTTTGACGCCAAGTGAAATCCGATGGGTTTCAGGATTGATCTTAATGATCTTAACCCGGATTGTATCGTTTACGGCGATAACCTCGGAGGGATGGTTTACTCGGCTCCAGGACATGTCTGTCACGTGCAAGAGGCCGTCAACGCCTGGCGCTAGCTCAACAAACGCACCGTAGTCGGTAATATTCTTCACGATGCCATCGCGCTCGTCGCCCTCGTTCAGCTCTTTGACGACTTCCTGGCGATGTTCGGCGCGGTCTTCTTCGAGGATTGCGCGACGAGAGACCACGATATTGCCACGACGTTTGTCCATTTTCAGAATACGGAACGGTTGTTCGATATTCATCAACGGGCCCGCATCGCGCACCGGGCGAATGTCAACCTGGCTGCCTGGTAAGAACGCAACCGCGCCGCCGAGGTCCACGGTGAACCCGCCCTTTACGCGGTTGAAGATTACGCCCGTTACCCGCTCCTGCTTATCAAATTGGGCTTCCAGTCGGTCCCAAGCTTCTTCGCGACGGGCTTTATCCCGGCTGATGATCGCTTCGCCGTTGGCGTTCTCGATGCGCTCAACGAACACGTCGACCGTGTCGCCGACATTCAATGAGAAATCTTGTCCGGGCTGAGAAAATTCTTTCAGCGGCACACGGCCTTCGGTTTTCAGGCCAACATCAATAACCGCAACATCTTTTTCGATTGACGTGACGACGCCTTTTACGACCGTTTCTTCAAATTGGCGCTTATCAACAAGCGAAGCTTCGAGCATTTCGGCGAATTCATCGCGCGATGGGTTGAGGGTTTCAGTTTCAGACACAGGCGTCCTTAATCCTTACATGCGCCGCGTTGGCGCGGGGTTATGGGCTCACGCAACTTTAACCTGCGAGGAATGCCTTAAGGTCTCGCCTGGTCCCGTCGCGAAGCCGGGTTTCACTCAATAGTCAGGATCGCGGCAGCGACATCACGCAGGCGACTGTTTAAAGGCCGCTCCGGCACTCCATCGCTCGAGGGCGGCGTCAATGATCGGACGCGCCGCAGCGAACGCGGCGGGTATACCCAGATCAGACGTATCGATCAACTCCGCATCATTGGCGCGTTTTAGCGGTGCATCAGCGCGTCCCTGGTCGCGCGCATCGCGGGCCTTGATGTCATGTAAAACATCCGCTTCAGGGATTGTTGGGTTCGTTTCGATGAGCTGCTTCCAACGCCGCCTAGCACGGATCTCCGGCGTGGCGGTGACAAAGAGCTTTACAGGCGCATCGGGGCAAATCACCGTTCCGATATCGCGCCCGTCGATGACAGCGCCAGGCCGCAATTGGTCGGCCCCCGGCGGGGTCTTAGCGAAAGCGCGCTGAAAATCGAATAAAGCCTCACGTACGCCCTTATGGGCCGCTACAACGCTGGCGGCGGCTGTCACTTCGGGCGACCTCACATCGGCGTTTTTAATTCGATCGAGTGAAAAACCGCTGGCGATCTTAGCCGTGAGCGCCGCATCGCTCGGTTGAACCCCGGTATCAAGCGCTAACCAGGCGACGCCGCGGTACAAAATACCTGTATCAAGATAGGGAAAGCGATAATGTTCCGCGATTTGTCGCCCGAGCGTGCCTTTACCTGAAGCCGCTGGCCCATCAAGAGCGACAACAAAACTGGCTAAATTGGGTTCTGGATTATTCGTGAACGAACTCATGGCGCGCCAGCTTCCCGCCCAGGCGATTGAAAATCAAGCGATGTCGCCTGACTAAAGCCCGCCAAATACAAGACCCATGAAATAAAATGCACGGGCGGGACCGCAAAGCCACATCGCGCAAAAATTCTCTTGCGCCAAACGCGCCGAGCCGCGTTGCGTCCTCGTTCAAAGCCGCTTTCGGGGAAGCCAATCAGCAATGCTTAACGCACATCGCCACCGATGGAGCGCATCATATCGGCAAAACCAGGAAAGCTCGTTGCAATCATATGCGGTTCGTCTATCGCAACGTCGGCTTTTGCCGCAAGCCCGAGCGTTAGAAAAGCCATGCCGATGCGATGGTCGCCATGGGTTTTAATGACCGCATCGCCCGACGGTGGGCCGCCTGCACCAAAAACCCGCATCCAGTCCGCGCCGGTCTCAACCTTCACGCCAGCGGCGAGGAGCCCTTTTTCCATCGCCGCAATCCGATCGGTTTCCTTCACGCGCAACTCAGAAACGCCCGACATATACGTGTCACCGGAAGCAAAAGCCGCGACGGCCGCCAAGATCGGGTACTCATCAATCATCGACGCTGCACGGGAAGCGGGGACCGCGACGCCCTTCAGTGATGACGACCGGGCGTGAATATCCGCAATTTCCTCCCCCGTTGCCGACCGTTTGTTTTCGATTGAGATCTCAGCTCCCATTTCAATGAGCGTATCGAAAAAACCCGTTCGAAGCGGATTCATCAGTACGCCTTCTATCGTAAGGTCAGCATCAGGATGAATGACGGCGGCGGCTACGAAAAACGCCGCTGAAGAGGGATCGCCCGGCACCCGAATGGTTTGGGGAATAAGCGCTTGACCACCGCGCAAGTGGATCGCGCGTCCCTGTTCTAGGTCGGCGAAATTTATCTCCACACCGAATGCGCGCAACATTCGTTCGGTATGGTCCCGAGTAAGAACAGCCTCGCGGATGATGGTTTCACCGGGCGCTGACAAGGCCGCAAGCAGCATTGCGGATTTCACCTGCGCCGACGGCGTCTTTAACTCGTAGTCGACGGCCTTCAAGGGGGCTGGCGAAAGGCGGCAGGGCAACCGCCCGTCCGCGGTCTCAACCATCGCGCCCTGCTCCGCCAACGGCTCGGTAACCCGCGCCATCGGCCGAGCCCGCAGACTTTGATCGCCGTCTAACGCCGCTGCAACGGAGCGCCCGGCGATTGCGCCAAGCGCCAGACGACATCCGGTCCCGGAATTTCCAAAATAAAGCGTCGCTTCTGGCGGACGCCACTCATTAGCGCCGACCACAGACCATTTCGGCCCGTCGGGCGTAACTGACCGTTAAACCGAGGCCCCAAGGGCGCGCATGGCCGCGGCCGTGCGCAAAACGTCGTCGCCTTCAAGCAATCCCGCGATGACGCTCTCGCCAGGGGCCATGGACGCCAACATCAGCGAACGATGCGAAATCGACTTATCGCCTGGCGCGCGGACCGTTCCAGAAAGCTTCGGCGACGGCTTTGCCCGCATTGTTTCGGCTTGCGCCATTGCGTCCTCCGGGATGCGACAGATAAGCGGCAGGCAGGCCTTAAATTGAGGGCGCGCAACCGCGCGACAGCGTCCTGGCATTTCGCCATTGCCACCGCTAACCGACTGGTTTATGCCGCCATTCTTCACGACAGTTCAACCAGCACGATGTAAGGAGAGTGGCGATGACACGGCCAGAACTCGGCGTCAAACGCGATTGCCCCGAGTGCGGCGCTCGCTTCTACGACCTTAATAAGGAACCGGCGGTTTGCCCGAAATGCCATCACGAGTTCATTCCGGAAGCGCTCCTCAAACCGCGTAAAACGCGCGCGCCAGAACCCGAAGAGAAAAAGGAAGAAACCGAGGAGCAACCCGAGCAGGAAGTCTCGCTTGACGACGCCGATGAGGAAAACAAGGCGCCCGAGAGCGCCCGGAAAGCATCCTTGGATGACGAAGACGGCTCCGAAGAAAACAGCGACGAAGAAGTCAACGAAGCTGAACTGGCCGAGTTCGAAGACGTGGACCTCGGCGACGACGAACCTGATAACGATGACACGTTGCTCGATGACGACGATGAAGACAGCGGCGTGGTCGGGATCGTCAATAGCTCTGACGAAGACGACGATTCCTAAATACGTTTAACCCAATCCATGCGCGACCATGATCTTATGATCGCGCTTGCGCCGGGCGTGTCGGCCCGCTAGTACCGACGCTCCCATCGCGGGCTTTCGCTCGCTAGGTTCGGGGCTATAGCTCAGTTGGGAGAGCGCTTGAATGGCATTCAAGAGGTCGGCGGTTCGATTCCGCCTAGCTCCACCATTTTTGTTTGGTCGGCGCGAAACGGCTTTTTCCCACCCATAGGACTGTGTCGGCGCCTCCCGGTTCCGGTCCGAGGATTTTCCTCTCACCTCCACCATTTTTGTTTGGTCGGCGCGAGACGGCTTTTCCCACCCATAGGACGGTGTCGGCGCCTCCCGGTTCCGGTTCGAGGATTTTCCTCCCACCTCAACCATTTTGTTTGGTCGGCGCGAGACGGCTTTTCCCACCCAGAGGATGGTGTCGGCGCCTCCCGGTTCCGGTTCGAGGATTTTCCTCTTACCTCCACCACGAACCGAGACCGTTTGCGAAGCAAACGTACGCGCTTGAACCCAGCTCGGTGAGATCCGCATCCTCGCAACACTTTAAGTTGGCTTCGTTCTTTATCGGAACTCACTGCTCCAAGATTCCATCGGCCTCACGGCGCATAGCGCCTTCGGCAAGGCGGCCTGACTGGCCGAGCCGCAGTCGCGGTTTTTTTTCCGAGTTCGACTCTCCGATGAATACCGCCACCGATTATTCGATTAACTGTTCAGTTTACCGATTTTTTAACCAAGTCTCGACAGCGATTGCGCAATACTATTGAAAACTATCAGATTAAAGGGGCGGTGTTCGCGAAAAGAAGATGCAGCGGCCAGCTTCGCAAATGGCAGGCTTTGAGCGACGTTACGACACTTATGAAGTTGTAATTCGCGTTTACTGTATTGGCCTCTTCGACATGCATCGGATTAAGAAAATCCTAGATGATGCTGATTTAATCACTGAGAATAAACTCTAGATTGTTTGCTGTTTGTCTGTCGGAATTGGGGGGTGTTAGCAGTTTCAAGCAATTAGCATAATTCGCCTGATCAACTCGCCATGGTTCTGAAGAAGTATATTTTACAGATGATATTTCAAAGCCAACGTTTCGGTGTATTAGCGCTGCTGCTGCAATATTTTTCGCGTTTGGTTTACCGCGGATGATCCTCAGTGAACGATCATCCTTCAAAATGATACTATACCCCATCGATGCATCTAGCTTGCCATGGCTCAAATATACATCGCAATCCCGTTCAATTCGGCTTACATCCGAATGCAAGTACCGGTACTCGTTGTTTGATAGAAAAGGCCTTTGATTTAAGCCCATCTCACTAACGCGCAAGTAGGCAGAAAAATCAAAATACACAACAACAGAAAAGAGCGCCGATAGAACAGCGGTAACGGTAAACACCCCTTTGTTCCATCGATTAAAAAGAATACGGATCAGTTCGTCAACTGAGTATTCTCTATCTTTCGATAACCGTCTTATTCTTACTAAGCGTGTGAGATCGCTTTTTATAGTCTTTCGTAAAGTCGAGCGACGACGATTTTCTTCACTCATCGAGGACATACTATACAGCGTATTTGCTTGAAGATTAAACCAAAACTGAGCCACCACAATAAATACGCAAAACACAAGGGCAGCGCCAAGCAATAGAGCAGCCCCTTCTGAGGAGGTATGTTCATATACTTCAAGCTGCCCTGCTAGGAGGCTTGGTGCAAATATGTCCTGAAGCGATTGTTTGTACTCGATTAAAATCACTAATGGCATGAACATCACGATAAGCAAAAGCAAGCCTAATAATACACATCCAGTGTAAAAACCGGCCTTAAACGACATAGTTTTGTATGCATCAGTTAAGGAAGCAGCGGCTTTATCAATAAAAGCATTTTCTTCTAGTGATAATATTCTGCTGTAATCTTCATAGCGCCACCTGCAATAGGCTTCTATTGCGAGAGACGCTCCGAAACGAAACGCGGCTCCCGCTATTAAAACGATGGATACAAGTACAGCGATGTAGATGTAATCCCAGGCCACCATTAACGCGCTGCTTTCTCCATTCGATTAAACATCCGTCAAATTTATACCTGAAAATCTAGAACACGGTTTGTACGCAAATAGGACTTTTTAGCTCGATGCATTTAAGAAGGTTGGGAGAGCCTACCTGAGGTGAACCAACCACATCTATTGCCCCTTTCCCAATTCTAGGAAAGGGGCTCTAGGGATCGGCGGCCTAGCGGGCGCATTCATCAGTCCCGATAATACTCGCTTCGGTTCTCACCATCGAAAACGGCCTGATTTAAGACAGCACTTCTTGAAATAACCTCCGTGATCCGCAAGGGCACGGGTCGTTTCGGCCCAGTTTTTCGAGAAGCTCTTTCTCACCGCCTTTAACGCTGCGTTGTCCGCGTTTAACCTGCGTTTCAGAAGGGAATCCTTTGCGTCGCTTAGATGTGACCTCGAAAGGACGGCAGTTCTTCATAATCTCTGATTTTGTGTGCCATGATGACCTCCATTTTGTGGGTCAGGAACAAGTAGCTCGCCAATCGCAAATGTAAATGGGCGGAGCGCAAAGACAGATGGATGAATTTGCCTTGTTGTAATTGCCTTGCCACAATTACCCAATGTTACGCAGTTAGCGTATCGGGAAGAAATTGCCCTGGCTTACAAATGGTGCCTGAATTAGCCAGCTTGGCTATGTCAGGATCACCTAGTTTCTTAAGCTAACTCTTTACAAATCTGCGGCAAACGAGGGTTAAATGAGACGGACGGGATGTAAAACCTCTTCTGCAAAAAACTCTACACGCACCAAAAACCGAGAACGGGCAACGCGACACACTCATCTCCTAACGAACCGCAACAACTTCGATCTCAACGAGCCAGGCAGGACTTGCGAGGCCCGCAACTTCAAAGACGGAACGCGTCGGAAGGTTTGGTTGTTCGTCCGTACCAAAATACTGCGTATACCCTTCCATAAAGCCTGCAAAATCCATGGCGTTCGCACCCTCAGGGCGCACGAGATATACTTGCATTTTTATGACGTCGCCCATGGTCAAGCCTAAGCTTTCGAGCTTTGCTTGAATACGGCCATTGAAGATTGAATTAGCTATTTGATTTACTGCCGTTTAAAGCAATCCTCGACAGCATATTACTAAAATCACTGAAATAATAACTTATTAAATACACTTTTATTTACCAAAAAAGGCATAGTGGTTCTGTAATATAAAACCGGATTTATTTGAGTTTTTCCATATTGGCCATTATAAGATGAAATTTTATTCAAGACTTCTAATGTTGGGCTTTAGGAAGCAGCGGTTTCGAAATTGACCCTGTACATACGAAGCGTTACCGTTGACGCCTAACTTCCTGGGGGAACGGTTATGCGCGTACTTTCTTACTTGATTGTCGCAACGTGTTTGCTTGCCTCGAGGGCTTCGGCCGAGCCCTATGTGGCGGTT
>JBCCTV010000023.1:0-22162 GCA_039197915.1 Pseudomonadota bacterium | reverse complement strand
TGCTTGAGGAAGGGGTCCGGGAACCAACCTCGTTTGCAAACCGACAGGCTGACCCACGGTATCGCGAGCTTGTTGGGGCGTTCAACTTCGACGACGTGGTGAGTCCGCCCGCGGTAAGCTCGCCGGAATTCATCGAGGATCTCATCGCACGCTACAAAGTTCGCGAGTTCGAAAACGCCGTCGGCGAAGTCGACACGGATATTCGCCTTGCCCTGAATTTTCAGCGTGAAATTCCGGCGATCATTAATTCTGAGAACGCCGACCGCAGCGGCTTCCTCCGTGTCCTTGGCAACCAAGCTTTGCGCGAAGTTGTCGCCACCGCTGTCGGGCTTCCAGCTGAAGCCGCCCAGATCGATATTGATCGGCAGACAGAAATTTTGGCGGATCGCTTTAACTCGCTTTTCGGCGAGCGATCGATCACTGCCCTGCGCGACCCAGCGAACGCGGAAACAATCATTCGGCGTTTCTTTTTATTCAAGCAAATTCAATCTGGACCGGGCATTGCCTCATCGGGCGCCAATGCGTTGACGATTTTAGGCGCCGGCGGCCTGGGCGGCGTTGGACAAACAAACCTACTGCTATCGCAGGTTTAATCACCGAGTGGCCGAGGGCGCAGAAGCGCGCCAAAAGTAATATCTACTCTGGTTGAGTATTCTCAGCAATCGCCGGCGGCGCTAAAATCAACTGAAGCGCCTTGAAGCTATCTTCAATGCTATCGCTTTCCGTCGAGAAAAAGTCGTCTAGCAACGGCCAAACCTTGATCGCCTCGTCAATCACCGGGTCGCTTCCCATACTGTAAAGACCTGCACGGATCATTGTGGCGGCCTCTTCATAGGCACCCAGGAGACGTCTCGCTCCGGTCAGTAATTGGTTTTCATCCGCCGTCGCGGCGCCAGGCAAGCTTCGCGAAACGCTCCTGCGGATATCGAGCGCGGGGAACCGTCCGCGCTCTGCAATCTGCCGATCAAGGATGAAATGGCCGTCTAGGGTCCCGCGCACCATATCTGCAATGGGCTCATCCATATCTGAGCCCGCAACAAGAACACTGAACACCGCGGTGATGTCGCCCGCGCCCTCAACGCCAGGCCCGGCGCGCTCGCAGAACTTCGCAAGCGCACTAAAGGTTGATGGCGGGAACGCCCGAAGCGACGGCGTTTCCCCCGCCGTCAACGCAATCTCGCGGTGGGCCTCTGCAAAACGCGTGATTGAATCAAACAGCAATAAAACGTGCTTACCCTGATCGCGGAAATACTCAGCAGTCGTCATGGCGGTTAGTGCTGCACGACGCTTTTCTGTTGGCGGCGCATCAGACGTCGCTGTCACAACAACTGACCGCTCACGCCCCTTTTCGCCCAACGTATCGTCGACAAACTCCCGAACTTCGCGTCCGCGCTCACCAATCAGCGCAACGACCACGACATCGGCACTAAGTTCGCGCGCAAGCGCGGCGAGCAGCGTTGATTTACCAACGCCCGAGCCCGCGAAAAGCCCAACCCGTTGCCCTGCGCAAAGGGGTAAAAACGTATCAAGGGCCGCGAGCCCGGTTTTTAGACGGCCGCCAATTCTCTTTCGGCGAGCGGCGGGCGGCGGGCCAACATTGATATCACGACGCTCGCCCCTATGCGGCGTATACGGTTCGTTAAGCACTTCTCCTCGGGCGTTAACAACCTGCCCTAACCAGTCCGGAGTCGGACAAACGCCCTTCTCTTTTTCTAAGTAGATCTGCGCGCCGATCGTAAACGAGGAAAGCGGCGCGACGGGCAACGCTAAAACGGCTCCCGCATCGGCGGAAATGATCTCCGCACTTATTTCGGCACTTGGGGACGGATTTAAAGACAGCATATCGCCAACATTGGCGAATTTCGAAATACCGGAAATCCGGAGCAATCCGCGCTCAATAGCTTCAACGCGACCCCAGATATTTATTGACGACGTGTTAAAAACCGCGGCGTCAATTGCTGAAGCCCATGCAGGTTCCATTGGGGGATCTTTCCATTAAGCTAATGTTCAGCCTTAAATACTATCTATCGAACACCCATTCCTTAACAGGGTCGCAAAAAAGTGTTCGATGACATTAAAGTCCTGAGCATTGCTTCAGCCATGGCGCGGCACGCCGCACAACGCCATGAGGTTATTTCAGAGAACGTCGCAAACGCCGACACGCCCGGATATCGCGCGCGCGATGTTGAGGATTTCGGCGAGGCCTTCGCCCGCTTTCAAGCGACATTCAGCGCCGAAGAAAATGACGCCATTAGCAATGACGCGTGGCGCGTTCTTCAAGATACCGGTTTTGGCGCCCAGTCGCCAAATGGCAACACGGTTTCACTTGAAGACCAGATGATCCGCAGCGCAGAGGCCCAGGGCGAGCACGAAATGGCGGTCACGATTTACCGTAAAGCGCTCGATATCATGCGCGTTAGCCTCGGACGGCGATAGGAGGATTTTATGAACGCTTTCATGAAAGCTATGAGCGCCGCGGCCAGCGCCATGAACGCGCAAAGCTTCCGCCTACGTATCAGTACCGAGAATGTCGCAAACGCCGACACGCCGGGATATCGATCCAAACAGCTGTCATTTGCGAATTCCTACGACCGTGAGCTGGAGATGCACCGCGTGAAAGTGCGCGAAGTCTCCCTCGATAAGTCACCGCTAGAGCAAGACTATGACCCGGCAAATCCGCTTGCGGATGACCAGGGTTACGTGACGATGTCGAACGTCAACATCACCCGTGAGCTTGCTGACAGCCGGGAAGCAAACCGCTCTTACGAAGCAAACTTGTCTACTTTTCGCCAGGCGCGCCAAATGTACTCAAGCCTGATTGACGTCCTGCGCCGATAAGGGAACCACCGATGGAAATCAATTCGTTTAACGCCGCAAAGGCTTATGGCGCAGCGCAGAAGACGCTCGGGACGGAAACGCGCAGCAACGCCTCCCAATCCCAGTCAGGCGACGGTGGTGAATTCACCGCAGCCGCCGACACCGTCCGTTCGGTAGCGAACGCCGTCTCCTCAGGCGAACAGGCCGCTGCGAATTACATGGTTGGTAAGGCGGACCCCCACTCCGTCGTCGAAGCGCTTGCTTCCGCGGAAATCGCTGTTGAAACCGCCGTCACGCTGCGTGACCGGGTCGTTGAGGCGTACCAAGAGTTAATGCGGATGCCCGTCTAGCAAACGATGACTGAGACAGAAATCATCAGTTTGCTCAGAGAGTTTCTCTGGAGCGGGGTTTGGATCGCGACTCCTTTGTTAGTTACCGCCCTAGTCATCGGCGTCATAATTGGTCTCGTTCAAGCCTTAACCTCTGTGCAGGAATTGACGCTCACATTCGTGCCGAAACTCATCGCAATGTTGATTGCGTTCACACTTTGTATAGGCGCGTCGTCTCGACTGATGCTGTCGTTATTTGAAGGTCGTGTCCTTACGACAATTGCTGGGGGCTGATATGCGGCGTTTTTTAAAGGCAGCGTTGTTTTGTGTTCTGCTCGCTCCTGGCTACGCCTCCGCTAAGGGGACGGCGGGTGCCAGCATATGCGAGCGCGCCGCCGCACGCGCTGAAACCGCCCACGGATTACCATCAGGCCTTTTGACCGCAATCAGCATTGTTGAAACGAGCCGGACATCTTCTGGAACGCGCAAACCATGGCCGTGGACAGTTAACGTCTCTGGCCGAGGCCATTATTTCGATGATCAGGAAAGCGCAAAACGCTATGTCGCTAAACAACTCGGCGCTGGCGTTCGTTCAATGGATATTGGCTGCTTTCAAATAAATACGAAATGGCACAGCGAAAACTTTCCGTCCGTACCGGAAATGTTCAACGCAAATCTCGCCGCTGATTATGCAGCAAAATTTCTGGCAAAGCTCCACGCCCAACGGGGCGACTGGCTGAGCGCGGTCGCGGCGTACCATTCGCGCGCGCCAAAACGCGGCGCCGTTTATCGGAAAAAGGTTGTGGCGGCGCTCGCAGAAACGAAGCGGGCGGAAACAAAGCGCGCGGAAAAGGAAAACAGATTAAAGCGCCCGCCGCTGCGCACGGTCGAGGCGCCGAAGGAAGCCGGCGTCGCGTCTGTTCAGTTGGTGATGTTTTCTGACCGTCCGCCGCTTATTGACCGCGAAGCCGGCCGCAAGAATTAATTAGTATACGCTGCTATGCCGGAAACAACGACAAAAACACTCTTCCAACCGACCGTCCTCCTCGCTATTGCGTTAATGGCTGTCATTGTGATGATGGTTCTGCCAGCGCCAGCATTCGTGGTGGATATCGGTCTTACGGTATCTTTTGCGATCGCAATTCTTATTTTTACGCTTGTTTTGTTCATCGAGCGCCCCCTCGATTTTTCTTCATTCCCAACGGTATTGCTTGGGTCTTTGCTGTTGCGGCTCTCCTTAAATGTTTCGTCGACCAAGCTTATAATCGGCCAAGGCCACACGGGCATCGACGCAGCCGGCGGCGTTATTCAGGGCTTCGCCATGTTCGTCATGGGGGGGAACGTTTTCCTCGGCCTCGTCGTCTTCACCGTTCTTTTGATCGTCAATTTTATGGTGATCACAAAGGGCGCCGGTCGGATGGCGGAGGTCGGCGCGCGATTTGCCCTTGACGGGATGCCAGGCAAACAGCTCGCCATCGACAGCGACATGGCGGCCGGCGCGATCTCCCATGAAGAAGCCAAGCAGCGACGTAAAACAGAACAAGAAGAGACAACCTTTTTCGGCTCCCTCGACGGCGCGTCGAAATTCGTGAAGGGCGACGCAATTGCGGGTCTACTGATCACCTTACTAAACCTGATCGTTGGCGTTTCAATCGGCATTGGCGTTCATAGTTTGAGCTTTGGCGAAGCGATTGAGACCTATGCAATTTTAACCGTCGGTGACGGCCTCGTTTCGCAAATACCAGCGGTTATCATCTCCGTGGCTGCGGCGCTGCTATTGTCCAAAGGCGGCGTTTTAGGGTCCGCCGACAAGGCGATACTCGATCAGCTTACCGATCACCCAGCGGCGCTTGCGACCGTTTCTGGCATGCTTTTCGTTTTTGCCCTCGTACCGGGGCTGCCTTTCTTGCCATTTATGGTTGGGGCTTTGGGGATCGGCGCACTAACCTATTACGCGATTCAGCAGGCAAAAGCTGAAGCCGCGGTTCCCATTGCAACGCTAGAGGAAATTCCGCCAACAGAAGAATCCTTGGGCGACATCCTCGATCTGGATGAAATCCATGTGGAGTTTGCGCCAGACCTGGTGCCGATCGCACTCGAAACGGAGGCTGGCCTCGATACACGCATTGTCAAAATCAGGAAATTCGTTGCATCAGAATTTGGCTTCATCGTGCCAGCAATTCGCCTCACGGACAACGCCGCCCTTAAGCCCAACGAGTACTGTATAAAAATTCACGGCGTAGAAGTCGCCCGGAGCATCATAGATCCAAACGGCGTCCTCGTGCTCACGAGCGACGACATGGCGCTTCCCATTCCAGGTCGCGACGTCAAAGAACCCGTTTACAACGCCCCTGCACGTTGGATTCCGGCACAGCACCAGGAAGAAGCCGCCGCCATGGGCTTTCCGGTTATAGAGCCAACGGAAGTTGCAGCGACCCACCTTTTGGAAGTCATTAAAGCAAACTTCAGTCGACTGATGACACGCCGCGCGATGCGCCGGATACTCGATGAATTCGTCGCCACATCCGATCCGGAACGCGCAGACAGCAACAAAAAGTTGCTCGACGAATTTATCAATGACAAGACGCCGTATGACCTCGTTCAGGCGGTCTTGCGGCTTCTTTTGCAGGAGCGTATCTCGATCCGGAACCTTGCCGTTATCCTCGAAGCGATCGCCGAGGCAAAATCCGTTTACGCGAACCCGGAACAAATCGCCGAGTATGTGCGCCAGCGCATCGGGTATCAATTTGTCTCTAAGCTGAGGGACGATGAAGGCAAACTACCGCTAATTCAGCTTGGCCCCGATTGGGAAGAGCTGTTCCGGAATCACGAGCGGGACGACGGCGAAGGCGCGAAAGACATCGCCTTGTCGCCCAATGATTTCAACCGGCTCTCGAATTCCGTACGCGATCAGGTGGCGAAAGCCGTTACCACGGGGAAGTTCCCTGCGATCGTCGTGAACGCTCGGCGGCGTCGTTTCATCAGCGCTGTTCTGGGCGCTAAAGGCGTCCGCAACGCCGTTATTTCCTACGAAGAAATTGACCCCGCAGAGAAGCCCGCGATCCTCGGCGTTGCGTGAGGCTCTAGATGGAATTCCTAGAAGCCTTATCCCCCTTAACCGCGCTTTCCACGGGCGTCCTCGCGGTCGCCATCGGGGTTATCGCACGGCTTTCCGGCCTTGCCTTTTTTCTGCCAGGCCTTGGCGATCAAATGATCCCGGTCCAGGTGCGCCTCGGCGCGGTCTTAGCGCTGTCATTGGTTTTAACGCCGATCGTCCTTTCCCTGACGGATATTCGCCCCAGCACGACATCGGTACTCACCGTTATTCTCATCGCCGAAGCAATCAGTGGATTGCTTATTGGCTTTAGCATCCGGGTCGCCGTTTATGCGATCCAAGTGGCGGGCTCAATTGCGGCGCAGGGCATGTCTTTGTCACAACTGTTCGGCGGCATTGACGATTCCTTGGAACCGCCAATCGCAACACTTCTAACCGTTGCGGCAATCGCCCTTGCCGTTTCGTTGGGCCTGCACTTTCAGGCTGTACGCGCGCTTGCATTCTCGTTCGACGCCCTGCCGTTCGGAAGCTTTCCGGATGCGTCTAATCTTGGCGAATGGGCGACAACGCGCGTCGCCTTTGTCTTCTCGACCGCGCTTGCGCTTTCCCTGCCCTTTGTCGTCTTAGGGTTTGTTTATAACCTTGCGATCGGCGCCATGAACCGCGCCATGCCGCAGCTCATGGTGGCTTTTGTTGGCGCCCCTGCCGTGTCGCTCGCCGGGTTCGCGCTCCTCGCCGCGTCCGCCCCCGTTATATTAGACGCCTGGCGCAAAGTTCTTAATTCCATCATGGCGCCCCTGGTTGGGAGTGCGCTGTGAGCGAAAGCCAAGCCGATGATGGCCAGGAACGGTCCCAGGCCCCGACCCAGCGAAAGCTAGAGAAGTCGCGCGAACAAGGCGATGTTCCGTATTCCACAGAAATAACGAGTGCGGCGACATACGCCGCGCTTTTCTTAGTGATTTTACTTGCCGGCGGTTTTATCGCAAACAGGACGGGTGCGACGCTTGTCGCCTTCTTTTCCCGCCCAGACGATGTCGCCGCACTTCTTACAGGCATAGAGTCGAGCGCTTTTATCCGCTCGCTGATGCTCGACCTACTCGCAGCCACAAGCCCAATATTCGGCGCGCTTGCGGTCGCTAGCATTGTCTCACTAACCGCCCAGCGGGCTGTGGTTTTCTCGCCGTCAAAAATTCAGCCGAAGCTCAACCGACTATCAGTCATCCAGAACGCAAAAAACAAATATGGCCCCAATGGGATCGGCGAGTTTGTTAAAAGCCTGACAAAAATGATCGCGATATCGGTGATTTTGCTGATCGCGTTTAAAGACCGGTTCTTCGATTTGCCATTTCTTGCACGCCTGCCCGCGCAGGCCTTTGGCAGCACGCTCATCAAAGAAGCGATCTTCTTCATTGGGCTGATCACCTTTGCAGCGGTGCTTATAGCGGCGGTCGACTTGCCGTGGAAGCGGTATCGCCATGAAGTAAAGCTTCGAATGACGCCCGACGAAGTTAAAAAAGAGAGCAAGGAGACCGAGGGCGATCCGACCATGAAGAGTGAACGTCGCAAGCGCGCCCAGGAAATTGCGACGAACCGTATGCTTGCCGATGTTCCAAAATCCGACGTCGTAATCGTCAACCCGACCCATTACGCGGTCGCCCTGCGTTGGGACCAAGCAAAAGACGCGGCGCCGGTCTGCGTTGCGAAAGGCGTCGATGAAATCGCGGCGCGTATTCGGGAAAGCGCTTCGGAAGCTGGCGTCCCCATCCATCGGGATCCACCGACCGCACGGTCAATCTTCAGCCTTGTGGAGATAGGACACGAGATCAAACGCGAACACTACGCCGCGGTCGCCGCCGCCATTCATTATGCAGAAGAAATTCGCCGTAAGGCAAAGCTTGCGGGGCGCCCATGAAACACGCGCAAATTAAAGAGCTACGCAAGCTGATCGAAGCGCGAACGAGACAACGCGAGGCGGCCTTAGCGGAGATCTTAACCGAACAGCAAAACATCAGGAAAACCGCAGACACAGCGTTGATCAATGCAAAGCGAGTATATTCGACTGATCCTAAAAAGACTGACCCACATAACCTGCTCGCTTCCGCACAGTTTCTCGATGCGTGCTTTGAGGAGCATGATCGCGCCGACGAACGCGCAATGGACCTCGAACCCGCAGCGGAGGATGCCCGGTCGACTTTGCGAAAAAGCGTTGCCGAGGAAGAAGCATGGACGGCAATGGATCGCGCAGCTGAAAGGCGGTCGCGCCACGCTTTAAACGCCCGTGAGGAAAGCGCCCGCGAAGCGCTCATGCTACTGAACGCTTCTTTAAGAAAGACTGATAAATCATAAATAGCACGTATAGGTAGCAGTAACGTAATATTTGCCATCGCCGAATTCAGAGTAAGCGTTTTTTTAATCACGTCAGGTCACTTTCTCAGTCGACCAAAAGACCTTTGTCGCCCGATCAGGGCGGCGCCTTCGAAAGCCTGAGAGATTAGATGACATCCACGAATGCCGAAGCGGAACCGATTGAGGCGTCGGATCAACCCGATCCGTCCGAAGACGATTTAACCCGGGCTGAGCCGCTTAGTCTTGATGCGGTTCTTGATATTAGGGCGGCGGGGCCGTTACTTGATGCGGTTAAAGCGCGGCGCGGCGCCGCCCTGTCGATTAACGCGAGCGGTGTCGACCGCATTGGGGCGCAGTGCGCACAGGTCTTGGTCTCAGCGCAGCAAACCTGGACCGAAGACGGCGAAGAATTTGAAATCGTCGCCGGGTCCGCCGGATTTTTGGAAAATCTTGAACTTATGGGCCTATCGGAACGGCTCACTGTCAAGGATGGGGACGCCTAATGTCGCTTAATGTACTCGCTGTTGATGATTCCCGGACGATGCGCGACATGCTGCGAATGGCGCTTTCGGACGCCGGTTTTAATGTAACGCTCGCCGAAGACGGAGAAGACGGTTTGAACGTCCTTGAGGGCATTGAACCGGAAGTCATCATTACAGATATCAATATGCCGAAGCTTGACGGGTTCGGCTTTATTGACGGCGTACGGAAGTCAGAGCGTCACCGCGCGACGCCCATCCTCGTCCTGACAACGGAAAGCGCCCCAGAGCTGCGCAAACGCGCCCGCAACGCCGGGGCCACCGGCTGGATCGTCAAACCATTCGACAAAGATAAGCTCGTCGCGGCGATACGCCGTGTGGCGGCGTAGTCGGAGTTTCAACCATGGATCCGATGGCTGAAATTCGGCAGACATTTTTCCAAGAATGCGCCGACCTATTAGAAGAACTCGAAGCTGGCCTCCTGGAAATGGAGGACGGCGGCGCCGATTCAGAAACTGTTAATGCAATTTTCCGTGCTGTGCACTCCATCAAAGGCGGCGCTGGCGCCTTTGGTTTGGACGCACTCGTCCGTTTTGCCCATATTTTTGAGACAACCTTAGACGAAGTCCGCAGCGAGCGTCTTGAAGCAACAGCCGACGTCATGAAGACCCTTCTTCGGTCTGCTGACGTTCTTGCGGATTTAGTTCGGTCCTCTGAAGCCGGTGACGAGATTGACGAAAGTCAGTCTGCACCGCTTATCGCCGAGCTTGAAACGCTGGCAGGTATCGACGGGGATGCCGGTACTGATAATTCAGGCGACGAAGAGGAGATTGACTTTCAGCCGGTCGGTTTAGACTTTGACTTTGGTGACGTTGGAGAGAGTGAGGACGAGAGCGAGACCGACGAGACGGATACAGCCAAAACTCGCGTTTTTGATATTTTCTTCAGACCAAAGCCTTCGCTCTACCGGAATGCCAATGAAGCGACCATCCTCCTGCGCGAGCTCTCAACGCTTGGAGAGACTGATCTCGCATGTAACACTGACAACGTCCCTCTATTGGATGAGATTGATCCGGAGGGCGCTTATTTTTCCTGGAACGTCCGACTGGACACCGAGCGGGAAGGTGTCGATGTCTGGGACGTTTTTGAGTTCGTCGATGGGGATTGTGATCTAACGATTGCGCCGCAAGAAACCGCCGAACCAACACTTGTCGACGACGCGTCTCTAAGTGACAGCATTAGCGAACCCACCAGCGAACAGACGGACGACATCACGCAAATCGATCTCGCTCCGCTCACCGACGATAAGCCCTCGCCTTCAGACAATGAACCTGCGGCCAAAACGGACGCGGACGCAGCGCCGGCTGACGTTCCTGCGCCCCCGCCCGCTCCGGCGGAAGCGCCTAAAGCTGCGGCAAGCAAGCCCGAAAGCACAAAAAAGAGCCCGCCAAATGCGACCGTCCGTGTTGATCTAGGGCGTGTGGACCGGCTGATAAACCTTGTTGGCGAGCTCGTAATCAACCAAGCGATGTTGACGCAGTGCGCATCCGAAGCGGGATTAGCCCGGTCGTCAAACGTCGAATCCAGGCTAGACGAATTAAAGCAATTAACCCGGGAATTGCAGGAAAGCGTCATGGCGATCCGTGCACAACCCATTAAACCTCTCTTTCAGCGGATGTCCCGCATCGTCCGTGAGGCAGCCGACGCAACCGGCAAGTCAGTCCGCTTGATGACTGAAGGTGAAGCGACGGAGATCGATAAAACAGTTATCGAACGCCTTGCCGATCCGTTGACCCATATGATCCGGAATGCGGTCGACCACGGCATCGAGTCCCGTGAAAAGCGAGAAGCCGCTGGCAAATCTGACGAAGGCACGGTCATTCTTTCTGCGTCTCACCGTTCAGGGCGCGTCGTAATCGAAATTTCTGATGATGGCGCTGGGATTAACCGGGAACGCGTGCGCCAAATTGCGGAAGAAAAAGGTCTCATTGCAGAGGATGCAAAGCTCACCGACAATGAAATCGACAATCTGATCTTCATGCCGGGATTTTCAACCGCCAAAGAGGTTTCCGCCCTATCCGGTCGCGGTGTCGGTATGGATGTCGTGAAAAGGTCTATTCAGTCCCTCGGCGGCAAAGCGTCAATCGCGTCCATGCCCGGTAAAGGGTCTATTTTTACGATCAGCCTACCCCTTACCCTCGCGATATTGGACGGGATGGTCGTCGACGCGGAACAAGAAACGCTTGTCGTGCCGCTCACGGCCATCGTTGAAACCTGGAAGGCATCGCCGCGAGACATCCATGAGCTTGGATCCGGCGATAAGGTCTTATCGATCCGTGGCGCTTTTATACCCCTCATCGATGTCGGCTGCGCACTTGGCTATAGGACTGAGCCAATTGATCCATCCGACGGCGTTGTCATCTGTGTCGAGAACAATGAAGGCGGCCAAAGCGCCATTATCGTCGACGCGATCCAAGATCAACGCCAGGTCGTTATCAAAAGCCTCGAGGAAAATTACGGCGCCGTCCCGTACGTTGCCGCTGCGACAATCCTAGGCGACGGCCGCATCGCACTGATCCTCGATGTGGACGCATTGACAGCAGCAGCGCCTTCCAGCGCTTCGATCGATACCCAACTCTTGGCAAAAGCGGGATAAACCCATGACAAACGAACAAGAAAAAAAAGCCGAAGACGGCGCAAAAGAGTTGGTCGCCTTTGTCATAGGCGATCAGGAATACTGCGTTGACATCATGACGGTGCGTGAGATCCGTGGCTGGTCTTCGGAGACAGCTCTGCCCCAGTCGCCTAATTTCGTTCGTGGCGTGATTAACCTGCGCGGTTCCGTCGTGCCTATAATGGATCTGGCGACGCGGCTCGGCCTTGCAGCGCCTGAGCCCACAAGCCGTCACGTCATCATGATTACACAAATCGGCCCACAGATTGTTGGTCTTCTGGTCGACGCCGTATCAGACATTTTGACAATCACGCTTGATAAAGTGCAGCCAACACCGGATGTCGCATCCGAGACTGTGCGTGAATTTATCACCGGCGTGATCGCACTAGACGGGCGGATGATCCGGCTGCTTGACCTGTCTAAAACTCTGCCAACAGATGATAGTCTGGTCGAGGCTGCGTGATGACAGCTGCATCGCGAGCCAAGGCGCGCGGCGACGCGATCGCCGAGGGCGAATATTTATTCACTGAAGACGACTTTAGCTTTATCGCCTCCGCCCTGTATTCCGATGCCGGGATACACCTGGTACGGAGCAAAGCTATGCTGGTATATTCAAGGCTGGCAAAGCGCGTGAGGGCTCTGCGCCTTCCGGATTTTGCCGCTTATTGCGCGTTGATCGACAGGGAAGACGGTCAGGCCGAACGCCAAGAGATGCTTCGTGCCTTGACAACAAACGTCACTCGCTTCTTCCGTGAGGGACACCATTTTAACCATCTCACAGCGAACATTGCGCCACGACTTACCGAAGCGGCAAAGCGGGGTGAGCGCGTTCGCATTTGGTCGTCGGCATGCTCGAGCGGCCAAGAACCCTACTCTATCGCGATGGCCCTATTGGATGCATCGCCAGCACTTGCCGATGCAGACTTCCGTATTCTTGCGACGGATATCGACAGCGATATGGTCGCAAAAGCAACGGCGGGCGTTTATCCTCGGGATGCTTTGTCGACAACGGATGCGTCACTTGTAAAGAAATTCTTTACACAAACATCGCGAGGCAGCGACACGCTCCGCGCCAATGATGAACTTCGTAAAGTCATCTCCTTCCGCGCACTCAATTTGAATGGCGACTGGCCCATGAAAGGGAAATTTGACGTCATTTTCTGCCGCAACGTCGTGATTTATTTCGATGAACCGACGCAGCAAAAACTGTGGAGCCGGTTTGCGTCAATTTTGAAACCACAGGGATGGCTTTATGTGGGGCACTCAGAGCGCGTCACAGGCAGCGCGGACGCGCTTTTTGAGTCGCAGGGCGCGACTATATACAACCGGAAATAGAAACTTGTTGCGAGTGTTTTAATCAAATCGTGGTCAAACACTGGACAGCACTGACGTTTTGTAGGAGTTAAAGCGGTGTCGCTTAAAGAAAAACTTCGCGTTTTAGTTGTGGACGACTTATCCGCGTCAAGAGCGTTGGTCTATAACTGCTTCGATATGATGGGTGTCAAGAACATCATGGCGGCTAAGAACGGCGTCGATGCCCTTGAAGCTATCAAAAAGAGTCCGGTGCACATTGTTATTTCGGATTACAACATGCCGGGGATGGATGGACTCCAACTCCTGCAGGCAATCCGCTCTAACCCGAAAACAGCGAGGACCGGATTTATCCTAGTTACCGGTAGTCAGGATAAGGCGCTGATCGACAAAGGCCGCAAGCTTGGCATGAACAACTATCTTGCGAAGCCCTTTAACCCTCGCGACCTTGAGCGTTGTATTGAGCGCGTTGTCGGTAAGCTGAGCTAAACGCGGATCAACCAGTCATTTGGTCCGTGCTCGCATAGTGTCATGAACGACGAACGCAAAATCCATAATCGGAATACGCTTCGTAGTGCGCTTAACCACTGCGCCACCGAACTTGCCTCATTGAATAAAGGTATGCTGAATATTCAAGATGCGCTTACCGACCATTTTAGTGCAAATGAAACTAAGAGCGATGGCGAGCGCTTGCAGGCAATAGACGCGGTGACACAGTCACTGGAGGCCGTTTCAGAATTTTTGCGTGAACTGTCCGACCAATGCGCGCCGGACTGGGCGGCAAATGTTGATGAGGCCGCAGCGTCCATAAAACTCCGTGATGTCGCTGATCGTCTCGCCGGACGAGAGGCAACGCCCTCTCCAAATTCCGGCGACTTCGAGCTCTTTTAAGCGTCCGCGCGCACTAACTCAGGCGCTCGTTGCCTCATAGAAGACGAACTTAACTCAACCTCTTAGAAGCCCGATGGTGGATGGCCAGAGCTTTTTGATCCACACTTATTGAACAGAAAAGGCTCGGGACGCTCCAAACGCGCCTTTAATGTAGCTAAATTTTTTATTCTGTACAAGTTTTATTTTCTATCTGATCAGCACGACTTTTGATGGATCGAACCGATCGACCATGTCGAATGAAACCTACACAGATAAGCTTGTACACCTACTATTCCACTACGCGCACGCCGTAAACAAAAGGATCGCTATAGAACGGGATAGAGGCCCTCGGGAGCGCTTCAAACGGAATGCGAAAGGCGCTAGAAAAATTCGATATCGTCTGTTTCTGCTGGCGGCAGATCCAGTTTTGGCTTTTCGATAAGATCGTCCGTTGGCGTAATGAGGAGCTGTTTTGCACGCCCACTCACGGGCCAAAACTTGACCCGCCGGGCTTGTAAGCCCCCTGTGCTTTCAGAGATGATCGGGATCCCCTCACACTCAAGGAAGTCCCGGGCAAAATTCACGTTGGAGTTGCCAATATCGCCCAACCCCTGCATCATCCGCCCACCACCGAATATTTTAGCTTCCAGATAATGTCGACGGACGCCCGCCTTCAAAAGCGCGTTGATCAATACTTCCATTGAGTAAGCGCCGTATTTCTCAGTGTTGCCGTCTTCGCCGCTACCGAAGGGCAGAAGGAAGTGGTTCATCCCACCGATTTTTGCGCCGGGGTCCCGCAAGCAAACGGCAACGCATGACCCGAGGATCGTGCTCAAGACAATCTCCGGATTATCCGAAATCTCGTACTCGCCCTGAATGACGTGAACCGAACGGACGCCGCCCTTCGCAGGGACACTGGGCTGCGGTTCAACTGATGCGGGTTGCACGGCGGTTTTCATCGTCAGGCCGCCTCACTACCCGAGGTGTCACGGCAAAGGTCAAGCGCCGCATCGGCGATCGCCTCGAGGGGAAGTTGGCGCTCCACGGCGCCGATCTCATAGGCGACCCGCGGCATACCGTATACGACGGATGTCGCTTCGTCCTGCCCAAGGGTTTTCCCGCCATTGTCACGCAAGAGCTTTAACCCACGGGCTCCGTCTTTGCCCATACCCGTTAATAAAACGCCGACTGCACGACGACCAAACCGTTCCGACACGCTTGAAAATAATACGTCTACAGAGGGTCTATGGCCGCTCACACGGTCTGCTTGATACAAATCACAAGCAGGTGGACCGCTAGACGTGATGCGCAAATGCGCCTCCCCGCCCGGCGCCAGATAAATATGCCCCGGCATGAGCGGCGCGCCTTGGGTCGCCTCTTCAATTTGCGGCGCACATGTCTGGTTCAGGCGGTCCGCAAAACTCTTCGTAAAGCTCGGCGGCATGTGCTGAGTAATGACGGTCGGTGGGCAGTGCTTTGGAAAAGACGCCAAAATCGTTGCGAGCGCGTCGACACCGCCGGTAGAAGACCCAATTGTCAAGATATTTTTATTCGGGCGGAAATCAGCGGGGGGCGGCGCCTGCGGCGCCTTTTCAGCGGTAGAGCGTATCCGCGCTTTTCCTGCAGCCCGCACCAAGTCCGGCAATTCCGCGAAGGCGCGCATTGCATCGCCATCTTGTGGTTTACACAAGCAATCGAAAGCGCCGATCCTTAACGCCTCAAGCGTGACCGCCGCGCCTTTTTCCGTCAGTGTCGAAATCATGATGACCGGCATCGGGCGCAAGCGCATGATTTTTTCGAGGAAGCTCAACCCATCCATTCGCGGCATTTCCACGTCGAGGGTTACGACGTCCGGGTTCAGCTCCTTAATCGCCGCCCGCGCCTCGTAAGGGTCGCCGGCCGTGCCGACGACTTTAATGTCGTCTTGACGATTGAGGCATGCAGCGATGATCCCGCGCATGGTCGGCGAGTCATCGACGACGACAACCTTGATAATACTCAAAGACTTAAGCCCCATCTGCGCCGCACCAGATGACGGCCTTTTCCGAGGAGCATCGCCTAAGAGACTGAAGATCCGGTTACTCGAAGGATGGCCGGGTTACGGCTAGTAGGGGCAAATACGCTGCGCAATCGCTATCAAGTTTACCGAAGGCGCCGGTTGCCCCCTAAAAAGGCCAACTCAATGTTCTTTGACGACGGTCAGCGACATCCGTGGTTAAAATTGGCTTACACAGCTGCATTACCGCTGGGAGCCGATCGGCCGCTTTCTTATATTTTGGTATCGCCTCTTCGAAGTTTTCCCCTCGAAGCAGGCTCGAACGAAAGATGCTATCCGCAAATAATGCAGCTTTTATATCGGATAACCCAATCTCTTCAGTCTCATTTGTAGTAAAATACAAGCTAAGATTGGTTATACTTGACTTTGCATAAAAAGTCCCATTCGAAAGCTCGTCTAGGACATCCACTTTTGCAGAGCGTGTTTCCTTCTCGCGAAACTTATCTAAGTCAAAGTCATCCTGATAATTCGATTGGTCCTTTATATCTCTTTCTCTAGCGGCGACGTAGAGTTGAATTTCTTGGGGCGCTTTTTGAACAATCCTTTCATAATCGGATAGAATTTCGATAAGAATCTGGCACGTCCGGATCCTGTTTGCCTCTCTAAACGTTATCTCCGGAACACTGTCACGCCAGATGAGATAGGCTTGGGCGGTTGCCGCGATTGCTGCAATGGCGGCCAGAATGACGGCGAATGTTCTCATTATTGGTCCCCTCTGTTTAACAACTTTTAGTATATACGTCGGCCCAGCGGCTCGCTAGCCATGGGCCCGGTCGCCCGGGTGCTTGCGGATCGCGTAGCGCTCCAAGACGGCGGCGATTGCCTCGACCAGCGCATCTCTCGCGCTATCGTGCCGCTGCTTATCGGATGAGGCGAGCTCACGATAGATCCAGGGCCGGCGCTGGCGAAGCAGCTGCAGCTCAAGCTTAATGTCATAGATCAGGGCTTCAAAGTCGACGTCAGACATTCGACGATATGAAGAACAAAACACGAACGAGTCAAGCAGTCGCCGCCGAGCTGCGTGCATACGTCTTGCTGACCTGTTAATACGGTCGGGTAAAGCCCAACCGTCGACCGTTGGCGATAAGACCAGCGCGGGCAAAGAGGAAACACCAACAACCCACAGCGCGTTTAACCGCGGCGTAAAATTGCGCGGGCAGTGGAAGGAAACAAAATGGCCAATCCCAGCATTCGAAAAACGCTGCTTATCGCAGCGTCTGCACTTTCAATCAGTGTCGGAAGCAATGCGCTTGCGCAAGACTATGACGGTCTCGTGGTCTTCGGCGATAGCCTTTCCGACCCCGGAAATATTTTCCCAGGGTTTCGCTCTTCCAACGGTATTGTCTATGCGGAGTATTTGCCCGACCTTTTGAACATCGATGAAGCGAATGTTTCAAACTTCGCCTTTGGCGGCGCAATGACCCGGCAGCTTGCGCTCGCATCGGGTACGGTAACCGGCAACGTTACAGGCCTTGCGTTTCTCGCCGATACGGACATGAACACACAGCTTGAAAGCTTTTTTGCCGAGGCCACTGGCCGCATCTCACCGAGCGCCGTTTATATCGTAAATGGCGGCGGCAATAACGGTTTCGCTGCAAACGGCGTCGCTGCGATTTCATCAACGCCCGATATGGTGCTTACTGACGGCGCGTTAGACGCCGCCGCGGACATCATTAGCCAATCATCCCGTTTAATCGCAGCGGGCGCGCGCACGGTCGCCATCCCAAACCTCGTTAATCTGGGCGCCGTCCCGGAACCGTTGGGTTTTGGGACGCCTCAAGAAGCAACGAGCCGGGTTCGACTGACCGAATTCACCGCCCAGTTCAACGAAGCCCTAACGCCGGCTGCCGCTGACCTTGCAGAAACAACTGGTACGGACATTGTTCTGGTCGACGCCAACTCTTTTCTAGCGGACGTTCAGGCGGATCCGAGTAAATATGGCTTTGTCAACGCGTCGGTCGCCTGCACCAGCACGCCCTCTTGCGCGAGCGCCGACCTGGCAAGCCAGAACACGTTCTTCTTCTGGGACGAGGTCCACCCCACAACCCAAGGCCACGCTGTTACGGCCGCATTTTTTGCCGACACGCTGTTTTCGCCCTTCGTGCTCGCCGGGGTTGGGGAAACGCTCCGTGACAGCAGCGAAGCACGTCGCCAACGCTTCGCCACCATGACCTTAGCAGACCTGGGTGACGAAAACGGCTTCTTCGTTTTTGTGGACGGCGGCTATCTTGATTTGAACCGCGACGCGGGAACGGGCGTCTTCGGATACACCGTGGACGGATGGGATATCGGCGGCGGTGTCGGTAAGGTTCTTTCAAATCGCTGGGCCGCAGCGGTATATGGCGGATTTTCCGAATTTGACGGAGCTTACGAAACGATCGCCGCTGGGTTCAATTCGGAAACAATTTATATCGGTGCGCTCCTCCAAGGGCAGTTACCCATAGGCGCGGTGCTGACCGGTGACGTCTCCCTTGGGTTTTCCGATATCGGATCATCCCGCGATACGGGCGTTGCGAACCAGGTGGCGCGCGCCGACCAAGACGCCACAACAATAGCGGCCTCCGCCCGGCTTTCTAAATCCATCGCCCTACCCGGCTTCACGCTGATACCCGAAGCGGCGGTCGGGTATTTCAGGGCCGGCCTTGACGAGTTCTCCCAATCGGGCGCGACCGGCCTCGACCTCGCCGTCTCGGAAAATAACGCCGACGCGTTTTACGGCGAAGTCGGCGCACGGATTGAAAAATCGATTTCTTTCCCTGGCGCTGCGCGACTGACGCCCCGGGCCCGCGCGGTCTTTCGCATGGATTTTGACGAGTTCAACCAGACCATCGAAACAAGCCTCGTCTCAGCACCAGGCGTGCCTCGAACAGTTTTTGTTGATGGGTATGCTGACGGGTCATTGCGTCTCGAAGGTGGGTTAAGGCTTGAAGCCTTTGACATCGTTGACGTTGACATTAGTGGCGGCGGCCTCGTCGCACGCGACGAAAGCAGTGGGTACTTTCTCTCCGGCCGCGTCTCGGTAAGCTTTTAAGGTACAGGCGGCACGGTCACGGACTGAAACAAGAGGTCTAGCTGGCCGACGAAGCCTATACCCACAAATTAATTATCAGCCGATTGGACTTGCGCTGCTTACCGGAAGCTATCGATTATGCAGTTTTGAGCTTGCTTTTTTCTGCATACGGCCGGTGTCGTTTTGGCTAAGACGCCAAACATGGGAGAGACAAGTATCAGACGCCCAAGCAATCAAAAATTTTAGGATCAAGATCCACGATAACCCGACACGATACTAATCCCATTGCTTATTTGTTGGAAATGCCCCTTACTTGCGGGAAGTATGGATTAAACCGAAATCGTCGAAAATCGCCCGTACACAGGACAAAAGCTGTTGTTGAGCCCACTAAAATATCACCGCACGCAACCGGCGTTTATTGCAACGAAGGTTTGCTTACCTTAAAATAGCATGTCGATTTCCGTTAAGGAAACGCAAGAAGAATGCGACTGCGGTAGTGTTTTTGGGTTTATCGGTCGCAACGGTTCATGGGGGCAAAGTGCTAAAACACATTACATTTCTAAAGAAAATCGCCCAAGCAGGTGGTTCGCGCCTAGGAGTACAGGCAGCGCGGAATGGGGTTTGCGAAAATCACTCTTTATCATACCGGAGCCCATCAGCGCTTACGGCATGGATTTTTTGTTTTTCGCAAATCGCAGCATGCACAACTAACGACACGATGAATAGTTCGGGGACGACTGAAATTTCGCAACCCTCAGGAGATGTATGCGAAGCCTTAAATCAGAAAATTAGCGATGAGTGCGGTGAAAGACCGGCGTCGGCATCGGGGCAGCTAAGATACTCTCGATGCGCAAGCGATATTCGGTTTAACGAGTATCAACGTCTCGCGACATTATTAATCGAGGGTTTAGGGCAAACAAATTCACAATCTGATCAGTCCTCGGATGACGTAGCAAGCATACAACAAAGAGCGGAGGCCTTACAAGCCTGCAGCGACAGCGCCGAAACATCACGCGCATCAGCTCCAGCGGAAGATGGTCAAAGTGAGGGCAATGCATTTGTCGGCGAGTATACGCTAACCTTCAGCGATTCACTATTTGGCGATGAGACGACGACTTGTACCGTATTTTTAAACCAGGATTACTCATTTGACGCCAATGGCTGTGATTATGGGTTTATCGACAATTACGACAGGTGGACGGCAACCGAAGAAGTTATTGCTCTTTACAGAAACTTTTTCGGTCCAGACTTTGACCCTCTTGAGTTCAAAAGAAAAGGCGATAGTTGGGAAGAGGAAAAGCCGTTTGATGACGGCGCGATACTAACTAAGAAATGAGGAACGGATTTTAGTCGCGCGGATTGGAAAAGCGGGCCTCTAATCCAATCTCGATTGCACGACAGATATCACCCAATCTGGGCAAAGACTATTTTCACAATTCAAGCTATGCAAACTTAAGCGCAGCAAGCCGACAAAAGTAGAAGCTCATTGCAGGCAATGCTGCGATAACCGGCTAATTAACAACGATCTATCGCGGTAAGAAATGGGCGAAACTGCGCCGCTGTCCAAGATATATCCAAGGTCAATAGGTTTGTAATGGTGCGGACGGCCGGACTTGAACCGGCACGAGGTTACCCTCGACAGATTTTAAGTCTGTTGTGTCTACCAATTCCACCACGTCCGCGGGAAGAAGGGCGAAGCGCTAGACGTCTACCGAGCGCCGACGCGCCATGCAAGCACGGCAGCTGAAAGATGCTGCATTTCCTATTTCCGGTCACCAGGAACCGGCTCAACGTCGAAGGATCGCATCAGGGTCGAGACTTCCTCAATGACACGGTCTACCGCGCTCGCGTCTTCCGACCGGGCAACAATTGTGACCCCGCGTTCGTCATCGTCAATAGGGTAGCTCCCGATGGTCACCGCTGGCGCCTTTTCCTGCATTGCCGCGAGGCCCGACGCGAGACGTGATTCCGGTAAACCAGGCGCCGTCACAGCCCGGGCGAAAACTTTGGCGCCGCCTTCGATCTCCGGCTCGATCGCTGAAAGCATCGCCCGGAAAATGCTCGGCACGCCTGCTAGCACAAAGACGTTGTCAACGCGCACACCGGGCGCGCCGGTTTCCCGGTTCTGGATTAAAACTGCGCCAGCCGGCGTCCGCGCCATACGGCGTCTTGCGGGCGTCACCTCTTCGTTTCGCGACGCATACCACCGCTCAAGGAGCGCGATTGCGTCGGGATGCTCAATGACATCCACTTCAAAAGCAGCCGCCACGCCCTCAACAGTTATATCGTCGTGGGTTGGGCCAATGCCGCCTGAGGTGAAAACATAGTCATGGCTCGCGCGCATCGCGTTTACGGCCTCAGCAATGGCGCCGATATCGTCGGCGACGATCCGCGCTTCGCGCAGCGCCACATTTCGCGCCGTCAGCCAGTCAGCGAGAAAACCGATATTGATATCCTTCGTTCGCCCGGAAAGCAGTTCGTCGCCAATGGCGACAATTGCGGCGGTCGGCTGGGGCATGGGGCGTTCCTAAACAATAGAGCTGACCCACTTGGGATCCGGAAATCATGAGGAGTATTATCTTAGCGGGTTATTAGGCGCGAGTTTCACGCCGTCGCAGCGCCGCCTGCAAGGCGAACCGAAGACGTCGGCTGCGAGGTCTCAACCGATTGCAGCGCAGCTGGCGCCATCTCAACCGAACTCGCTTCACAATCCGCACAATGATGATTTTCGTCAAGCTGGATCGTTGAGCTGGTAATCCTGTAGCGCTCATCTAAAATGGTTTTCATTGTACTGAGCACTTTAGACCGGTCAGCGCCCCCATCGAGTTGAACATGCATTGTAAGACAGGGTTCATTTTCCGTAAGCTGCCAAACCTTCAAGTCGTGGATGCCAACAATTCCGGGGGCGGCTAGGGACAACTCTGATGTCAGCTCTTTCACGTCAATTTCTGGCGGCGCGCCTTGCATCAATATATGCGCGGTCTCTCGTATTAAGTGGATTGCCGATCGGCCGACGAGCGCCGCAAGCGCTAACGACAATAACGGGTCAATCAGAGCCCAGCCGGTCGATGCGATAATAAGGGCTGCTGCGATCGCCGCAATGGATCCGAATAAGTCTGTAAGAACGTGGAGCGTCGCCGCGCGCATATTCAAATCATCAGCATCGCGATTATGAAGGGCGAGGAATGCAGCAATATTAACGACTAAGCCCAGCG
>JBCCTV010000022.1:0-22859 GCA_039197915.1 Pseudomonadota bacterium | reverse complement strand
GCCCAAAAGACGGTTTTTACAAAGATTTTCCTGTTTTCGAGTGGAGCGCGACGTTGAGCTCACGGCGACGACCATCCCCCTTGTCGAAGAATTCGACGCGCGGTGCGAGCCGGGTGATGGCGACGTGCGCAGGGGCCAGCGCGCTTCGCAAAAGTTCGCAGTCTCCCCTGAGGATAGGACTTTTTCTCAGCGCCGGCTTCATCTCGACCGGGGTCAGCGCGCAAGCGCTAACAGATCCTGAGGACACGACCCAAAACGCCATCGCTTTGGCGCGCGATAACACCGCTGCGGCGGCGCTCAGTGACCCGAATTTTGCAGTCGATCCGACGTCAGAAGAAGAGGTCCTGTTTGAAGCAGACCTCGTTACGCGCGTCGACACCGACAGCCCGATCATCGCAAGCGGCGACGTGCGCGCCTATTTTGGCAAACGGTATTTGCGCGCTGATCGGTTAGAATATTATCCTGATACGGACGTCGTTATTGCCGATGGGAACGTCGCCATAACGGACGAGGGCAACGAAACCATCTTTGCGGGACGTTTTGTTCTCTCCGGCGACTTGCGCGACGGCATCGCCGATAGCTTCACGGCGCTTCTTGAAGACAACGCGCGCTTAGGCGCTGAAACCGCAATACAAGAACAGGGCGCACGCACGCGTCTGTCGCGTGCAGTCTATACGGCCTGCAACGTTTGCAATTCGCGCAATGAAGCGAAGATACCGACTTGGCGCGTCAAAGCTCTGCGCATAACCCGCGACCGGGAACGAAAAGTCGTCCGCTTCCGCCACGCCTTTGTCGAACTAAAGGGCGTTCCCATTCTCTATACGCCCTATATTCAAGGGCCCGATCCGAGCGTCGAGCGCCAGTCCGGTTTTTTAACACCTCAAGTTGGGGCTTCCAGCCGCCAGGGCTTTAATTTCGAGCTGCCTTATTACTTCGCGTTCTCGAATAGTACGGACGCGACCCTCTTCCCGCGCTACACTGGTGAAGCGGGCACCCTCTGGCAAGCGGAGTTCCGCCGCAAAGGCCGCAACAGTTCAAACGTCTTTTCCGGCGGGATTATCGATAGCGTCAATAATCCGACAAACGACAATGGCGCGCCTTTGCGCGATATCCCCGGCGTGCGCTGGAACATTTTTGCGCGAGGCTACCGCGACTTCGGACCGAATTGGCAGCTTGGCTACGACGTTGAGCGCGTTTCCGACGACACCTTCCTGCGGAACTTCAACGTCCGGCGCCGCGGCGACCTTCGGCTGGAACTCGACGTAACAAGGTCAAACCGCCTGCGGTCAAATTCGTTTGCCCGTTGGCGCAAAGGCAATTCAAAGCTCAATATTGATTCCTATCTTTTCCAAGGCCTTCAGGCGTCGGACAATTCCGCCCTGACGCCCTATGTCTTGCCGCTGCTCGATTTTCAACATGACTTAAACCGTCGGGTCGGCGGCGGGCGGATTAGTTTTAACGCGAACCTCGCCTCTCTCCAACGAACAGGCGGCGTTGACACCCGACGGTTCACAGCAAGCGTTTTTTGGCGGCGTGAACACACAACAAAAGGCGGGCACCGTTTTAACGCCTTCGCCGAAGCGCGCGGCGACGGCTTTCTGTACGCTGATCTTAACGAAGGTACAGAACTTACCAATGGCGATCCGATCGAAGGACCAGAACCTGGCGACAACACACGGTCGATCGCCCGTTTTGCACCAACGGTTGGCGTCGAATGGTCTTACCCATTAACGCGGCGCGGCCTCGGCGGGCGATTGTTTCTTGAACCGCGCGTGCAGCTTTTAGCGAGCCCAGCTAACCGAAACCCCGACACGATCCTGAACGAAGATTCCTTAAGCGTGGAATTCGATTACGCGGGGCTTTTCGAATTCAACAAAGCGCCGGGATTTGACCGTTTCGAAGATGGCCAACGCATGAATGTCGGTTTAGCGGCGTCTGCGATTTTTGACGCGGGTCTCTCTGTTGAAACGAGCATCGGGTCACAATTCCGGCTGCAAGCGACAGACGCGTTCGATACCTCGACGGGCCTTGGTGAAACGCGCTCGGATATCGTTGGCTCGCTCAATGTGCGCTACCGATCGCTGATCGGCATGGAAAACCGCTTCCGCATCAGCGATGATACCGGAAGCCTCGAGCGGGTGGAGTCTCTCGCCTACCTCAATTTCTGGCGCTTCTCGACCTCGGCAAACTATGTGCGCTTGAGCGAAGAGCAGGTCGCGGCGTTTCAACAGCGCGAAGAATTGCTCGGCCGTGTCGGGTTTCGGATGACCAAAAACTGGCGTACCCGCTTTGACTGGCGTCAAGATTTAACCGAGGGCGGCGGCACCATCAATCAGACCTTCTCTCTCACATACACAGACGAGTGCTCGTCGTTTGCCCTTCTTTACCGGCGGGATCTGACCCAGGATATCGGACTGGAGCCAAACAACGCCTTCCTGGTTCAATTTACCTTGAGGTCGCTAGTCGATTAAGCTCTCGCCAGCGCGATGTGGTTGCCGGTCGCGCTGCGCTCTACTATGTCGAAATCAACTGTCGAAAATACTGGGGCTTAACGACCGAAGAGACGCCATGAATTTGTTGACCATTAGAGTATTCCTGATCATCGCTTTCGCATCAGCGGCGACTGCAAGCCCGGCGCAGCTTCTGCCGTCTGACGTGGAAACGCCGATCGCCCAGGGTCCAACGACCGCGATCCCCGAAGGCTACGCTGGCCCGTCAAGCTCGGTCGCCGCGGTTGTCGATGACAATGTGGTCACGACTTACGATGTAGAACAGCGCATTAAGCTGATGATTTTGACATCGGGCGGCAACGTGACGCCGGAGATGCTGCCCCAGATGCAGGCCCAGGCGCTGCGCGACCTTGTACAAGAGAAGCTGAAACTGCTCGAAGCCAAAGAATTCGATGCAACGGTCGATGAACGCGAAATAGACGGCGAAATCGCGCGCATCGCCTCACAGGCAGGGCTTACGCCTGAACAACTCGCCGATGCGCTCGCCCGCGACGGCGTTTCCATAACCTCCATGCGTGAGCAAATCCGTGCAGGGATCATTTGGCCGCAGCTCGTGCAGGGGCGTTTTCGCCGGAGGGTTCGCGTATCAGAAGATGCTGTGGAACAAGCGTATGTGCGCATGCGCGAGGACGCGACACGCGAACAGTTTCTCGTTTCCGAGATTTGCTTGCCCGTTGCAGACCGCACGCAAGCGCGCGCCTACTATGAGGGCGCTCTGCAGCTTATTGAACAGATGCGAAAGGGCGTCCCCTTCGCGGTTGTCGCCCAACAATTTTCGGCCGGTCCGTCGGCGGCGGCTGGCGGCGATATCGGCTGGGTTCGGGCAGGAGAGCTTGAACCGCTTATCGACGAGGCTTTGCGGAACCTGCCGCCCGGCGCTGTTACGAACCCGATCCCGTCGGAAGGCGCCTTTATGATCATGGCCCTGCGCGACAAGCGCGAAGCGGTTGCGAAAGGCGAGGAAAGCTTCACGCTCGCTTATGCTGGCGCATCGCTCGATGTTGGGCGTGCGGCGGCGCGCCAAGCGCTCGAGAAACTCCAAACAATTGGCGCTTGCAACGCCCAAGGCTTGCGGCAGGATCTCGGCGCTGGCACCGGCGTGACGCTCTTGGAAAACGTTACGATCGCGGAGCTCGACGAGCGCTTTCGCTCAGCATTTGAAGATTTGGAGCGCAACGAGTTAAGCCCGATCATCGAAGCTGACGGCGCGCTTCATGCGGCCTATGTTTGCGATAAGGATGAGGGTTTTGGACTGCCCTCACGGTCTGCATTGAAAGACCGGTTGTTTAGTCGCCAGCTCACACGAATATCCCAGCAATATCTCCGCGACATCGAGCGAGACAAAATGATCGATATTCGCTTGCGCCAACCGGGAGGGCCAATTACGGCGCCGCCCGCCGGCGCTCCGGGGGCCGCGCCCCGCGGCGGCCGATAGCGCCGGGCGCAGGGGTTTTTGTCGTGAAACCGTCGCTGGCCCCGCTCGCCCTTACCATGGGCGAGCCCGGCGGCGTCGGGCTTGAGATAACGCGGTCCGCCTGGCGCACGCTACGGAGTACCGGACCCGTTTTTTACTTGATCGACGACCCGGACCGGATAAGCAGCGCAAGCGCGCCCGTTGAGACGATCAGTTCACCGAGTGACGCCCACAAGGTTTTCACCAAAAGCCTACCCGTGCTTCCTGTCGGAACAAAAGTCCATGCCGAGCTCGGCGTTGCCTCGCCGCAAAACGCGGCCGCTGTCATCAGCGCCATTGAGACCGCCGTCGCACACGCACTATCAGGCGAGGCGAGCGCAGTCGTCACAAACCCAATCCAGAAATCCGCGCTTCTCGCGGCAGGCTTTCGGTTTCCGGGCCATACAGAATTTTTAGCACACCTCACTGAAAAAGCGTCAACCGCAAGCTCGTCCTTGCGCGGGCCTGTGATGATGTTGGCCGGCCCGGAGTTGAAAACCGTTCCAGTAACAATACACCGCCCCCTCGCTGCAGCGATCAGTGAGCTGACGGCGAGCGAAATTGTCCGTGTCGGACGGGTCGTCGCCGACGCCTTGGCCCGGGATTTCTCAATTGAACGCCCGCGGCTTGCGATATCCGGATTAAACCCCCACGCGGGCGAAGCAGGAGCGTTAGGTCAAGAGGACGCGGCGATTGTCGCGCCTGCCGTCGTAAGCCTGAAGTCCCACGGGATTGACGCCGTTGGCCCCCTGCCCGCTGACACACTGTTTCACGCCGAAGCGCGCTCGACTTACGACACCGCCATTTGCATGTACCATGACCAGGCGCTAATCCCCGCGAAAACGCTCGCCTTCCACGACGCCGTCAACGTGACCCTTGGACTACCGATTATCCGTACCTCACCGGATCACGGGACCGCGCTCGATATCGCGGGAAAGGGCGTCGCCAGGGCCGACAGTTTGCTCGCCGCATTGCGGCTTGCTGCCAAAATGGCGGCTGCGCGCGCCAGCGCCCAATGACGCCCAAAGACCGGCCGCCTAAAATGGACCCGGATATATTGCCGCCGCTTCGAGACGTCATCGCTCGCCACGACCTCGGGGCGCGAAAAAATCTTGGCCAGCATTTCCTGTTAGATCTGAACATCACCGATAAAATCGTTCGGGGCGCAGACGTTCAACCCGGCGATAGTGTGATTGAGGTCGGCCCCGGGCCGGGCGGTCTCACGCGGTCGTTACTCCGCGCAGGGGCCTTTGTAACCGTGGTCGAACGTGACGCCCGGTGCCTTCCAGCGCTGAAAGAAATCGAACAGGCCTATAATGACCGTTTACGGATTACCATAGGCGACGCGCTCAGCGTTGATGAAACGGACCTGTTCCGAGGTCATGGAACACAATCGATAAAGATTGTTGCAAACCTGCCCTATTACGTTTCAACGCCGCTCTTAATTAAGTGGCTAAAGCTGCGTGATGGCGACCAACCGGTGTGGGGAGGGATGGCGCTAATGTTCCAGCGCGAAGTCGCCGACCGCATTCTAGCAAAGCCTGGCGCTAAAACCTACGGGCGATTGAGCGTTCTCGCCCAGGCTGCGAGCACGCCTTCCCTCCTGATGCACTTACCCGCTCGCGCCTTTACGCCACCGCCAAAAGTTGAAAGCAGCGTTGTTTTGTTCGAGCCAAAGGCGTTGCCCGCCGACCTGCTCGCGGCCCTCGAACGCGTAACCGCTGCAGCGTTTTCTCAACGTCGAAAAATGCTAAGGACAACGTTGAAGCCCATATTTGGCGCCGATACTGAAAGATTTTTAAGCACGCTTGGGGTCACGCCTACCGAACGCGCTGAAAATCTAACGGTTGGCGACTTTATTGGACTTTCGAAGCACGCTCTCGTCGACAATCCAACCCGTTAAATTAGCAGTAAGCTGCTTGGGAACGTTGTCAGCTTCGTCCGGCAGTCCTTTGGAATTCTATTTGGAAGGCACTATTTTAGAGCCAAACGTCTTCGCGTTGGCTTCCCATTTCTCGATCGCTTTATCATTTTTCGTCCGTACAGGGGCGAAGTATTTCACGCGGACCGGTTTAAAACCACAAAAACCCAATACTTGCTTTTCGATCTGCTTGAGTATCGGCGAACCATAACTCAGCTGCAGGAAAAATTTCGGCGTGTCCGCCGTAATAATAACGTCTGCTGACCGACCAGAAAGCAATCGGTCCCAGAACGGATCATTGTCGTGATATTTAAAGGCGACGCCCGGCAGCAAAGCGCGGTCGAAGAAGCCCTTTAAGAGCGCCGGCTGTCCGCCCCACCACATCGGAAACGCAACCACGAGGTGGTCACACGCTTTGATGGCGCTAACGGCGGCTTCCAGGTCCGGTTCCCATTCTTGCCTTTCGCGATATCCCTCATGCAGGATAGGATCGAATGCCATATCGCGAAGGACGATGTTATCAACGTCCCAGCCCGTATCCTGCGCGCCTTCGCAATAGGCGCGCAGAAGTCGTGACGATGTTCCACTTCGGCCAGGATGGCCATCGAGTGCGACAAGCTTCATCAGTACTCCCAAAAATATGCAGTTTATACAGCAAGCACATCAAATTTATCGTCAGCAAAGTCTTGCGCCAGTTTTAATTTCTGGATTTTGCCCGATCCCGTTAAGGGGAATGCATCGACGTAAATCCAATAAACGGGTGTTTTCTGCGGAGAAAGACGCTCACGGATGAAGTCTTTCAACTCTTCCGCCGATGGGCGGGCGGCGCCAGCCGCGCGCATAAAACAGGCGACCTGCTCGCCCCATTTTGGATCAGCCACGCCAACAACCGCGACCTCAGCAAGGTCCGGGTGCTCGAGCATTTCATTTTCGATCTCTACAGGAAATAAATTCTCACCACCGCGAATGATCATTTCTTTGACCCGGCCCGTAATTTTCACAAAGCCGCGCGCATCCATAACCCCTAAGTCTCCAGTATGGAGCCAGCCTTCTTCGTCAATGGCCGCCGCTGTCGCCTGCGGATTGTCATTATACCCATGCATCACATTGTAACCACGCGCACGGATTTCCCCCTGCTCGCCGACGGGCAACACGGCCCCCGTCTCAGTGGATTTGATAGCGAGGTCTATATGCGGCAGCGCCTGGCCGATTGTTTCTGTGGCGTCTTCAAAGGAATCGTCCGGCCAGACCGTTGTTAGCACCGGAGACGCCTCTGTTTGTCCGTAAACAATTTGAATCTTGGCGCCGAAGAACACTTGAGCGGCGCGCGCAAGTTCAGGCGACACCATTGAGCCGCCTGAGCCGACGCATCGAACGGCGGAATAGTCAATGGGCGTTTTCTTTGCGACTTCGATTAACGCTACAAGCATGGTCGGCACACCAACCATTAACTCGATTTTTTCTCTCTCGATTACTTTTGCCGAAACCATCGGGTCGAACATGGGCTGGAGCGCCATGTTCCCACCTGATCCCAGAACACCGAGAACATGGACAGCGCACCCGGTCGTGTGAAACAACGGCATGAAGTTCAAAGACTTCTCACCTGGTTTAAAGTTCAGCCTTGCAACAGTATCGCGACCATTTTGCACGAGCCCGCCGTGGTGCAGAATGGCGCCTTTTGGGAAACCTGTTGTGCCTGACGTGTACTGAATTTGCGCGGGATCAGTGGCGGTCACTTCGGGCAATTCGCCAGCCTCGCCCTCAAACAGCGCATCGTGGTCCGATATATCGACGAGATGTTTGATCTGCGGTAACGACGCGCAGACCTCTTCCGCGATTTTGCCCATCGGATTTCCACGGAACGCGTCCACGTAATAAAGCCCCTCGGCGCCCGATTGCGTCAGGACATACTCAAGCTCACGGTGCTGGAGGGACGGATTTACCGTGACGAGGATGACGCCCGCAAATGCAAGACCGAACTCCAAAAGAATCCATTCGGGCACATTCGGCGCCCAAACGGCGACGCGTGCGCCCTTTTTATGACGCCCACCAAGGACGGCGCCCAACTTAAGACTGTCATCTAAAAGCTCTTGATACGTCCAAATACGGCCGACATCGCCCGAGAGGGTAATTTCGCGCAAAGCCGGTGCGTCTGGCCACTTGGCAGCGCCCCTTCGCAACATGTCGCCGAGCGACAAGGGCTCTAATTGGGTGTCGGCTTGGGCTGGAAAGAAAGACTCCGTCAGATTAACTTCGTACACATCTTATCTCCCTAATTTTTTATTTTATTTGGAGCGCATGAAATTTATGACCCATTCAGCCGCGCCAGAATTTCTGTCGGGTCGTAGATTTCAGCGCCGTCAACCTGAGCGGGGCGCTCCCCACGGCCGAAGAGAACTTCGAGGCGCGCGGTGAAAAACTGGCGGGCGCCAATTGTTCCAAGGTTGCCGCCGACACCAACGCCGACGCCTGTGTTACGCCCGACCCGTCCGGACCCAACACCCGCGCCAAGGTTCACGCCGCCGCGCTGGTCCCCGAGTGTTTCGCGCGAAACGACACGGAACCAATCGTACCCCTCCTCAACAGCGATTTCCGCAGCCCGCCGCAAGGCGTTCTCCTCGACCAGATCGCGGGTGTCGCCGCCGCTTCCCGAATATCGAACGCGATACCGGTCGTTTTCAATGCGTGTTTCAGCAAACCCGAAACCATCGCGACCTGCCGGGCCATAATCGGAAGGCGCGCCGCTGGCGCAGCTCGCGACCACAACAAAAGCCAAAGACAACAGAAATTTTCTCATTGAGCGCTCCACCGCATGACTGAGCCTATCACTGGGACCGGTTGCGACAACGCGGCGCCTAAACTGAATTATCGACGCACTGTCGCAGATCGCGCCGCGATCTTAGGCCTAAGGGCGTTACTGTAACCAAGGGATCGAGCTGGAGCGCCGTTCTATGCGAGGCAAAAAAGCTTCCCGCAATTCCGTAACGGGGTCTCTAGTTGGCGATCTTATCCCACTCGCCGGGCGTCGCCGCATTTATGGCAAGCGCATGGACCGGACCTGAAAGCTCTTCCGCCAGCGCTTGATTGACAGCGCGGTGCCGCGCCACCCGGTTCTTTCCTTCAAAAACTTGGGAAACCAAGGTTACGCGAAAATGTGATTCGCCGCCTTCTGGCGCGCCCGCGTGTCCGGCGTGCAGGTGGGATTCGTCTTTGACGTTTAGGTATGTGGGGGAGAAAGCTTTTTTGAGCTTTGCTTCCAATTTCTCAGCAACTGACAAGGCTAATTCCTCCGGTCGATTCGATCGCGCGTTTTGCATCTCAGGCTTCGTTGTCAAGATTGTATCAAATCGCGGTCGACACCATAATCCTCTCATGCCGAACGAACGCTATAAGCCCCGCCACGGATACGATATCCGGATCAAACCTCACAAAGAGGGGAAGAAGAAAGTCCCGAAATGGGCGGATGCGGGGACACAAATATGTTGCCGGGAAGGGTGTACGGCTAAAGCGGTCGTGCGCGTGTCAAAGTCACCCCGCGAACCGGATGAAAAAATCTGGCTCTGCGCGGAGCATGCAGCCGAACACAACAAAAGCTGGAACTATTTTGACGGGATGTCGGCAAAAGAAGCCGAAGCGGCGCGTATGGCGAATATTTACGGCGATCGACCGACCTGGTCGATGGGCTCGAACGAACGGGCGAGCGCTGCTGCGCGGACTAAAGGACCCGCAGATTTCCAGGACTCCCACGGGCTTTTCACGGATGCGGCGGCGAAGTTTAACGCGGCCCGCGGCTCTTTTCGCGATGGGCGAAAGCTCACCAAGCTTCAGGAAAAAGCGTTTCAGACATTCGATTTGAAACCAAGCGCGACAAAGTCTGAGATTAAAAAGCGCTACGCAGAGCTTGTCCGCCGGTTCCACCCGGATTCAAATGAGGGAGACCGCAGCGCTGAAGCGCAACTTCAAGAGGTGGTTAAAGCCCACGGCATTCTTAAAAAAGCAGGCATCTGTTAAGATTTGCGACTTGCAATGAGTTAGCGACTATTAAGCGCTTATGCGCTAGCGCATATTTTGCAATCGACCCTCTAAGCAGACAGGATTAGCAAACGTGGCGTATTTACCAAGCAATGCCGACGACCCGCGCTTCTTTGATTTTGACACGACAAAAGAGCTTGGCCTTGAGCTTTCCGATCAATATGCGAGCGCGTCCCCGTTTCCCCATGTGGTTATCGATAATTTTCTGGACGATCGCCTGATCGACTTATGTCTCAAGCGTTTCCCGACCACCGCCGACCCTGACAGTCGCTCGTTCGACCGCGACCAAGAGCGCCTCAAGCGGAGTTATAATCCAGACTACTTGCATCCCGAACTCCGCACTCTGTTCGCGTCGTTCAATTCGCGCCCCTTCATTCGGCTCATCGAAAACATCACTGGCATCAAGCAATTAGCCCCAGATCCGTATTTCATTGGCGGTGGTTTCCACGAAATCTCAAATGGCGGCCACCTTTCCGTTCACGCCGATTTCAACCACCACAAGCCGCTAAACCTGGAGCGCCGGGTCAATGTTCTGATTTACTTGAACAAAGATTGGCGCGAAGAATATGGCGGCCAGCTTGAGCTGTGGACGACCGATATGAGTGAGCGCGTGGTCAGCGCGAGCCCCATCGCCAACAGATGCGCGATGTTCACGACCACTGGCGAGTCCATGCATGGCAATCCATCTGTGATTGCTCACCCTGAAAACAAATCGCGAAAATCAATCGCGCTTTATTATTACACAGCGACTTGGGACGACATGCGCGCCGAACGTACAACCGTCTTCCGCGCCCGGCCGAAATCTGAAGACAAAGTCGATTGGCAGGTTAAAGTTAACCACGCCATCGACGACTTTGTGCCGCCTATCCTCGCGCGAACCGCGAAGCGCGTCGTTGGGAAGGTTTCCAAGCACCTCTAGACTTTTACCTCCGCGGCGCCGACAAACCTTGAAAAATTTAGCTGATCAGCTGAGTTTCGCGCCAACGACGTTCACCAGGATTTGACTTATGGTTGAGATTACTGACGCACCGTTCCCGGAACAACCAAACGCCGAGGTGAACGCACGCGAAGCTTTCGACATTCCCTTCGATATCAAGGTTCCAGCTTTCGCGGAGCCTAACGACTACGTCCCCCCACGGGATGAGGGGTATCGCTTCGACGAAAATACAACGCGGGCGATCCTCGCCGGTTTTGCCTTTAATCGCCGGGTCATGGTCCAAGGCTACCACGGCACGGGTAAGTCAACCCATATCGAGCAAGTCGCCGCTCGCCTGAATTGGCCCTGCATCCGGATCAATCTTGATAGCCATGTGAGCCGCATCGACCTGATCGGCAAGGACGCCATCGTGGTGGATAACGGCATTCAGGTCACGGCGTTCAAAGAGGGTATTCTTCCTTGGGCGTTCCAACGGCCAGTCGCCTTGGTCTTCGACGAATATGACGCCGGCCGCCCAGACGTTATGTTTGTGATACAGCGCGTGCTTGAGGCGGAGGGCCGCCTTACCCTCCTCGACCAGAATAAAGTTCTGACGCCAAACCCTTATTTCCGGCTTTTCGCCACCACAAACACCATTGGCCTTGGCGACACCACGGGGCTTTACCACGGCACCCAACAGATCAACCAAGGCCAGATGGACCGCTGGTCGATCGTCACGACACTGAACTATCTCGAGCATGACGAGGAAGCGGAGATCATCATCTCGAAAGCGCCGCTATACGCATCAGACGACGGGCGCAAGGCAATAGACGCCATGGTCCGTGTCGCGGACATGACGCGGAACGCGTTTATCAATGGCGATATTTCGACGGTGATGAGCCCACGGACCGTTATCACCTGGGCCCAGAACGCTGAAATTTTCCACGATATTGGGTACGCATTCCGCGTGACGTTCCTCAACAAGTGCGACGAGCTTGAGCGGCCCACGGTCGCTGAATTCTACCAGCGAGCCTTCGGCGAAGATTTGCCGGAAGCCGCCCCACAGGTCAGCGTCGCCTGAGGTCGTACTGACGCCGTGAATTTCTTGGCGCACCTCTAGCTAGGTCCCATCACGCCTCGCCGTGTTGTCACACATACAGCAATGCGGCCGAGAACCTGATTTGCTTCCTAATGAGCTATCGCCACTCGTCGGTTAAGGCACGTTGGGGAATCTGCGTTCTAAATTGCGCTCAATGAATTTTTTGGCGTTGCGTTGTGCGTTTTTTCGGCAGGTTTTGCTCATTTCGATAGCGGAACCCTCTCTTAGTGCCCGCTTGCCCAGTCAGATAGACGCAGAATTCTAGGTTTTATTCTGCACAGGAATAATATAACCCTATCGTGTCGGCCTGTATTTTTTGATCAGCGTATTTACTGATACAATTTTCTTTCTTTATACAAATCTTGTCTGGATGTATCACTTTTTTTTGCATTTGCGAAAAGAATTTAGTATACAAAGCCGATGACGGCGCATAATTTTTTCAAAGACTACGCCGCAGACGGCGTATTCGATGAAGTTTTCAGTCGGAAAAGCGACGCGAAAATCAAATCGTCGCTGATAGACCGCCTAAAGAAGTTTAAGCTGAAAACGCTTGAGCGGCGCAAACTTGCTGCCGAACGCGAGCTCTACAATCTCGGCATCACGTTTACGGTGTATTCTGACGCCGGCGCGATCGACCGTATTCTGCCCTTTGACGTGCTGCCGCGGCCGATTGCAGCGAGCGATTGGCGAACGTTAGAACGCGGCTGCAAGCAGCGCGTCACGGCGTTGAACGCCTTTTTAGGCGACATATATGGCGCGCAAAAAATACTCAAAGACGGCGTGGTTCCCCGTGAACTCGTCCTCGGAAACAAGAACTATTCCGAGGCCATGGCGAACCTCAAGGTTAAAAATAATGCGTACGCTGTCGTGTCTGGCGTTGATGTTATCCGGGACACCAATGGGGATTTTTTAGTCCTCGAGGACAATTGCCGATGCCCATCAGGGGTTTCATACGTCATTGAAAATCGCCATTTGATGATGCGCGCGTTTCCCGACTTGATGGCGGGCATCAAACTTCGCGCCGTATCCGACTATGGGACTAAACTTCGCGAAAAACTCAGCGAAGCAGCGCCGGGGGCCATTACACAACCCGAAGCGGTTCTTCTCACGCCAGGCGTTTTCAATAGCGCTTACTTTGAACATGTATTTTTAGCCCGGGAGATGGGTGTGCCGCTTGTTGAAGGGCGCGACTTATTTGTTGAAGACGATAAAGTCTTTATGCGCACGGTTTCGGGCAAGCAACGTGTCCATGTTATCTACCGGAGAATTGACGACGATTTCCTGGATCCGGAAGTATTCCGTGCGGATAGCGCACTCGGCGTTCCAGGGCTTATGCGTGCGCTCGTTCGTGGGAATGTCGCTCTTGCAAACGCAATTGGCGCTGGGATCGCCGACGATAAGGCGCTTTATGCGTACACGCCGGAAATCATCAAATATTATCTCGACGAAGACCCGATTTTATCGATCGTCCAGACTTACGCTGGGCGAAATCCGGAAGAGTTATCCTACATCCTTGAAAACCTCGAATACCTGGTTTTGAAACCTGTTGGCGGCTCAGGCGGATATGGGATCGTCGTTGGTCCAAAAGCGACAAAGCGCGAGCTCTCAGAGGCGCGTAGCGCCCTCAAACGCAATCCGAAAAACTTCGTTGCGCAGCCAATGGTCAATCTTTCAGCGAGCCCCACCCTAACAGAAGACGGTGTTGAACCCCGGCATGTGGACCTCAGACCCTTCGTCCTCGCGGGAAAAGACACATGGGTCTTACCCGGGGGGTTGACCCGGGTCGCCTTACGGAAGGGCTCTATTGTTGTGAACTCATCTCAGGGCGGAGGATCTAAAGATACCTGGGTATACGCATAAATTACTGTCACGCTATGCAGAAAACGCGTTTTGGATGGGCCGGTACATCGAGCGGATCGAAGCCACCGCGCGACTTTTGATGACGACGGAGTTTTTTGCCTCGGCGCAAGACGGGAATAGCGCCTGGCGCGCGCTCCTGGAAGTCTTTGCGGAGACGGAAGCATTTGAAGCCTCGGGGCGAACGGTTGACGCCGCGAGCGTCGCTACGCATTTTATTGCGCGTAAAGACACAATGTCTTCGGTCGTCTCATGCGTGCGGGCGGTCAGGGAAAATGCAAGGAGCCTGCGCCACCTCATAAGCACGGAAGCATGGGTTCAGATATCCGAGTTTTATCGTGATACGGAAGAATTGGCGCGCAAGCGGGTTGCGTTATCAAAACTAACGCAAAATTGCGAAGCGATCCGAACGGCTTGCCTCGCCCATTACGGGATTATGGAGGCGACGTGCTATCGCGACGAGGTCTGGCTCTTTAATCGGATCGGCGCTGCCATTGAACGCGCGGACCAAATGACCCGCTTGCTCGATATGCAGTATTTTCAGATCGACGCCTCCGATGACGAGGATGAAGAAGCGCCGCCGCCGCCAGACGTCGTATGGTGGAACACCTTATTGCGGTCGGCGGGCGGCTACCACGCATTCCGACGGCGCCATTCCTTCAACCCGCGCGCAGACGAAGCCGCGGCGTTCTTCGTATTCGACCAGGATTTCCCCCGCTCGGTAGCGTCGGCCGTTTTTGAAGCGAATAGCGCCCTGGCAGAGCTAGAAAGGGACTATGGCGCAAAGGCAGGGGCCGCCGTCACATCAGCGCGCCGGGCGCTCACGGAAATCGTTGGCGAGCCGCAGACAAAATTAAACGGCCGCGCCCTGCATCGCTATATGGATTCTGTACAACGCGATTTAAATTCTCTTTCGAACGCCCTCGCAGATCGCTACTTTCCCGTAACCTAAGGGGCGTTGGGCAAACGTAGGAGTGGGCAATGGGGGCGATGGGTTCAGTGAGTTCAGGGGCCGAAGCGGCGACATCCGGCGAACGAGTGGGTAAGCGCCGGGGCGCAAGTGTGTCAACCGACTTGTTGGAGGTGCGCCACACCACGACCTATCGATACAGCGAACCGGTCGAGTTTGGGCCGCACCGCGCCATGTTCCGTCCCCATGACAGCCACGACCTCAGGCTTCTTGGCATTGAGATCACCGCGTCGCCTCAAGCGTCGTTGCGCTGGCTCCACGACGCGTTTTCAAATTCCATAACGACATTTGAATTTTCCGAACCGGCAGATACCCTGTCTGTTTCCAGCGTCTTTCAAGTTGTGCGCTCGACAATTCACGAACCTGATTTTCCGATTGCTGAGAGCGCCCAGCGATATCCGTTTAATTATGACCCTGATCAACGCGTCGATCTCTCCGCCGCGATTGCGCCGGAGTACGATCACCCGTCAGAGATGGTCCGCGAATGGGCCCGGAGCTTTGCTGACGAAAATGGCTGCGATACCTGGTCGATCCTCGAAAGCATGGTGAAACAGATCCACAGCGGCTTCCGCTATGAACGCCGGGAAGAAGCGGGCGTCCAGGCCCCACGTGAAACGCTCGAGTTGCAATGCGGGTCCTGCCGCGACTTCGCTGTTTTGATGATGGAGGGCGTTCGCCAGCTGGGCTTTGCCGCACGCTTCGTCACCGGGTATTTATACGATCCGTTGTCTGACAAAGAAGGCGTGATGCGCGGCGCGGGCGCCACCCACGCATGGGTGCAGGTCTTTTTACCAGGCGCTGGCTGGGTTGAGTTCGACCCTACAAATGGTCTTATCGCATCCGGCAACCTGATACGTACTGGCGTTGCACGGCGCCCCTCCCAAGCGGCCCCGTTTGCGGGATCTTTCAAAGGACCTTCTCAGGCTTTTGTGTCGCTTGACGTCACCGTCGATGTGCGCGCCCTCGCCCCGACGCTGACAGGCTAAACGCTCGCAAATTCAACGTGTGTTGCGGCGCCCGGCGGCCAGAGACTGGGCTGCGTGTCGCGGTTGCGCGCACCGGTGCGGACGAATAATTTGCAGTGCAAAGTTTGTCCGTTTGCCTGGCGAGGAGTTATCGATGTCAGCCACCGAAAAAATCAAAAAATCGTTGCGCATACCCGTAATCGGCGCACCGCTTTTCATTGTGTCCAATCCGAAGCTTGTCGCCGCCCAGTGCATCGCGGGCGTTGTTGGTTCCTTCCCCGCGCTCAACGCAAGACCGCAAGAAAAGCTCAACGATTGGCTTATCGAGATCAAAGATGAGATTGCGCGCCACAATGATGCGCATCCGGACCGTCCCGCAGCCCCTTACGCCGTTAATCAAATTGTCCACCGCTCAAATGACCGGCTGATGAAAGACCTAGAAGACTGCGTGAAGCACGAGGTTCCAATCGTAATTTGTTCGCTCGGCGCGCGCGAAGAAGTCTATGAGGCGGTGCATTCCTACGGCGGCATTGTATTGCATGACGTCATTAATCAGATGTTTGCAAAGAAAGCGATTGATAAGGGTGCGGATGGGTTAATCGCGGTTGCGACCGGCGCTGGCGGCCATGCAGGAACGCTGTCGCCATTTGCGCTGATCCAGGAGATACGCGCCTGGTTCGACGGACCGCTAGCTCTTTCTGGCTGCATCGCGTCGGGCGGAGCTGTGCTTTCCGCCGAAGCGATGGGCGCAGACTTTGGTTATATCGGTTCGCCCTTTATCGCCACGGACGAAGCAAACGCGACCGATGGTTATAAAGACGCCATTGTTGAGAACAGCGGCGAAGATATTGTCTACACGAACTTGTTTACTGGTGTGCACGGAAACTATCTGAGGCCCTCGATCGAGGCGGCAGGCTTAGACCCAGATAATCTCCCCGAGAGCGACCCTTCGGCAATGGATTTCGGCTCTGGCGGCAATACAGACGCGAAAGCCTGGAAGGACATCTGGGGGTGCGGCCAGGGCATTGGCGCGATTAAATCCCGCGGCACAACAGCAGCCTACGTCGACCAGCTTGTGGAAGAATATGAAGCGGCGAAACGACGTATCGCTGCTTGAGCGGAGCGATCCCGCAGCGAAGCCAGAAATATAGAGTCGCGCTGAAAGTCTGAGGCGGAGAAAATCGCTCCGCATCACCCGTTAGAGCAAAAACCTATTTAGCGCTGGGTAAGATGATCAGTCTGCGAAATCTAGCGTCACGCAAACGACGTCAGGTTTCGCCAAGCAAAAAGCCATCGGCAAGGGTATTGCCCTTGTCAGAAATAGCCCAAAAACCCCAAGCCCGGCGCAGGCGCCACGCGCCAAAGACTGCAAACGCTTTGCACCTCACACCTTGGAGAAACGACATGCCAATCGTCAGTAAGCCTATCGAATATGCGCATGACGGCGTTACGCTAGAAGGCACATTAGCGCATGACAGCGCCGCGACCGGGCCGCTGCCAGCGGTGCTCATATCCCACGCCTGGGCGGGACGCACCGATTTTGAGATCGGTATGGCCGAACGCATTGCGGAATTGGGCTATGCAGGTTTCGCCCTCGACCTTTATGGCAAAGGCGTTACTGGGGCCAACAATGAAGAGAACGAGAAGCTCATGACGCCGCTCGCTTCGAACAGGCCGTTTCTGCAAGATCGGCTCGCGAAAGTCGTCGACGTCGTCAAAAGCCTTCCCGAAGTCGACGGCTCAAAGATCACAGCAATCGGATTTTGTTTTGGTGGGCTATGCGTTCTTGACCTCGCGCGAATGGGCGCCGACTTAAAAGGCGTCGCCGCTTTTCACGGCATACTCGCCGCGCCGGGCAATACTGAGGGTAACAAGATTTCGGCGAAGATTGCGGTCTATCACGGGTGGGACGATCCGATGGCGACGCCGGCGGATCATAATGCGTTAGCGGAAGAATTGACGCGGGCAGACGCTGATTGGCAAATCCACGCCTATGGCGGCGTTATGCACGCCTTCACTAATCCGCAGGCAAACGACCCCGACTTCGGGACCGTTTTCAACCAAAACGCCGCCAATCGCTCCTGGGCCTCACTGACATCATTTTTGGGCGAATGCTTCGCCTAGAGAAAAATGCGATTACCGTGCTTGCTCGGCGTCGGCACACTGCTTTACGGGTCGCCTCGCGAAAGTCAAAAAGCGCTGCACAGTCTTTGCGTGCTACCCTGACGAGCGTGGCTATGAACGGCGTAAGATCCGCACACCTAGAGCAACTTCGCATCAATCTGAACTGCTTCGTTGCTCTAGGTTTTTGTTTTGTCGCGTTTTCTCGCGCCCAACCGGTCTCCACTTGGTTGAAAAACGATCTAGTGAAGATGGCGTAGGTTGCTATTGTATTGCTTTAGGCGAACTTACCGCCGGGCGGGGTAATGCACGCCGCCATTCATCGCGTGGGGCGCTCGGGTAGTTTTTGGAAAACTTAGCGGCAACCCTTCAAGCGAGCGCACGGCAAGATAAGCAAAACACTCCGCCTCAAGATCATCACCGCGCCACCCGACATCCTCAGCCGTGAGAACGGGCGCCTCTACCGCTTGGCGCAAAGCTTCCATCATCGCGCCGTTGCGACGACCGCCGCCGCAAACGATCCAACGGGACGGCGGCTCCGGGAAGTGTTTCTCAGACATGCGCACACAAGCAGCAGAAAACGCTGTCAGGGTCGCTGCGCCGTCCGCTGTCGACAGGGGAAGAACGGGATCAATCTTAAAATCATAGCGATCGAGCGACTTAGGCGGTTTGCGCCGCAGATAAGGAGCGAGCAGCATATCCCGAAGAATATCCGAACGCACCTCACCGCGCTTCGCAAGCGCGCCGTCTTCATCCATGGCCGCGCCCGTCTTCAATGCAACCCATTCGTCGATCAGCCCGTTGCCAGGGCCACAATCAAAGGCGAGCATTTCCGTCTCGTCGCCGCCTTCTGGAACAAACGTAACGTTTGCGACGCCGCCAAGGTTGAGCACCGCGACGGGCGCACTATCGCCCTCTTTTTCCGTCAGCTTACGAACGAGTGCTGCGTGATAAACCGGAGCGAACGGGGCGCCCTCACCGCCAGCGGCGACATCCGCGCTGCGGAAATCACCAACAACATCTATCTCGACTTCGCTAGCAAGGGCTGCGCCGTCGCCAATTTGCCAGGTGCGACCCGTCGCTTGCAGGTTTTGCGCTGGGCGATGGAGAATTGTCTGGCCGTGAAAGCCAACAATGTCGATCTCCGCCGGCGTCAGTTTCGCTTTCGCAATTAAGGCCTTAACCGCCTCCACGTGGGCAAGCGTGATTTCGCCAGCAGCCTTGCCGACGTCAGCGGCGCCGTCGCGGCCCTCTAAAGCCGCTTTTACCGCGCGCTGAACCCAAACCTTCATTTCGCGGCCATAGGGGAAACTAAGCGTTTCCACCGTATCGATCGCGTTGACGCCGTCGGTTCGCATGAGCGCTGCGTCGATCCCGTCGATCGATGTGCCGCTCATGAGGCCAATTGCGGTTCTGACCATGCTTTTTGTTCCGGCTTCTTGCCCATATGGGCGACGGCGATGCTAGAGCTTTCACCTAAAAGGACGCCACAAGGGGTTAAGAAAACCCAAACGCCGGCGCGCGCAACCCTAAAGACCGAACGCTGCTTGCTTTAGAGCTCCCTGGATCGGCGTTCCTTGACGTCGCGTACCGGGCGCCATAAGCCGCGCGACGCAAGCAATGGTCGAAATGCACTTTAAATGACGAGATTTCGCTCAGATTTTCTCCGCATTCTGGATGAACGCGGCTTCATTCATCAGGGAACAAACCTTGAGGGGCTTGATGAGCGTGCGAACGCTAGCACCATAACGGCCTATATTGGGTTTGATGCGACGGCGCGGTCGCTCCACGCCGGGAGCCTGATCCAAATTATGTTGCTCTATTGGCTGCAACAAACCGGACATCGGCCCATCACGCTCATGGGTGGCGGCACGACAAAAGTGGGCGACCCGACGGGCAAAGACGCCCAACGCAAGCTCCTCACAGACGCTGAAATAAATGAAAATATCGACGCGTTAAAGTCAGTTTTCCAGCAGTTCCTGACCTACGACGAGAGCGCAACCGGGGCCATCATGGCCAACAATGCCGATTGGCTCGATCAGTTGGGATATGTGGAGTTTCTACGAGACTACGGCGTTCACTTTACAATTAACCGTATGCTGACCTTTGATAGTGTCAAGCTGCGATTAGACCGTGAAAGCCCGATGACCTTCCTTGAGTTTAATTACATGCTCATGCAGGCGTATGATTTTCACAAACTTCAACAAGAGTTCGGGTGCGCATTGCAGCTCGGGGGGTCTGACCAGTGGGGCAACATTATTAATGGCGTCGAGCTATGCCGACGGAAAGGCGGGGTTGAAGTCTTTGGACTGACGACACCGCTATTAACGACCGCGTCCGGCAAGAAAATGGGCAAAACCGAAGGCGGGGCCGTTTGGCTGAACGCTGACATGTTCAGTCCCTACGAGTACTGGCAATATTGGCGCAATTGCGAGGACGCAGACGTTGAAACGCTGCTCGCGCGTTTCACCACCCTGCCAATGGACGAGGTGCGCCGTTTGAGCGCGCTTGGCGGATCAGAAATCAACGAGGCGAAAAAAGTGCTCGCGACCGAGGCGACGCGACTGCTTCATGGTGATGACGCGGCTGAGAAGGCTGCGGAAACGGCGCGCCAGACGTTTGAACAGGGCATGAGCGCTGCAGGCTTGCCCTCGATTGAGGCAAGCACAGCGGCGCTCGCGGACGGTATGCCGATGCTCGAGGCCTTCATCAGTACCGGTCTTATTGCATCGAAAGGTGAAGGGCGACGCCACATCAAAGCCGGCGCCCTGAAGATTAACGACACACCGCTTGATGTGGAACGTACACTGAACGAAGGTGACGTCGCAGACGGCGTGATTAAGCTCTCAATCGGAAAGAAAAAACACGCCCTCGTAAAACTCTCCTAAAGCGCCTCGCTGATAGCTGCGCGCCGTCGGCATTCCCATCCGCCAGCGCCGCAAAGCCAATAAGCCAATAAGCCAACGAGGATTTGAGCGCCAGTTCAACGTTTCCGGACTGACGCATAGAGACAGAAGCTTTTTCGCCGGTATTGGGCGGCAATTCGTAGGCACGTCGCTGCGATGGGCCCTACGGCGTGCGGTGCGGGGCAAGACGCGGCGTTGGAACGTCGCCCTCGTTGGGTTCGTTATTTCGTTTATTCACAGACTCGCCAGCGTTTGCTATGGCGTCACGCGCACTTCCATCCGCCTCAGGATTAGTGTCTTCGTTCGCGCTTGAAGTGACGAAGGGCGCCTCCCCCTGAGTTGGTCCCGAAGTTTTGGAAACATCCCTCGGAAGCTCGGACCGAATATCGCGGTCGCTTTCAAATATGCGCCTAAATGCGCCCGGCGTTAATGCGGACAGGGGATTGACCGAAACCGTTGGCGACGACGCCGGACCCGTGACGCGGTAAGAAACCGCCACAACGCCTTCGCCTTCGCGATTAATCAACAAGTCGCCGATGACTGGCGTCCGACCGAGGAGCGAATTCACCTGATAGAGCGGCGCAATTGCTCCGCGCAGGTTGATCAGCCCGCCTTCGTCCACGCGCAACTGACCTTCTGCAGAAAGGCCAACCGATGGCCCCGCCACGCGCACATCGTCCAGCAACAACACGCCATCCTCATACTGAAATTCAGCAAATGCCTGTGCGAGCTCGATGCCTTCCCCATTGAGAAGGTTCGACAACCCATCAAAGGACCCCGCAGCAAAGATCCGCGCCAGCATGGGTGCGCCGACGACGATCATATCGCGCGCCTGTAATTCACCGGTCAACGGCGCATCAGCGGCAAGCCCGCCAATGACCAAGACGCCTTGGCCGCGGTCAATCGAGGTTAATCCGAATACGCCTGATAATCGCTCACCGACATTTGCGGTGCGCGCCACAAGCGACTGCTCAACTTCGGCTTCAGCAATGTCGTACTCCAGTCGAGCGGATAAGGGCTCGCCCCGGGCATCCAAAGCAGACACAGAAAACTGCTGCGTGCTCTCTTTATTTCGAAGAAATTCAACGATAAAATCTTGGTACGAAACATCGTTGCGTAGCTCTAAGCGATCGATCCTAGTGGTAGCACGAACGCCGTCGCCCCAATCAATCGTGGAAAGGTCGGCTGGCGTTTGCGCGCTAGCGTCCGCGTTTCCAGTCATTGAGGCGAGAGCCGGACCGATATTTAGATAAGGTCCGGAGACAGACATTTGAAGACCGGCGCCAGCCCGGCGTTCAGCGGCAACCGATAAATCAGCGACACTGTCCAACTGTAATCGGGGGAAAGACGCCGTTTGAAGACGTCCGTCATTGTCGAGGGATAACTCACCCGACACGTTCACACCCTCACCGGAGAGACGAATGTTATGGATACGCACACCATTGTCGATGAAATCTACCTGAAAATCGCTTCGCGCCTGCTCGCCCGCTGGCTTGCGCCAGGCAACCGGCTCCAACCTGATGGAAGAGTTTGTTAGGTCCGCAGAAACATTTAGCGTCCTCAGTGCACTGAAATTCCCGATCGCCTCCGCGACGAAACCAATGCCGCCTTGGAGAAATTGGCGTGTGCCAAAGCCAAAAATATCAGCGAGCGCGGACGTCGCCTCGCCGCTCACCTTCAGACGGGTCCGTTCGGGTCCGGGCGCAAAACGTTGCCGCCATTCGATTTTGATCGGCGCATCGCTCAAGACGCCAGCGCCATTAACGGTCATACCCTCTGTCGTCAGATTTATGTTTCCATCCGCCCCTTCGATTGTCACCGCGCCATAGAGCTCTTCAACTTTCAGATTTTTGAAGGCCCCAGAGCCTCGATACTGGTAGGATGACCGGGGCGGGTCGCGCCTGTTTGGTCGCTCAATCTCTATGCGGAACATCGCCTCACCAGAAAAGGCATTGGGAGTAAGCCCCGTCGGGCTGATCAGCGATAGGGGCGCCTCATCAATCCGCGAAAGCATATCCCGGACGTCGCCGTCTACGCTAAACCGATAAAAGGTGGGCATCCCCCGTGGGCGGAAGGCCGTAAACTCAACCTCGCCATCGCGCACGGGCG
>JBCCTV010000021.1:0-23807 GCA_039197915.1 Pseudomonadota bacterium | reverse complement strand
GGTCGATCGCCTTGTCGGGCAAAAAACGATCCGTGATATACCGATTGGAGAGCGTGGCGGCGCCGACAATCGCTGAATCAGCGATGCGCACCCCATGGTGCAGCTCGTACTTTTCTTTTAATCCGCGTAGGATCGAAATAGTGTCTTCAACCGTTGGCTCTTCAACAAAGACGGCCTGGAACCGGCGCGCGAGTGCGGCATCTTTCTCAACATATTTACGGTATTCATCGAGTGTCGTTGCGCCAACGCAATGGAGCTCGCCGCGGGCGAGCGCGGGTTTGAGAAGGTTGGAGGCGTCCATCGCCCCGTCGGTTTTTCCCGCGCCAACGAGCGTGTGCATCTCGTCAATGAACAAAATGATCTCGCCATTGGCGCTCGTGACTTCAGACAAGACCGCCTTTAGGCGCTCCTCAAATTCACCACGATATTTTGCGCCCGCAATCAGAGAGCCGAGATCAAGCGCTAGGAGTTGTTTGTTGCGTAGGCTTTCTGGCACGTCCCCGTTGATAATGCGAAGCGCCAAGCCCTCGGCGATGGCGGTTTTACCAACGCCTGGCTCACCAATCAGAACCGGATTGTTCTTTGTACGGCGCGAAAGGACTTGCATGGTGCGGCGAATTTCTTCGTCGCGCCCGATAACCGGGTCTAGCTTTCCCTCTCGTGCAGCCTCCGTTAGGTCGCGTGCGTAGCGTTTTAACGCATCATAGGCTTGCTCCGCAGACGCCGTATCAGCGGTTCTACCCTTTCGTAAATCATTGATCGCTTGGTTAATCTTTACGGGCGTTGCACCGGCGTTTTTGAGGATTTTTGAACTCTCAGCATCGGGTTCAAGCGCCAAGGCGGTCAGCAAGCGCTCGGCGGTGACAAACTTATCGCCCGCTTTTTCCGACACATCAGAGGCGTTCGACAGGACCTTCGCGAGTGCTGGCGCCATATACAATCCGCCCGATGCCCCCTGAACTTTCGGAAGCTTCGCAAGCGCTGCTTCTGTATCCGCGAGCGCCTTATCCGGCTTTGCGCCGCCCGCGCGCAACAGATTTGCTGCGAGCCCTTCCGGGTCGTCGAGCAACGCCTTTAACATATGTTCCGGCGTAAATTGCTGGTGGTTTTCGCGCAGAGCAATGCCTTGCGCAGCTTGAATGAGACCGCGGGCGCGGTCTGAATAGTTTTCAAATTGCATGTCGACCTTCCAAAAAGCGTCAAACTCTCAAAATGGACGCCCCTGACGGCGACGCCCTACGCTCTTTAAATGGCTCTCAATTTAAAATTCTCAAGGCCCGGTGCGCCATTTTCACTCCGTTCAAATGACTTCCCGGATTAATGTTATTCGGACTTCGTTCGATAGGGCGCACTAATTCCTCCGAGCGCCAAGTAAGATCGCGCGGACACTCCTGATCGCTTTGCGACAATAACCAATGCTTAAAAACCCGGCGACTGGACGAGCGCGCCGCCATCAACCACCAGAGATTGACCCGTCATCCACGCGCCGGCGGGTGAGGCGAGGAAGACGGCCGCGCCAGCAATATCGTCTGGCTCACCAAAGCGCCGTAAGGGAAGCTCACGGCTTATTGCCTTTTCTATTTTTGGATCTTTCCAAAGCGCTTCAGCGAAATAGGTTTTTACTACACCAGGACAGATGCAGTTTATACGAATATTGTGCTCACCATATTCCACAGCCAAATTCCGCGCCAGTTGAAGGTCAGCCGCTTTTGAAATCGCATAGGCGCCCAAAGTGGTGCTGCCCATAAATCCAGCAATTGATGAGATGATGATAATGGCGCCGTCTCGCCGCTCCACCATTTGCGGCAACGCCTTCGTCGCCAACCAATGGGAGGCCTTCACGTTGCAGGTTAGAATTTTGTCGAATTGCTCGTCAGAGATGCCGCTCGACGGCCCAAAATAAGGGTTCACCGCCGCGTTCGAAACCAGGATGTCGACCCCGCCCATACGCTCATCGGCCGTATCAATTAAGCGCGAGAGATCGTCCTTGTAGGATATATTGCACGCCGCCGCAGACGCCGCTTCGCGGCCGACGGCGTCATTGATTGATTTCGCGACCGCTTCGCAGGCCTCTAATTTGCGGCTTGACAGTAAAACCTGCGCGCCATGCTGGGCGAGACGCCTGGCGATCGCCTCGCCAATGCCGCGCGAGGCGCCGGTGAGGACGACGCGTTTGCCTTCGAGGGAGAAGAGATTGTCTGGCTGGGTCGCCGCCGCGGTATCGGTCATGGAGCCTCCGTTTCAAGCAGATATATTTATCTGTGTCCGGAGGGTAAGCAGGCGCGCCCCACTTGCAAGACTTTCATGCAGTCATTGCGGAGGGCATGCAGTCTTTGAGGAGGGCATGCCGTCTTTGAGGAGGGCCGAAGCGATGGGGCTTCGGCCGCGGCGCCGCCAGCCTTTAAGAGGCGACCGCTTCTTCCGCTGAAGCACCGTCAGCCGCATCATCTTTCTTGACCGTGCGACGGGGACGACGGCGTCTCGGCTTGCGCCCGCCCTCGCTTTCGCCGGCTGCGGCTTCGCCAGCCGCACCTTCAATCGTCTCGTCTTTTGCTGCTTTGCCAGTGACTGCGCTGTCGTCAGATGACGGCTGGTCTTCAATAATGTCTGCGCCAGAAGACTCGGCGCTCGATGCTTCCGCGATTGCTTCACCCGGTGCGTCCGCACTTGCCCCATTGCCAGCGCCATTACCTGCCTGGCGGCCGTTTGGAGCGCCATCTTGCGCGTCAGCATTTGCCGACGCTTGCGGTTGCGCCGGCTGCATGGATTTTATCAGCCTAAAGTAATGTTCAGCATGCTGAAGACAATTCTCAGCCTTGACCCGGTCGCCAGCAGACGATGCGTCCCGCGCTAACGCCTGGTACTTATCGTAAATTTGCATCGCTGTTCCGCGAATACGTACGTCTGGCCCGTTCGAATCTAATGCGCGATTAGGGTTTTGTCCGCCTTGACGACGGCGCTGATTACGTCCGCGTTTCATGTACCTGCTCTGTCCATTACCGTTTCAGTGTCGTTTCAGATTACCGTTTGCAGATCCAGACGGCATGTCGCGTCTGAGACTGCCTGTGACCTACGCAGTGAAGCCGTTCGCTTTATTGGTCATTCCTCTGCGGCCCATTCCAAAGCAACTTACGATCGATCTCCGTCGCTTTGTTTCTGTAAATCTCTGTTTCACCGGGGTTTTGTTTGTCGCTCTGTCCGGCGCCCAATAGGCTCCCGCTGGTTGGAAAAACACGCTCAGGCAAAGCGCTGCGAAGTTACGGGCGCTAGGCTGTCGCGCGCGATACAAATCGCTGTCCCCCTCTAAGTGTTCACGCCGCTCAGGCGCAGGGTAATTTTACTGCGGTCAGACAACTTTCACCAAATGAAGCGTCAAACCTATTCCCAATGACCGCTATGACTTCAATTGGTCCGCGGACAACCTATCTATCTCTAGGCGGATGAAAAAGCGTAATGCTCGTAAGCGTTACTCCGTTTAAAGGATGATAGCGAGATGCGCCTACATTTCAACGTTTTTTTGCTGCGACGCATCCCACGAAAGAACAACGCGCTCACGCCCGGCAAGATCACAAAATATTTTCGTTTCAGCGAGCGGGCGCGCTAGCCGCACCATGCCTTCAACGTGTTCCGCTTGTTCGGCCCCAACTTCAAACGCCACAAGGGAGCATTTGTCAGTAATTTTGCCAATATCCGCGCAAATTCTTCGGTAAGCGTCCATTCCGTCGACACCAGCGTATAGCGCGCGGTCATCTTCGAATGAACAGTCGCCGTCAACTGCGTCGTTGCTTGCAACGTAGGGTGGATTTGCAACGATAACGTTAAAATCCGCGTTCAAAGCAGCGCACCAGTCGCCAACAAAAAATGATGCGCGCGCCCCAACCCCGGCGCTGCCGGCGTTACGGCGCGCGACCTTAATTGCCGAGCCATTGATATCGACGCCAACGCCCGTCGCATTGGGCAAGCGCTCCAGCAATGAAACAAGAATACACCCGGATCCAACGCCCAAATCGCATATCCGTAAAGGTTCGTGGGCGTCATGACCGACGGCGTTCAACACCGCCTCCACAAGCGTTTCCGTATCCGGCCGCGGAATAAGAACGCCTGGCGCCAGCTCAAAAGTCCGCCCCATGAAGTCTTTCGCTCCAAGGATATGCCCGATCGGCTCTCGCTTGGCGCGGCGATCAATATAGGCTTGGAACAAGGCGCCGGCGTCGTCAGCCAGCACGGTCTTCTCATTTAGGATTAAATCGGCATCATCCATGCCCGTCGCCGCCCGCATCAGAATACGGGCGTCAAGCATTGGCGTCGTTGACGCATGCAAGAGACTAGCGCCGGTACGGATCGATTGGCCAATGGTTTCCATTAGGCGTTTTCCGCCTCCATATCGGCGAGGCGGTCCGTCCGGTCCCGGAGGGTTAAGGCGTCAACAATCTCGTCAAGTCCGTCGCCGGCGACAATTTCGTTCAGCTTATAAAGCGTTAGGTTAATCCGGTGGTCCGTCACGCGACTTTGCGGGTAGTTATAGGTTCTTATCCGCTCGGAACGGTCGCCGGATCCGACCATCGATTTGCGCGCCTCTGCGCGCTCTGCGTCTGCGCGCGCGCGTTCAACCTCATAAAGACGGGCGCGCAAAACCTTCATCGCTTTGGCTTTGTTTTTATGCTGAGATTTTTCATCTTGTTGGCTCACGACAATACCGGTCGGCAAGTGCGTGATACGGACGGCTGAATCAGTCGTGTTTACTGACTGCCCACCAGGCCCGGAGGCGCGGAAGACGTCAATCCGCAGGTCGCTTTCATTAAGCTCAATATCAACTTCCTCTGGCTCCGGAAGAACAGCAACCGTCGCCGCTGACGTATGCACACGCCCTTGCGTTTCCGTTTCCGGCACGCGCTGGACCCGGTGCACGCCGCTTTCAAACTTCATCATGGCGTATACGCCGTGGCCGGAGATACTCGCTTGGATTTCTTTAAACCCGCCGACTTCAGCCTCGGATTGGGAGATCACTTCCACCTGCCATTGGTGTAGCTGGGCGAAGCGCTGGTACATCCGAAATAAATCGCCAGCGAAAAGTGCTGCTTCATCACCGCCGGTTCCTGCCCGCACTTCAAGAATAACGCTTGAGTCGTCGGCTTTGTCTTTGGGAAGAAGCAAAAGTTGCAACTCTTGCTCAAGTGCTGGCGCGTCTTCTTTGAGTTGGGTCAGCTCATCGCGCGCAATCGCCGCCATTTCAGCGTCATCGTCCGCAACAAGCTCTTCAAGTTCACCGAGCTGTTGGCGGACGTCGCGCAAGGCGCGCGCTTTTTCAACAACGGGGCGCAGCTCGCCATGCTCCTTCGACAGACGAACAATTTCATCCGTGTCCGATGCTGTAGACATCGCCTGCTCAACCGCCTCAAACTTAGCGATGAGGGCCGACAACTGGTCTTCTGAAATCAACTCTGGTGCTCTCGCAAAATCTGCCGAGCGCGTTGCGGCTAGACTGCTTAACGCTCGCTCGCGAGACCGATGCGCGTTATTTTATTCTGCTGCGACGGTCTCGGCCTGTTCGCGCGCTTCAATCTCTGCTGCGCGCTTTTCAACCTGTTCAACGAGGTGGTCCACCAACTCGCTATTGTCAATTCGATGGGACACCTCACCATTGAGGTAAACCATGCCATGCTCTTTGCCGGCGCCCCCGCCGGTAAAGCCGATGTCTGTTTCACGCGCTTCGCCGGGCCCGTTTACAACGCAGCCAATCACCGAGAGCGTCATCGGGGTCGTGATATGCGCCAATCGCTCTTCCAGCATCGCGACCGTATCGATCACCTCGAAGCCTTGGCGTGCGCAGGACGGACAGGAAATCACGTTTACGCCCCGGTGGCGGAGGTTCAGGGATTTCAGAATATCGTAGCCGACTTTAATCTCTTCCACCGGATCGGCCGAAAGCGATACGCGGATTGTGTCGCCGATCCCGGCCCATAGGAGCGAGCCAAGGCCAATGGCCGATTTGACGGAACCGATACGCATGCCGCCAGCCTCGGTGACGCCAAGGTGCAGCGGGCAATCGATCGCTTCGGCAAGCGCGTGGTAGGCGGCGACCGTTAAGAAGACGTCAGACGCCTTCACCGAGATTTTGAACTCGTGGAAATCGTTGTCTTGAAGGATCTTTGCGTGGTCTAGGGCGCTTTCGACCATCGCTTCGGGGCACGGTTCCCCATATTTGTCGAGCAAGTGTTTTTCGAGCGAGCCGCCATTGACGCCGATACGCATAGCGCAGCCATTGGCCTTCGCCGCTTTGATGACCTCTTGAACGCGCTTTTCCGAGCCGATATTGCCCGGATTGATGCGCAGGCACGCGGCTCCATTCTCAGCCGCCTCGATGCCGCGCTTATAGTGGAAGTGAATGTCCGCGACGATCGGCACCGGCGAATGGCGTGTGATTTCTTTCATCGCTGCGGTTGATTCAACGTCGGGGCACGAAACGCGCACGATATCAGCACCAGCTTCCGCGATATCGTTGATCTGACGGATGGTCGCCTGGGCGTCGCTCGTGAGCGTGTTGGTCATGGATTGCACGGAAATCGGCGCGTCGCCGCCGACCGGCACGTTTCCAACCATTATTTGCCGACACTCGCGCCGTTCAATGTCGCGCCAAGGACGAACAGACATAGCGAAATCCCTGTTGCTTCGCAGCAAAGGAGTTTACCGGAAGGCTCGATCTGTCAAGCCTAGATCGGGAACAAACTCCGCTTTCGAAACAGTATACTACCCGCTACGCGCTGGTTGCTAGTCCGGTTTATCAAATGAGAACGAAACCCGTTGCTCATATGCGGGCCGGCTTTCGCCATCGATTGTCCGTGGCTGAAAGCGCCAGCGCCGGATCGCATTGAGAGACGCGCGCTCAAAACAGTCGCTTGAGCTCTCAAGAATGCGCTCTCCCGATACCCCGCCGACGGCCGTAATGGTGAAGGCGATGTTCACGGTCTCAACCGGGCGGGCTTCGCGCTCACAATTGCGTGGGTAAATCGGATCAAACCGCTCAATGATGCGCGCCTCAACAACAATGGGTAGCTCTTGCGGCGGCAGCCCTGGCGCCGGCGCTTCGACTAGGGCCGCTTCATCTGGATCGATGATCGCAGCACCCGCAGCCGGATCAGCGGGCGCCGGGGTGACGCCATCGAGCTTAAACGGCTGATTGACGCTGCGTGGCCGCGTAATTTCAAAGGCGCACCACATAATAAACATCAAAATCACGACAACTGCGGCAAGAGACAAATTGGCGGGCTCCGCCGGTGCGTTCGCCGCCGGCGTTCTGATCGGCTCGCGGGCGCGCTCCAAGTCTGCTTGCGGTGTAAACCCGACGTCGCTTTTAAACCGATCGACAACCACATCGCCCGGAACGCCGAGCGCTTCTGCGAAAGATTTTACAAAGCCAACGGCGTAAGGTCGCGCCGGTAAATCATCGATCGCATTTTCTTCGATCGCTGCAATCACCGAGGCTTTCATATGAAGTTTTTCGGCGATCTCTTCGGAAGAAAAACCGAGCGCTTCGCGCACAGCTGCGAGATAAGCCCCGGCGGTTGGAAAGTCGTCAAGCTTAAGGTCGCCTGCGCGCAACCGTCGGCGCGCATCGTTAATTTCGAAGATCTCGGCCGACCCGTCGTTCTTCGCCACGGCGTATCCTTGTTCTTGCGATATTAGCGTAGCGCATTGCGCGCCGATGAAAAAGCGTTCCCGCTAAGGCGGGTTGAAAAAGCGCTACTTTAATTTTGGAAAAAACGGCTTAACGCCAATTTTGGAGAAAACGGCTTTAAGCCGGGGCGCCATTCGTTAACCACGCTTTCGCCCGCAAGTCCCGGATCGCCCAAGGGCTGTTATTTGCCTCGTAATCTCAGCCCAAAAATTTGGGCCCAGTGATTTAGGCCCAGTGATTTAGGCTCAGTAATCAACGCCCTTACTGCGCAAGAACTTGTCGAGCCCCGGCCGCAAGCTGCCAACGGTGTTCGCAAGCGCGTCGTCCATCCAAGCGCCAAGCTCAGCGGTATTCAGTGTCCGCACCAGACGCCGGAACGGACCGACAGCGGTCGCAGAAATTGAAAGCCTGCGCATACCGACACCAAGCAGCGCTGCAGCAAATAGGGGGTCGGCAGCCTGCTCACCGCAATAAGAGAGGGGCGCGCCGACGGCCTTAGCCTTATCCACTGACAATTTCAGGAAGCTGACAAATCCAGCCTCGAGCGGGTCAAACCGTGTTTGCGTCAGCGCCGTTTCGCGGTCGGCCGCGAAGTAAAACTGGGCCAGATCATTGCCGCCGATCGACATGAAATCGACCCGCGCTGCGATTTCTTCCAGGCGCCAAACGGCGGCGGGCGTTTCAACCATCGCGCCGATCTCCACCGCCGAGGGGAGCGGCTTGCCGCGATCGCGGGCGTACTGCATCTCCTGGTCAAAAAGCGCGCGCACCGCTTCCACTTCAGAGGCAAGCGTCACCATTGGGGCCATCACCCGCAGGGTAGATCCCGCCGAGGCGGCGATGAGCGCCCGCAGCTGCGGGCGCAGATACCCAGGGCGGTCGACCGCCATGCGCACGCCCCGCCAGCCCATGGCCGGGTTCGCTTCTTCGCGCGGTTTCATATAGGCAGCCGACTTATCACTGCCGAGATCGGCGGTGCGAAAGACCACCGGCTTGCCGCCAGCAAGCTCAAGGATCTCGCCGTAAAACTTTTCCTGTTCACTCGCTTTAGGCAGCCCGCGGCCAATCAAGAATTGCAGCTCCGTGCGAAAGAGCCCAACGCCTGCCGCGCCGGTCGCAGCCAGGTTCTGCATATCGATCGCAAGGCCTGCATTCATGAACGCTTCAACCTCAACGCCGTCACGCGTCACCGTCGGCAGGTCCGCTTCGCGCGCATAGGCCGCCTGGCGTTCTGAGCGCAGGTCTCGTTTTTCCGCGTAGCCCCGCAGAACCTCTGCAGTCGGACGAATGTGGATTAACCCCTCTTCGCCGTCGACAATGATTTCCTCGCCCTCTTCGGCCTGCTCGATGGCCTCCGCCACGCCGGCGACGACCGGCACGTCCAACGCACGCGCAACAACCGCCACGTGGGATGTGTCCGACCCGTCCGCCAACACAACACCTTTGAGCTTTAAGCGATCATATTCGAGAAGCTCCGCAGGCCCCATAAACCGCGCGAGAATAATTGCATCGTCCGGCAAGTCGCGCGGCGCATCAAGGGTTTCGCCCGCCAAACACCGCAAGAGCCTGTTTGAAAGATCATCAAGATCATCGATCCGTTCACGGAGATAACGGTCCCGCGCATTTGCGAGCCTTGCGCGGTTTTCCGCCTGCACGCGCTCGACTGCCGCTTCGGCCGTCAAACCAGACATGACCGCCGCCCGCAGGCGCTCTTTCCAGCCCCGGTCATAGGCGAACAACCGATAGGCCTCGAGAATCTCACGGGTTTCGCCAGCCAGAAAATCATCCGAGACCATCGCGTCGACAGATTTCCGCAAACGATCGAGGCCCTCTTCAAGGCGGGCGGTCTCGGTCGCAGCGTCGCGGGCGAATACGAGGTGTTTGGGCGCTGGCGCCTCCCGAAAAACAGCCTTGCCAATGGCGATCCCGGGGGCCATGGCGCCGCCGCGGAAACGCACCGGCTGGTGCAGCATTTCGTCAACGACTTCGGTATCAGCGGCGTCGAGGAGCTCGCCGGACGCGGTCGTTTCAGCGAGCAGCGTCGCCACCGCCAGCACCGCTTCAATTTCTTCCGGCGTATACTGACGGCGCGCCCGGTTTGGAACGACCAAGACCCCAAGGACCCGCCCTGAACGGATCAAAGGCACGCCCATGAAGGACTGCAATGGGTCTTCGCCAATGTTGGGAAAGTACTTAAACGCCGGATGGTCCTGGGCGGCGTCGGTCACCAAAGGCGCGCGGGATTTTGCGACGGCGCCGACAAGTCCTTCCCCCCACTGCATTTGGATCGCGTGAATAGCGTCGCGGTTGAGGCCTTCCGTTGAATAAAGCTCGAGCACATCGTCGGCGCGGCGCAAATAAATCGAGCAAACATCCGCGACCACATGGGTTGCGATAATCCGGGTCAGATCATCGAGGCGCTCCTGCGCGTTCGCCTCGCGCGCAACCGCATCGCGCATCCGACGCAACAAAACCGTGATGCCGCTTTCACCATGGGGCGTTCGACCGCCGTCATAGGTCATAGGCGTAAACCTTTGCGGCGCACACCATAACGTTGGCGATTGGGTTTATGGTCAAGCAGCAGCATCAAGGCCATACGCCGTGTGCAAAGCCCGGACCGCAAGTTCCGCATACCGGGAGTCAATCAGGACACTGATTTTAATTTCGCTGGTCGCAATATTGTGAATGTTGATGGCGTTGTCAGCGAGCGTTCTGAACATGGTTGCCGCAACGCCCGTGTGGCTCTTCATGCCGACGCCAATGACGCTGACTTTAACAACGTCGCTATTGGAGATGATTTTTTCAAAACCGATCCGGGACTGACTTTCCAAAAGCGCGTTTTCCGCCCGCGTTAGATCATCTTCACCCATGGTGAAAGAGATGTTGGCGGCGTCGCCTGAGCGGGCCGGGCTTTGGACGATCATATCAACATTGACGCCGCCATCGCCAAGCAGCGTAAAAATATCAGCGGCCGCGCCCGGATGATCGGGCACCGACAACAAGCTAATCTTCGCCTCTGACCGAGACAGCGTAACGGCGCTAACGACGTTTTTTTCCACGATGCTGTCCTCGCTGCAAATCACCGTACCTGGATTTTCCGCGCCAATCTCGCCAAAGCTCGACAACACGCGAAGCTTAACACTATGCGCCATGGCGAGCTCTACAGACCGGGTCTGCAAGACTTTCGCCCCGAGGGCCGCCATCTCAAGCATTTCCTCATAGGCGATCCGGCTCATTTTTTTCGCCGCCCGATTGATTCTCGGATCGGTTGTATAGACGCCATCCACATCTGTATAAATGTCGCATCGTGCGGCGTCGAGCGCTGCGGCGAAGGCGGCGGCCGTCGTATCTGACCCGCCGCGGCCGAGGGTCGAGATGCGGCCGGCCTCGTCTATCCCCTGGAAGCCGGCGACGATAGCGATTTCGCCGCCGTCGATCGCGGCCCCGATCGGGCCCGGGTCAATGCGTTTGATCTTCGCGCGGCCATGGGCGTCGTCTGTCACCAAAGGCGCTTGCCAACCCAGCCAAGACCGGGCCTTGCGGCCGCTATTTTGGAGAATAAGCGCTAATAGCCCCGCCGTTACCTGTTCGCCCGATGAAACGATTGTGTCGTATTCATACCCGTGTGCGTCCAGTGCGGGATCAGCGTCCCCGGCTTGCGAGCAGAGCGCGACGAGCCTGTTCGTTTCGCCCGCCATCGCCGAGACCACAGCGACGACGCCCACGCCTTTGTCAGCCTCGTGGGCGACGATTTTCGCAACTGCGCGAATCCGGTCGAGGTCGGCAACGGATGTGCCCCCGAACTTCAATACGACGCGCTCTCTCTCCGCCACTGCCTTTGATCCCGGTTAATCGCCGCCCGCGCCAATCTTTCCGCCACTTAGGGCACATCGGCGATGCAGGCGACCGCGTACAACCAACGGCGCTTGTAGATAGCGCTTTAGACTGACGCAAGGAGCTTGCCGATGGCAAACCCAACCCCCGGTGCAATAGTAGACAGCGGAATAACTGATACGGATATCGCTGAAGACGGTAGCCACGTTTCCAGTGCAGAGGCGGGGCGCGAGCCCATCAAGCGAACGACAATAGACGCGGGAGAGATCGACAAATTTTCAAAGATCGCCGACGAGTGGTGGGACCCGACGGGGAAGTTTAAACCCCTGCACAAGTTTAACCCCGCGCGGCTCGCCTTTATTCGCGACGCTGTAATTGAGCACTATGGCCGGGACGCGACGGCGACAAAACCGCTCGACGGATTACGCCTGTTAGACGTTGGTTGCGGCGGCGGCCTTGTGTCAGAGCCGATGCACCGCCTGGGCGCGCGCGTGACCGGCGTCGACGCCGCGGAACGCAATGTCAAAACCGCTAGTGTGCATGCGGAACAATCGGGCCTTGATATTGAGTATTTAGCGACCACCGCAGAGGACCTCGCCGCCGCCCGCGGCCCCGCCTACGACGTCGTTCTAAACCTGGAAGCCGTTGAGCATGTGGCCGACGTTGATTTGTTTTTGCAAAGCTCCGCGGCGCTCGTGAAGCCCAGCGGCATTATGATTGTCGCAACGATTAACCGTACACTGAAAGCCTTAGCGACTGCAAAAATTGGCGCTGAATATGTGCTTGGTTGGTTGCCGCGCGGCACCCATGATCCGCGAAAATTTGTAAAGCCCGAAGAGATCGCCCGCGCCCTAGAGCCGACAGGAATGCGCCTCACATCGACCGTTGGCGTGTCGTTCAATATCCTCGCCAATAAATGGAACGTCACCCAAGATCCGTCAGTCAACTATATGGTGTGCGCCGTTAAACCGTAAGCGAGAGCGTTCGGCGCACCAGCCTAATATAGCGAAACGAACGCGATGTGTTTCACATAAAGGCTCACGGGTTAACCTAAGACCAGTGATACAGATCGGTAGACGCGCCACTGTCATCACGTCTACCGATTAAGTGGTAATCTGAAATCCGTACGGGACTAAAACTCTTCCCATCCATCGTCCGGTCCACCGGATTTTAAGGCTGCTGAGCCTTCCGACGCGAAGGACGCAGCGCGCGCCAATTGCTTACGCACTGCCTGGCCCTCAATGACGCTTTCATCGATTTTGGTCTCGGGCACATCGCGCTCTAAGAATCGCCGTTCGCCGGCATCCGGACGCGGATCTTTTAATCCAACGCGCCGGTCTTCGCCGATGTTGAATTTAAAGACCTTCCGCAACAGGTCTTGCGCGTCATTCGTAAGCGAATGACTGGCGGCAGTTGATTCCTCAACCATCGCCGCATTTTGTTGCGTGACCTGGTCCATTTTATTGACCGCAGCGTTCACCTCAGACAAGCCGGTGGACTGTTCCTTCGCAGACGAAGCAATATCTGAAACGAGGGTGTTGACCTCTTCAACGCGCTTCAAAATCTCAACCAACGCCGTTCCCGCTTGGCCAACCAAATCAACGCCAGTTTCGACCTGTTGCGAACTTGACGAGATCAGGTCCTTGATCTCCTTCGCCGCCTCCGATGAGCGCTGGGCAAGCGCCCGAACTTCCTGGGCGACGACCGCGAAGCCACGGCCCGCCTCGCCTGCGCGCGCGGCTTCAACGCCCGCGTTAAGCGCCAATAGGTTCGTCTGGAAAGCAATGTCGTCGATCACGCCGATAATTTGCGAAATTTGCTTCGACGAGGCCTCGATTTTGCCCATGGCGTCGACGGCGTTTTGGACGACGAGTTCGCTTTGCTGCGCCTCGTTTTTGGTGTCGCCAACAACCGCACTCGCCTCCGTTGCGCCGGTCGCGGTCTGGCTGACGGTCGCCGTAATTTCGTCGAGGGCGGCCGCCGTTTCTTCAAGGGTCGCCGCCTGGTTCTCGGTGCGTTTCGACAAGTCCTCAGCAGACGAACTGACGTCCGCCGCGCGCTCTTTAATTGACTTCGCCGTATTGACGATGATCGACATGATCTGGCGCAACTCATTCGCGGCTGCGTTAAAGTCGCGCCTTAAGGCTTCATACTCTTCTGAAAACGCCGCTTCGATACTCACCGTTAGGTCGCCCTCGGACATTTTTTTCAAAGCCGTTGCAAGCGTGTCAACGACAAAGGTTTGCTGCTCGGCCCGCTTCTTGCGGTCAACCTCGGCATCGCGCAGCTTTTCGACTGCCGCATTAAAGTCGGCCCTGAGCTGCACATAGTCTTCCGCGAACTCCGCCTCAATCTGCGACGAGAAATCTCCGTCTGAAAGACGATTAAGCCCGGCCGCCAACTCATCCACCACATGGGCTAGGTCAGATGCGCGCTTGACGCGCCGCGCCTCCGCTTCGCGCCGTTCACGGACGGTTTCTGTAATGTCGGTCGCTAGCTTTACGACCTTGAACGGCTTGCCTTTACCGTCAAGGATGGTGTTGTAGGTCGCTTGGATCCAGACCTCGTTACCGTCTTTCCCGATGCGCTTATATTCCCCGCTTGGGTTAACGCCGCGCGCCAGGTCCTCCCAAAATGCTCTGTACTCAGCGGAATTTACATAGTCTGCTTCACAGAATATGCGGTGATGGCGGCCTTTAATTTCGTTGAGCGCATAGCCAGTGGCGCTCAGGAAATTTTCGTTCGCCGTGACAATCGTTCCGTCCAAGTTGAATTCAATCATGGCTTGGGTTTGGTCGATGGCGTTGAGGATGCCGGCGTTCAGTCGCATTTGAGTGACTTCCGCCCATTCAAATACGTACCCTATCAGGCCGCCCTGGTCGTCAAAGACGCCTGCGACGCTCAATTGGAATTTTGCCGAGCCCATATCGAGATCAGTTGTGATCGGTAATTGCGAAGGATCACCAGCAAGAATACGCTGGTGTTCCGGCTCGTTGAGGAAAATATCGACCTTTGATCCGACAACGCTATCGGCGCTGAAGCTTGGCGACGCGGTCCGGAAATTTTCCTCATGGAGAGCAAACAAGTCACTTGTCGCCGCGTTCATGAACGTGATGTTGAAGTCTTTGTCGGCGATCATAATCGCAGCCGACGAGGCCTCTAAGGCTTCTGACTTAAACCGCGCCGCCCGGTTGGCGACTTCCGCCTCGCCCAAGGTTTTGCGACAATCAGCAAGCGAGCGCGCCATATCCCCGATTTCGTCTTTGCGCTTTACGCCTGTAATCGACGTTTTAAACTCGCCGTCGACGATCTTGCGCATGGCTTTGCCAAGGGACTCAAGCGGTCGTGAAATCCGCCGCGCCGCGTAAAGCGCATAGGCGAGATTGATGGTAATCGCTAAAAACGCGATCGTAATGGTCAGTATGAGGTTCGCCGTCGCGGCGTTGCGCTCTTCCGACGCAATATTTTTCAAGATCGCGCTGAAGTCTTCTTCGACCCGCTTTAACGCGTCGATGCGCGCCGTCGCCGCTGTAAACCAATCCGACCCAGAAACGCCGTTGACGCCGCCGCCAAAGGCGCTGCGCTCAGCAATATTGCTCAAGTCTTCGACGCGCTCAAACTCAGCGCCTGACTTCAAGGCGTCAATGGCTGCCGCGCCTTCACGGGTCGCGTTCGCGCGCGCCAGGTCGAGGAGAACGGTTTGCGCCGCGCCAAGGGCCGCGAAACGTTTGTAAACAGAGGGTTCAAAGTCGCCGGAACCAAAACCGATCGACCCCATGGATCGTTGGTGTCCTGCGGTTTCCTTCGCGTTGATCAGGGAGAGATAAGCCTCTGCCTGTTTTGTCACGACCGGGATGCCGCTCGATTTCGTGACGTAATCAATCAGGCCAATGATATCGCCGATTGCGCCCGTGAAATAAGCGGATTCCTCTGAGACGCTGATCGCAAGTTGCGAGACGCGCCCGCGCACTGACGCCAGATTCGATAAACGGTTTTTAACGACCAATATACGGTCGCCATGGACCCGCTCTAAGTCCGGCAAGACTGCCTGGAAGGACTGCACCGCCTCGTCGACACCCCGGCGATGGCGCTCCAGCTCACGTGAAAAAGCCTGGCCCTTTGATCCGATAAACCCTGCTGAGGCGCCCCGCTCGCGCTGCATGGCGTGGATCAGGTCGCTTAAAACCGCAGCCTGATCAACGGTGCGCACGATCTGTGCGGTGTCGCTGCGCTTGGACAAGGATTTCGTGACGCTTTGGCCAGCGAAAACAAGAAGGATGGCAAGCGGAACGGCAACAATCAGTAATAGCTGTTTCTGGACGCTCATCTCGGAATATCTCCGTTGTTTGATATATGAGCGTACAACTTTGACGTTTATTTTATCTTACACCTGTCACTGCTAAGCAAAAGCAAAAGCGTTTTTTTCCACAAAACGATTTCCGGCGCGTTACCACGTTTACGGAATATTTTTATCTGTAAACAGCCGATAAATGGGCAAACGCACTCTAAAGCCGTTTGCGCGTTTTCTAAGGACGCTAGCCGACGCTGAATATCAGCATCAGAAAAATCGTGTATGAAGCCATCAAGACGAGCGCTTTGGCGGCGCCTATCGCGACGCGCGCGCGAATACGTTCAAACGAAACGGTCCGCGCCACATCGGCGACGGCGCGCGCGACACGCTCTGACAATTCGTGGCGCGAATAATTTGACACTGCAATAACCGCGCGTGATTTGCGCTCACCGAGGCGACGCGTCGCTTCCTCATAGGCGCGGGCGAACGCGGTCTCTGAAACATATTCCGTGGTCGCCTTTTGTAGATTGAAGCCATAGTCGCGGAAAACGCGCCAGGCGACCGGGGCGTGCGGCGCAAGCCGGGTCACATCGTGGCCCAGATAAGCGGCGAGGAGGCCAAGCGCTGTCACCTTAAAGGCCGCGCCTTCAATCAAGCCGCCTGAGCGCGCTAGAAAAACCAATGACAACAGCGCGGCTTTGACGAGAAGCGTTAAAGAGAACGCGGCAAGTCGATTGCCGACGGCCCCGTCGATCTCCCGGTCGAGGGTTTCAATGGCTTCCTGCTTTGCATCATCGATCGCGACGGCGAGCTGCTTTTCAATGGAAGCGTCAGCGGCTTTGCGCCCCAGAGCGACTGCGCCCGTCAGGGCCGAAACCGCAAGCGCCACCCGGCGTATCATCACCGCGCGACCCGCAGATGACCGACACGCAGTTGACCGACCCTCAAGTGACTGGCCCTGGCGCGCAGGCTGTTCCTCACGATCGTTTCAATCGCGTCGGCGAACCGCCTTTGGCGCCGGCCCCGGGCGACGAGGAGCCTGCATCATCTGTAGACTGACGGGATGATTTTCTCGACTCAGAAACACCGGCTTTTGTTGCTTCGGCGCTCCGCGCTTTCTGAGATGTCTCAAGTTTGCGCCCTGGCGCCAATTTCTGCTCTTGCCCTATGTTCTGCCCTGGCCCCATGTTCTGCGCTGGCGCCATGGGGGTTTTTTCACCGCCAGTCGCCGAGGGTGGCCGCGCCCCGGGGTTCGGTTTTGCCTGGTGTTCAAGTGCCGGCGTCGGCGCATGCTCAACGGTGGCCTTCGCCTGGGGAACGCCCGCGCGGTCCGTTTTTTCAGCGCCCGGCAATGGGGCGATAGGCACGCCTTCTTCAATCAGGTCACGGACTTCTGAGCCGGTCGCCTCGCCATAGATCTTTCTCTCGCCTGTCTCGCCATAGTGGATGCGGCGGGCTTCCTCGGCGAATTTGTCGCCGACATTTTCAAAATTCGCTTGCACGTAAGCACGCGCTTTTTTCGCCGCTTCCGCCATAACTTCGCGCATCTTCTCCGAGCGCATCTGTTCCGGGCCCATCGTGATCGGGTTTCCGGCGCCGCGATCCCGGCGGGCAACCGCCGGCGCCATGACGGCCTTTGAGACCTCGCCGCAGCCGCAGACGCCACAGCTCAGTAAGCCCGCTTCTGCCTGCTCATCATAGTCAGCGCTTGAGCGAAACCAGCCCTCAAATTCGCATCCCGACGCGCAACGCAACTTGTACTTGATCATGATGTCACCGCCTCCACACGGTAGGACGCCTCAAGCTTTAAATTCGGAATAGCAGAGCGGGCATCAACTACACGGCCTAAATCAATTTCGGCAGAAATAACCTGCGGTTCATCATCCTCAGCACGGGCAAGGACTGTGCCCCAGGGATCGATAATCATGCTCCGCCCATAGGTTTCCCGCCCGTCCTCGTGGGCGCCGCCTTGGGCTGGCGCAACCATAAACGCGCCGTTTTCGATCGCCCGGGCGCGCAACAGGGTTTCCCAATGGGCCTCTCCGGTCGGTTTCGTGAACGCGGCCGGGGCGGTGAAAATCTCCGCGCCAGCCAGCGCCAGTGATCGGTAGAGCGCTGGAAATCGCAAATCGTAACAAATGGATAGACCGAGGGCGCCAAGGGGCGTGTGCGCGACCACCGCCCGCTCCCCGGCGGCGTAGACGTGCGATTCGCGCCAGCTTTCGCCGGTGGGCAGATCAACGTCGAAGAGGTGAATTTTATCATATCGGGCGACAACGTCGCCGCTCGGCGCGATCAAAACGCTTCGATTGGCGATGAGCGAGCGCCCATCGGCATCGGCCTTAGCGTCAACCGCCTTTGCTTCAACCGCCGCGGAGCCAATAAGCAGCCATACGCCGTGATAGGACGCACAATCGCGCAAGAACAACAGCGCTTCATCGTCTGCGTCGGTTTTGAGGCCAGCGCCCAGGCGTTTTGCGTCGCGGTCAACAACGGTCGTCATTTCGGGCGTCGCGACCAGCTTTGCGCCATCGCCAGCGGCTTGTTCAATGAACGCCGCGGCGTCCCGCGCGTTTTCCATGCGATCGAGGCCCGATCGCATTTGCACGCAAGCTGCTCGAAATGGCGCCCTAGTTTGTGTCATTCAACAGGGGATCGAGTTTGCCGCTGCGCTCCAACGCAATGAGGTCATCGCAGCCGCCCACATGGGTATCGCCAATAAATATTTGCGGGTAAGTCCGCCCGCCATTTGAGCGCGCGCGCATTTCCTCGCGCTTTTCTTCGTCATAGGCCGCGGAAATATCGTCGACGTCGACGCCCTTTTTCGCCAGCAAAGCAAGCGCCCGTGAGCAATAGGGACAGCCAGGTTTTGTATAGACGGTTACGCTCGCCATTCTTTACCTCCTCGTCGGCCGACTAGTTTACTGGGCCCGCTACATCTCATGTTACATCGAACGGTAAGATGCATTGATTGGCGTCATATTGCGACAGAAGTTGAATTTGCAACCCGGGCGACAACCAAGGCGTCCACGCGGGCGGCGCCAGCGCGCTTTAGCGCCCGCGCAACTGCTGACAGTGTGGCCCCGGTCGTGAGCACGTCATCAACTACAATAATGTGAGTGTCTTTAACGAGCGATAGCGCCCGCTCCGGCACCCGGAAGGCGCCGGCGACGTTTCGATTTCGCGCATCGGCGCTTAGCTGCTGCTGCGGCCTCGTATTTCGTTGGCGCTGAACAAGCCGCATCGAACAGCCGAGATTTAACTCGCGCGCCGTCAAGCGGGCGAGCACGGCCGACTGGTTATAGCGACGCTTGAAAAGCCGGCGCCAATGGAGCGGCACCGGCGTCAGGAGGGCGCCAGGCGCCGCCAGATCAGCCCCGGCCCGAGCGGCGATCCGCGCCAATAGCGGGGCCAAATCAAGCCGGTCCGAGTGCTTAAATCGAATGACCAACGCTTCGCTCGCCTCATCGTAGACAAGACCGGCGCGGGCTCGATCATATGCAGGCGGCGATGCCGCGCACGCGCCGCAAACGGCGCCGTCGCCCCGATGAACTGAGAAAGGCGTCGCGCACCTTGCGCAGGCCGGGTCGTCGATAAATTGAAGGCGCGCCCAACCTTCCGCGCTTAAAGTCGCCGGGCCGGTCACCTGGGCGCCGGTGATCGGGCAGGTCGGCGGCGCCGCTAAATCCATCACGCCTTGGAGCAGTTTCCCGGATGAGCGCGCGACGCTGCGGAGCGGTTGAAAACGGGATGGGCGATCGGGCGCAAAATGCATCAGGTACGATAGCGCCCTCACCATCACAGCGCCACAACGGTGGGGCTTGCCAGCGCGTTTAAGGACCGCAAATAAACGCGGATTACTTGCAGGGTCGCCCCCGAGAAAGCAGATACCGCCCATGGCGAGCCAAAACCCCACCGACAGACCACCGCAGATCTTCGACCGCGCGCTTTACAGGCGCCGCCGCGCGCGCGCCGTCGCGTCCCTCAGCCAGGCTGCCTACCTGCACGAGCGGGCAATGGCCGACATTGTAGACCGGCTAGAAACGACCATGCGCGATTTTCCGTTGGCGGCCTTTGACGGCGCCGCCGGTTTTTTACATGCGCTGACGCCAGGCTGCGGCGTCGGCGAGATCATGAATGTAGACCTTGCGCCCGAACGGCTTCGTCAAAAAGAGCGTACTACTGATCAATCGGATACTCCCAGCATCTCCGAAGACATCGGGGCAAAAGCTATCGCCGCTGACCCCGAACAGTGGCCCATCAAACACAAGTCGCTTGATCTTATTGTCAGTCTACTGACCCTGCATACAACAAACGATTTGATCGGCGCCCTAACGCAAATGCGCATGAGTTTAAAACCGGACGGTCTTTTCCTCGCCGCCGTCTTCGGTGCGGACACGTTAAAAACACTCCGCGACGCGCTCTATGCTGCGGAAATTGAGACATGCGGCGGCGTTGCCCCTCGGATTTCGCCTTTTGCATCGGTGCGCGATTTCGGCGGCGCCATGCAGCGGGCGGGTTTCGCCATGCCGGTCGTCGATAACGACGTTGTCACTGTCACTTTCAGGGACCCGACAACGCTATTTAAGGACTTGCGCGCCATGGGTGAACGCAACGCTCTTGCGCGCAAACGCCCCGCCCTGCGCCGGGACGTGCTTGCGGCGGCGCTCCAAACAATGGCGGCGCCAGATGGGGCCGCTGCGCCTTTTGAGATTGTTTATCTTACGGGATGGGCGCCAGCCGCGAGCCAACCAAAACCTCTGAAGCCTGGCGCTGCTACCGCGTCACTCGCCGACGCCGTTAAAAATGCACTGCCTGGCGAAGTTAATCAAGACACGGATGAATGAAAGAAGAACCAGGCGAGCGAAATCGCGGCGTGCGGGTGCGCTATCGCCTCGGGAGGCCCTTGCGGCTTAAGGCGCATTCAGCAGACTGTCGCCAATGCGCGAATACATATCTTCAGTGTTGTTCGTAAAGACGCGGATCGAGGACACGACGGCGAGGAAAATCAGGGCGACAATCAAACTATATTCGATCGCTGTCGCACCACTTTCATCCGTGCAGAACTCTTTTACCATCGCTCCGAAGCGCGCGCTGATTTTTTGCACCGCCATCATCACAAAACATCCCGCAATTGCGCTGCAAGCGGGCGGTCAGCCGCTGGCATTGGGTAACGCTTGAACTCGTTCGGTCGCGCCCAGGCAAGGGCTTCCGACGCGATCGGTTTAGCGACACCCGTCCATTTTCGGCACACAAACAAAGGCATCAACAAATGCCGATCCCCCATCGGCTGCGAGGCAAAACCGATCGGTGCGAGGCACGCCGTTTCCGTGTCGATATCAAGCTCTTCTTTCAACTCACGCACCAGCGCCGTCTCTGGCGTCTCATTGGCCATCAACTTCCCGCCCGGAAACTCCCAAAGGCCCGCTTCGGGCTTTCCTTCCGGCCGTTTTGCTAACAGCACGCGCCCATCCCCATCGACCAGCGCACAGGCTGAAACGATTAAAAGATTAGGCATTTCGTTCCCGTCACCATCGTGAACAAACCTTACCGTTGCGTTAGAAAAAAGGCTTAACTTATCGTTTCCTATAAGAAGCGACGGCGGTCACCCGTGGCCGGTTAGTTCGTCGCGTTGGGGTATTCGAACGTTTCGTCTGTCGGGGCCGCAGGGGTCTCCCCTTTGGAGGTTTCTGTTGTGGCTTCTGGCCTATAGAACGCGACCTGATCCTTTTCAATCAGCTCACTGACGGTCTTTTCAATCGTGCGCAGCGTCAAGAACCGCTCGATATTGTCATCAACTGAGCCAAGGCTGACGCCGTTTGATCGCCGGCGCCCCGTCACTTCAAGGACGTGCCAGCCGTATTCGGTTCGAAAGATCGGCGCGGTGCGACCCGTTTTAGTCGCGAACGCAGCCCGTGCGAGCGCCGGCGTCATCATGTCTTTTGTGAAATAGCCGAGATCACCGCCAAGGGCTCCAGTCCAGGCGTCAACAGATCGGGCTTTTGCAAGCTCGCCAAAGTCAGCCCCGCCGCTCAGGGCGTCGATTACGGCGACAGCATCTTCAGCGCTCGCGAGCACGATGTGGCGGGCCCTGACTTCATCGCCGAGACGCGTCACGTCTGCGTTTGCCCGGTAGAGACGTTCAACCGCGTCGTCGGTCACGGTCGCTTCGACGCGTCGGTTGAGGTAATCGGCGGCAAGAATGCGATCGCGGGCGGCCTCAAGGCGGGTTGCAACGCTTGGGTTCCGGTGCAGACCAGCGGCGCGGGCTGCGTCCGCCAAGAGGCGTTGTTCGACAAAGGCGTCGACCAGACCGCGGCTGAAGGCGGCGGCGGGCGTTAAGGTTTCCGCGACTTCTACCTGCCCGCTCGCAACGGCTGAGGCGACGACGCTTGAAAGGCGAATATAGTCGCCGCCAATGCGAGCGACGATCGGATCTTTTGCGTCGACGGGAAAACCAGGAACGCCCGCGGCCATTTCCCCATCAGTCGCAGCGGAGGCGCGCAACTCATCGGCAACCCAGAGACCGGAAACCAGGAGCGCCATGCCGGCGAACGCGCAATAGGCTCGGCCAGCGCGCCCGGGAAACCAATGGAAGAGGTCCGCAAGGGCGCGCCAGGCTCCCCTGAACGCGGACGCAACGGCGCGACGGGTAAAAACAACGGTGCGCTTGAACCCAACCCAGAGGGCGTCGTCGAGGGATCCCAGATAGCGCCAAAACGCCGCAAAAGCGGACAGGATCAGGCGAACAAAATGGAGCGCGCCGCCAGACCCTTTGCGGTCTTGCGCCTCGCTTGCTGCTTGATGGCCTGTGAATGCTTGCGCCATGTCCACTCTGTTTCACGGAAGGCCTTTCAATGGGCCGCCTTCGTTGACACTCCTATGCCCCCTGCTTATCTCACGATAGCTCTTTGCAAAGGGTTGCAGACGCCGGCGCAGATTGCGCCAATGCGCCAGTTTCTCCCTCCAGGCGCGGAATAAAACTAAGGCGAGTATATGGCCATCCTCGGGATTGCGAAAAAGATATTCGGCACGTCCAACGATCGCCGCCTCAAGCCGCTCTTTAAACGGGTCGAATCGATCAACGCGCTCGAAGACGACATTGCAGCCCTGTCCGACGCCGCGCTCATCGAGCGAACCAACGCGCTGAAAGAGCGCTATAAGAACGGCGAGACGCTAGACCAGCTCTTAGAGGATGCGTTCGCCACCGTGCGGGAAGCAGCGAAGCGCGCCCTCGGGCAACGCCACTATGACGTTCAGCTCCTCGGCGGCATGGTCTTAAACAACGGCGATATCGCGGAGATGAAGACCGGCGAGGGTAAAACCCTCGTTGCGACCCTCCCCGTTTATCTAAACGCCCTCACCGGTCGCGGCGTCCATGTGGTTACGGTTAACGACTACCTGGCGAAACGCGACGCCGATTGGATGGGGCGCGTTTACGAACGCCTAGGCATGGAAACGGGTTGCGTCGTTCCAAACATGTCGGACCAGGAACGCCGGGCCGCCTATGCGGCCGACATCACCTACGGCACCAATAATGAGTTCGGCTTCGACTACCTGCGCGACAATATGAAATCGTCGCTGGAGGAGATGGTGCAGCGCGGCCACCATTTCGCGATCGTTGACGAGGTCGATTCGATCCTGATCGACGAAGCGCGCACGCCTCTGATCATCTCCGGACCGACCGACGACAAATCAGATCTCTACACCACGATCGACGGGTTCATTCCAAAGCTCGAAGACGGCGATTTCGAAATCGACGAGAAAGCCCGCTCGGTCATCCTCACCGAAGAAGGCAACGAACGGGTTGAGGAGCTTTTGCGCGAAGCGGGCCTTTTGCAGGGCGACAGTTTTTACGACGCGGCGAACGTGTCGGTTGTGCACCACGTCAACCAAGCGCTCAAAGCGCACAAAATATTCCAGCGCGACAAAGAGTATATCGTTCGTGGCGGGAAGATTATCATCATTGATGAATTTACCGGCCGGATGATGGAAGGTCGGCGCTGG
>JBCCTV010000020.1:0-23884 GCA_039197915.1 Pseudomonadota bacterium | reverse complement strand
TATCATCCGCCTGTTGATGAGAAAAATTTATGTGCTGGCGTAGTAATGACCTAGCGTGATCGATCGGCGCACGAAATGGGATTAAAATTATCGAAGACGGAAAAACCTTTGCTAGGGCTTCAAGCCTAAGAATATTATTATTATTCTTAGATAAATAACGTTCGCTACGTTTTACATCAGCATAAAGAATTGCTGAAATGTATTTCACAAAATTTTCGAGCGTGTCGTTGGGTGGCGCATGAAGCGCGAGATGGTCCGATTTGATGTAACGGTCGCCGTCGAAAACCCGCCAAAAGACATCTTCGAACGCTTCAGGACTATTGAAACCGACCAAAATGCCGTCGTCGTGGGCTCGCATTTGAAGGCTGGCCGTCTTTCCTGAACCTGCACTAAGCCAATCAAAAGAGTTAGGCGCAAGGACGAAGGGCATATTCTGGTAGGTAAGCGATGCAAATTTGCCAGTGGAATGCAACAACCGCATAAGAATTGTTGTCCCAGAACGCGCAAGACCGGAAACAAAAATATGCCCCCCACGGATAACCTCACGGTTATCCGGGACGCGGTTCTGGTCCATCTCAAAGCTAAGGGCGGCCGTGTTTTTGTTGTTTAACGCTAGTCTGTGGAGAAGCTTAGCTATAGCACCGTAGTTTGCCTGCACTAACCTATCCCTTTAGTATTCTCGATCGGACTATAAAATATATAGCTCCAAAGAATGAAATAGTAAAAATACCTATTGTGGAGAAAACGAAGTCTAAGTAGCCATCGTGAACAATGTCCACTACGAAAGAACAAACAACAGAAACAATTAAAATGGCCAATATGAAAATAAATATCCGACAAGTAAGTCCGAAAGTCCTCGCAGCATAAACGCTCATTGCTTTTTCACGCCATCTGTCAGATACGTTTTTCGCTTTTAGCGTCCATAACGACCGTCGCGTGTATTTATTGTAAAGCGAAAGCTGATGCTTCATTGGGAGGCGGAGCATTAGTTCTACCAATACCATAGACAAAAAAAATGTAAAAACCCAAGTCAATTAGCGTCACTGCTCGTTTTCGTTTCTGGTGACGTTGCGTCTAAGTCAGCATCGGTATTATTTCCTTTTCTTCCCGAAGATACCTTATTATCAAGCTTCAACAAACGCTTTAGCGGGTACCAAAGTATAGCAACGAACGCCATTCCAATTGCTGTAAGTACACCCAGGACTAGAGCAATCGCACCAGCTCCGATGCCCGGCCCTATATATGCTTCTGCCGGGGATGCAAGTAGCAAGGTTAACGTGCAGATTAACCAACATTTTCGGCTTGCTCGCATTGCGAAATCCCTTTCTTAAAATAAGAGTCTGGCAACCAGCGTACTTCCGATATCGTGTAATTCGTATCAGCCGACTCTGGCTTTGTATTTAGCAATTCTAAGGCCAGTCGACCATCATTGGTGACCTCAAACGCTCGCCCTTGCTGCGGACTGGTAACAGCCACATTTCCGTTCGCTAGCCATTGGTGCTTGCCTCGGATCCTCGTGTAAAAATTGTGCGTTCGACCATCCACAAATACTTCAGTGGAGAAGTCTTCTACGTCTAACGCAACAATTTGGCTGAAATCTCTACTCATTCGGTTATTGAAAATACTTAAGCGGCCATCGGGAAACCAATCTGGATCATGTTGACGTTGAACCGCACCGGAGCGCCACCACTTTACTTTAGCGTCATTCGGGTCAAGGATAAAAACTAAGTTCAACGAACGAGCGCTCAGTAACAAGTCTCCTGGTTCGAACTTTGGAAAAGCAGGTGCAAGCTCAGGGGTTAATGGGTCTACGTCGTTCCAATGAATAGCGTCGGCAAGCCATTCCCCGGTTATATTTCGTAAATTTTTACCTAAAGAAGTTTCGTAAGCGCGCCGTACTTCGAGTATTTCGATTTGTGGATTTTGGTCTACAATTTGTTCAACACTTATAGTCTTCAAAGTTTGACCATCAGCGATAGAAATCAATACAATATCTCGGTTGTTAAAGGTCCAAACTCCCGCTCCACTTGGGTCTAAAGTAACTGCATGGTGGAAATCACCACGCTGCGTCCAAATCCTCCGTCCGCATGCATCGAAGCGCTGTAACGAAATTCCACCGTCGAAAGCAAAAATAATCGAGCCATCATCAAGGATTTCGACGCCATGAACAAACTTTTTTCCCATCGGTCGAGGATCTTCACCATCAACCGCAGTCTCCGATAACGGAATAATCCGTTCCACAACGAACTCAGGCGAGAGGAAAATGATTGCGTTTTGCACCCGATTATCGATATCAAATGTACCAGCGATTATGCGCCGACCAGTTTCTGCTATCAATGGATCGACCGAAATAAGTAATCCAGGCGAAGAAAAGTCAGTGGAATTTTTTATCAAAGAGAAGCGTGCTAAGTCTTGTTCTTCGCGCGGCGTCCGAAAGGAAATATCGTCCGCGTCGCCACTGGATATTTGGGAAAATTTTTCAAATACATCTAATACTAGGCTAGGGAATGCCGCTACCTGAAGCGCACCGGCTCCAAACGGGCCTAAACGTTTTCCGCCGGTCAACTCATGGCGCACAGCCCAGCCAAAAAGAACCACAAAAAGAAGCAGCATTAATACCGCAAAACAAACCAGCCACATCGGTACAGGCCGAAACCAGAATTTCATTATACGTCTCCGGATTCACGATGCAGAAATTGGTGATTCAAGGATTGGGCTATGCATGTATTTGTCGATACCCATGCTTAAAAACGTCGCAAGAATTCGAAAAAACCAATCCTTAGCGGATAATCAAAAAACGTTAAAGAACCCCAACAAAGCCTTTTATGCCGGGATGGCTCCAGCAGTTGAGAAAATTTGTAAATCCGCGTGCAATCTCAACTAAAAAGCTGTAACGGTTTCAGTAATCCCAGCCGGCGTTAACGCGCGCGAGCTTGCGCATTAGCCCCGGCCAGGCGAGATTATCGCCAAGGCCCGGCGTGAAGGCGGGCGTCGCCTGTTGGAGGACTTTCGCCCCCATCGCCGGCGTTTCTTCCCGTGGTTCTTTCACGTCCGACTGCGCCAAAATCTGGGCCCGGCACGCTTGTTCTAGAAAATACATTCTCATGAACGCTGTCGGGCAGTTTCGGCCGACTGTCAGGGTGCCGTGGTTGCGCAGGATCATAAAGTTGTGCCCGCCAATGTCGGCGATCAGGCGTTCGCGCTCGTCAAGATCCGTCGCGATACCCTCGTAATCGTGGTAGGCGACATCATCGTAAACGCTCATCGCGAACTGCGTGTAGCGTTTTAAACCATCCTGCTGTGCAGAAACGGCAACGCCATGGGGCGTATGCAGGTGCAAGACGCACCCTGCATCCTCGCGCGCCATATGAAGCGCGCTGTGAATTGTGAAACCGGCGGGATTACTAAAATACGGCGTCTCGGCAACGACTTGGCCGTCGACGTCGACTTTCACGAGGCAGGTTGCCGTCATTTCCTCGAAAAAGACGCCGTAGGGATTGATTAGGAAGCGTTCCGCCCCGCCCTCGTCTGGTAACCGAGCCGAAATATGGGTGAAGACCATATCGTCCCAGCCATAAAGGGCGCACAGCCGGTAGGTCGCTGCGAGATCGCAGCGAATGCGCCATTCCTCATCAGAAACCACGCCCTTCAGGCTCGGGAGGGTTGCGGGATCTGGAATATTAAAGCCAGCGCTTTGGCCCAAAGCTTCGGGCGTTGTCTGTGCCGGGAGTGGTTTATTCACGGCGCAACCTCCTGTTTTTACTTGTTGGATCCGCCAAACGCTTATACCCCGCCTGCGCGCGCGACGTAAGGTTTATACGTCCCGCGCCAGGCGCAGACCGGCAAACTGCCAGCGGGCGTGAGGCGGGAAAAAGTTCCGATAGGTCCGCCGGATATGCCCATTGGGCGTCGCCGAAGAGCCGCCCCTGAGGACCATCTGCGACGACATGAATTTACCATTATATTCCCCAACCGCGCCCGCTGCCGTTCTGAAACCGGGATAAGCGACATAAGGGCTGGCGGTCCACTGCCAGACGCTGCCGAACATTCCGCAAAGGCCCGTATAGCGGCGGTGGACGTCCGCTGGGATTGTGCCGCTATCGCGGGAGGAAACGTCCTCCCCGGCGCGGGGCAAAGAGAAACCCGCGCCGCGCAGAAATTGACCCGTGAGCGGAGCGCATTGGCTGGCATATTCCCATTCAAATTCTGTTGGCAACCGATAGCCCGTCCACTCCGCGAAGGCGGCGGCTTCGTAATAACTTAAGCCCCAAACAGGCGCCTCTTTTTCAAGCGGCGCCTCCCCAAACAGCGAGAACCCAGTCCAGTTGTCTCCAGGCTCTTCGCGACGCCAATAAAGCGGCGCACACCAATTCTCCGATTGCACGCGCGCCCATCCGTCTGACAACCAGAGGGTGGGCGTTGAATAACCGCCGTCGGCGATAAAGTCTGCATAGTCGCCAATCGTCGATAAATGTGACGCCAAGTAGAACGGCGCTAAATAGATTTTATGGTGCGGGCCTTCATTGTCGAACGCGAAGCCCGCGCCTTTGTGCCCGACCTCCGTCAGCCCGCCGTCAAAATGACGCCACGACCGCGCGACTTCGGTTTCGGATGTTTCAGCCCCGCGCTCACCGGAAAGACTTTCGCGATCAAACGCGGCCGGGCGCATAGGGTTCTGAAATAGACCGTGCTGAATATCAGTGAGCAGAAGCTCTTGATGCTGCTCTTCATGCACACAGCCAAGCTGCACAAGGTCAGCTAAATCAGCGAACTGCGCTTCAGGTAAATCGAGGATGAGCGCGCTGACGGCCCTATCGATGTGAGCACGATAGTCGACGACTTGCTCGGCCGTTGGACGAGAAAGCATGCCCCGCGCTGGACGAGGGTGGCGCTCACCAATCTGCTCATAGTACGAATTAAAAAGAAAATTGAAGGACGGATCAAATGGCGTATAATCGGGTTTGAATTTTTCGAGGACGAAAGCCTCGTAAAACCAGCTTGTATGAGCAAGGTGCCATTTGATCGGGCTTGCGTCCGGCATGGACTGCAACATCCAATCCTCAACAGGAAACCGGGTAGCCAGGGCGAGCGATGTCTTTCGACAGGAAATGAATGTTGTTTGCAATTGCTCCCGCGAGGATTGCTCGGCAAGATCAAGCGGCATTCTGGCCCCCTCGTCGCAAAAAAGGCGACATTTTTTTTACGTCTCAAAGTGCGTAACATAGCAGGATAGGCGCTTTGATTTTCAAGTCGCCGGACGAATTAAATTTGGAACCGCGCCATGCAGTTTGCTTATATTGAAAGTGACCGCGAAGACGCAAAGGCGTTGACCGAGAGCTTGCGCGCGCAGTTCGGCGACACGTCCGTTGAGGACGCTGACGTGGTTGTCGCCGTGGGCGGCGATGGCACCATGCTCGATGCGCTCCGCGTGACCATGCCGCTTGGCAAACCAGTATATGGCCTCAATTGCGGCACAGTCGGCTTTTTGATGAACAAACCAGAGCCGCTCGACCTTGAAGCCCGTGTCACGGACGCAGAACCAGCTGTGATTTACCCGATTGCAATGAAAGCCGAGACAATTGACGGCGGCGAGACGGAAGCGCGCGCCATTAACGAGGTTTCATTGTTCCGTCAGACCCGGCAGAGCGCGCGCATAAAAATATCGATTAATGGCAAAACCCGGATGCCGTCCTTGACATGCGACGGTGTTTTACTGGCGACGCCCGCGGGATCCACCGCCTACAACCTATCCGCCCACGGCCCAATTCTACCCATAAGCGCGCAGCTCCTGGCGCTCACGCCAATCAGCGCTTTCCGTCCGCGTCGATGGAAGGGCGCGCTCCTTCCCTTTGACGCGACCGTCCGCTTTGAAGCGTTGGAACCGGACAAACGCCCGGTGTCCGCGGTTGCAGACAACCAAGAAGTTCGCAACGTTGTTGCTGTGGAAGCAAGCGAAGACAGACAGCGACCGATGACGTTGCTTTTCGATCGCGGGCAATCCCTCGAAGAACGGATCCTACAGGAACAATTCGATTATTAGGAGAATTCTAAAGGCTCTTTACGCCGCGCCCGGAATCGCGCGACACAACATGCGAAAAAGTCTGTCAGCGCATAACGTGTGTCACCGAATTGCGTAGCCGCGAGGAAAGCCAGTGTATCCCGCCACTCGTCGCGACTTCGAAAGTAACTCTGGGGAAGCGCGCATGGGTGCGCAAGCGGTCCGGTTAAGTAATCTCGATATCGATAAAGCGTTGAAACAGCGCGAGTTCGAGGTGCTTTTCCAGCCAATTTTTGATTTGAGCAACGGCGCCTTAGCCCGTTTTGAGTGCTTCGTGCGTTGGCGTCATGAAACGCTTGGCCTATTACCGCCGGGCGCGTTTATCTCGTTTTTTGAAACCCAAGGGCGCATGAGCGAGCTTACGCGGCTTGTCCTTGAAACGGCGCTCGACGGATATATGAACTGGCGCGGGCCGTACCCGCCGGGTTTTTCGATCAATCTCGCCCAGAGCGATCTCGCGGACTCAGCGTTCGCTAGCGTATTCACGGTGGCCTTAAGGGCGCATGGGCTTTCGCCAAAGCTTGTCACCCTCGAATGCCCGATGCCGCCGATCGACCAGCCGCTCGACGTGTCGATCGCCCAGTTTAAGCGATTATCGGCGACAGGGGCGCGACTTGCGATTGAAGTGCGCGGGCGCGCCAATGAATTTCTGCGCCAGGTGACGCCCTTTCCTTTTGATGAGATCAAAACTGGCGGCCCTGCCATTTTGCGCTTTGCGCGGACGGTTCGCGGCCCCGGCCTCAGCGCGATTTCAGAATTGCTTGAGCTTGCAGGCGAAACGAGCGCCGCCATCACGGCTGTTGGGGTTGAAGACCAGACATCGCTAGCGGCGCTGAGAAGCCTTGGTTTTGCCGCGGCGCAAGGCAATCATTTGGCTAAAGTCGGTCCACTGAACGCGTTCAAACCGTCGCGTATAAACGAGGTACGCGATCTATTAGGTCTAGATCGTCTGTCTCGTGATGATCTAACCGGGTTGTTCCGGATTACGCCTGCCTATGCTGCGGCGCAATCGTTCGGTCAATCCGATAGTTGGGACGAAGACGACGGCGTTGTCGAGCGGCTGCAAGACCGGATAGAACAAGCGCCAGCTGCTGCGCTTCAAAACGCACAACCGCCGAAAACCATTTCTGCGCTGCCGACGCCGCAAAAGCTCAGCGAGTTGCCGTCTACTTCAAGCGAAGCTTCAAGTGAGGCGCCTGCAGAAACCGTCGAAAGCGATGGTGAAGGCCGTCTCGTCGCTGACCAATCGCCGGAGGCCGTCGCAACAAGCGAGGGGGCAGACGGCGTTATCGACGTTGAAACAGATGGCGTTGTCGCTGCGGACGCAAACCCAGTTGGCGATAGTGGCGCGAACGCCGTTGCCGACAAAAATACCGACGAATATACCGGCAAAGAACTGACCACGGGGCTTTCTGACACAGACCCTGCGAACGATGAGCCGCCGCGGGCGAATACAAGAGCTGGTGGTGATGAGACGGCGTTAGCGCTAATTGATCGCCTGTCTGAAGAGTTTAATTCGGTTGATCAGCCTAGTGATGACGCTGATAAAGGGTCAGATGCCGGCGCCCCGAGCAATCGCGGCGACGACCTGAAAAGTGATGGCGCAAACAGCGACACTCTCGGCTCGGGCGAGCACGTCGCGCAAGCAGCTCCGGACGGATCATCCGATGAGGCAAAATCTGAGACTTCTGGCGCGGCGGCGTCGGATGCGGCCCATCCGAAAGCCGTAGAACAGCCTCGGCCTGCCGCATTCGCAGATGATGCGCAGACGGAATTCGATTTGGACGCAGCGCGCGACGCCCAGACCAGCGCTCACGACGTCGAAGCCACTGGAAGCGGTGACAGCATCGGCAATGGGGCCCAAGATGATGAGTTGCCCACTGATCTTCCCGCAGCAGAGGCTTATGAGCGTGCAGAGGCGCGGAAAGCCGTCGCCATTGCCCCTTGGCGCACGTCAACCTCGCAAGGCGCCACTACGGAAGAGGCCAGTGACGATGCAAGCAGCGTAAGCGTTGGTCAACGCGCCACAGAAAACCCGAAATCTAATCCATCCGCGTCCGAACAGCCGGTAGACGGATATTCCGACAGAGCACGCGACAACACCATCGCGGCGGCAATACCAGCCTCGCGCGCTCCGAGTGAAAATCTAGTTGATGATTTTACAAGTACGGTTTTCACTGGATCGCGGGCAGCCAAGCCGGCTTCTGTTCCGCAAACCGTTTCGATGCCCGTGCCGCATGTCTCTGCCTACTTTATTCCGGTCTTGTTGGTCGGGGATATCGACGGCGTCGCCCCGGACAATTCCGCCGTAGAGGATATCGAGGCCCAGACCGCGTCAGCCGACGTGGCGGCCGCTAAGACCGCAGCATCAGAAGACCGCGCCCAAACCACCGCGCGCGCGCCTGCTTGGGAAACACCGTCGGTCGGCGAAGCCCTTCATAACGTCGAAGACGGCGTGGTAGCGCACGAGCCGGATGGCGATGAGGCGGACGCTGAAAATCTCGAGCAAGCGGACAACGAAGAGGTCCGCAAGCAACGCAAGAAGAATATCCTTACCCGGAAATACCATTGGCCCGTGCAGATGTGGCGTAGCGTTACTCAACCCCCACATTTCTGGCCCAAGAGTTGGCGTCGCGCCTGGCGGCGGCGTGCGGAGGCTAAACGTCAAGAACGGGCGGTCCGAAACGCCGCGAAGAATGCTGAGAACCAGCCAGACGACGTCGACGCCGCTTTGTACGACGACTGAGGAATCTCAGTAGAGCAGCCCTCAAAACCAATAAGCAATCGCAGCAAGAAAACTGCCGCTTAGCCCGTCAACGCTTTGGGCATATGGCTCTGCCCTGACTACGAAATCTGTTTCGCTGCAATGCGTTCACTCTACGGATGATGAGTCTCTTCCGGCGTCTTTACCCGGTCGTGTAGCACAAGACGCATCAAGTGAGCTGAAGCCGGACATAACGCGCTGAATTGCTCAGTATTACGGATGGCTTCGGGCGCATTCTCACGCAGCACGAAGTCATAGCCACGCCTCTGAAAAAAACGTTCAGCCGTATCGGTCAGGAGATATAGCTCAGCGAGATTTTGCGATGCCGACTGACGTTCCGCGAACGCTGCGAGCACGTCACCCAGGCCGCGCCCCCGAAATTCTGGTGGGACAACTAAGGATCGAAGGAGCGCACTATTGTCGGCCACTATTTGCAGACCGACCGCACCGCAAATCTCACCCGCGTGAACATAAGCAAATAATGTGACGGTTTCATCGCCCAGGTCATCCGTAGGCAGATTGGCGTCACGCAGCATAGACACGACTCCGTTGAACGCGGTATCCGCTGGCGCGATGGGCTGAATTTTCATTGAATCGCTCCCGTTTTTTTATCGCCACTTCTGCACTTAGTACCTTTCGGCAAGTCCGCTATGGCAGCGCCGCGGTGCCTTAAACCGCTTCCTTGCGTAAGCTCATGGTGTTGCGACGTTCTCTTGCCCTCCCAACTCGCGTATCGAATTGGCCGAGAACCGCGCTAGGCGACTGTTGTTGAGTGCGCACCAATCGGCATCTTGAGCGGCGCGTTCCAAGGCTTGAAACTGAAACGACTGCAACGGATTTGGGCGGCCCGCAACTAAGGCATACTTCCCAGGCAAAAATCCTAAAGCCAATGCCGCAAAGGTTTACTCGAAGGGTCTAAAAGAACGCCTGAATTCCAGTTTGTGCACGACCTAAGATCAACGCGTGGATATCATGGGTGCCTTCATAGGTGTTTACTGTTTCCAGGTTAACCGCATGGCGAAGAATATGGTAATCCTCAGAAATACCGTTCCCACCATGAATATCGCGGGCGGCGCGGGCAATATCGAGCGCTTTGCCACAATTGTTCCGCTTCATGAGGGAAATTGTTTCCGGCGCAAAGACGCCCTCATCCATCATCCGGCCGAGCTGGAGCGATCCTAGCAGCCCTAGGGCAATTTCGGTTTGCATGTCGGCTAACTTCTTTTGCACAAGCTGCGTCCCGGCAATCGGCTTGCCGAACACTTTGCGTTCCATGGCGTAGTCTCGCGCCGCACGCCAGCAGAACTCAGCGGCGCCCATCGCCCCCCATGAAATGCCATAGCGCGCCTTGTTGAGGCATGAGAAGGGACCGCGAAGACCGGAAACATTGGGCAACAGATTTTCTTCGGGAACAACGGCGTCATCTAGAGCGATCTCGCCGGTGATGGAGGCACGGAGTGACAATTTGCCTTTGATCTCCGGTGTCGAAAAGCCGTCAGTACCCCGCTCAACAATGAAGCCGCGGATCGCACCGTCGAGCTTCGCCCAAACCACCGCAAGGTCGGCGATCGGCGAATTCGTGATCCACATTTTTGAACCGTTTAGTTTGTATCCGCCAGGGACTTTTTCAGCGCGCGTCCTCATCGCGCCAGGGTCCGAGCCGCCATCCGCTTCAGAGAGGCCGAAGCAGCCGACTTTTTCGCCGCTTGCGAGCGCCGGCAGGAATTTCCGCTTTTGCGCCTCCGATCCGAAGGCTTCGATGGGATACATAACGAGGGAGGATTGCACGGACATGGCCGAGCGATAGCCTGAGTCAATCGCTTCCACCTCGCGGGCGATTAATCCGTAAGCGACGTGGCTGGCGCCAGCGCCGCCATACTCCGGGTCAACCGTTGCGCCGAGTAAACCTTGCGAGCCAAGCTCACGCATAATCTCGCGATCAAAGACGCCGTCCCGGTTCGCTTCAATCACCCTGGGGAGAAGCTGGTCACGGGCGTAGCCGCGCGCCGCTTCGCTGATCATCGCCTCCTCATCGGTGAGCTGGCCGGCTAGGTCCAGGGGATCTGTCCAATCAACGCTTTTGAGGTCTTCTGCGGCTGGTTTCGCGACGGTCGCCATGGCGGCTCTCCCTTAAATTCCCGACCTTTATACCGAAGCCAGGCGATCGCAGCAAATGTCCGGACAAAGTATCTTCGCCAGGCTAAGCCTTTAGCCGCGCGCAACGTGTTTTACCCGGGGATTTCAACGGCGACGGCAGTAGCCTCCCCACCGCCAATGCAAACGCTGGCGACGCCGCGACGCCCCCCTGTCGCCCGCAAGGCGTGGATTAAAGTCACGATAATGCGCGCGCCAGAGGCGCCGATCGGGTGCCCCATGGCAATCGCCCCGCCTCGAATATTCATTTTCTCCTGCGGGATCTTAAGCGCCATTTGCGTCGCGAGGGCCACCACGGCAAACGCCTCGTTCACTTCAAAAAGGTCTACATCGCTTATCGTCCAGCCGACTTTTTCCAAAAGACGGTCGATCGCGCCAATCGGCGCCGTTGGGAAATCCGCCGGGCGCCCGGCGACGCCTGTCCATCCGACGATCTCTGCCATCGGGGCAGCGCCCACCGCCTCCGCTTTCGTGATTGTTGTGACAACAAGTGCGGCCGCCCCATCGGAAATCGCGGATGCGTTGCCTGCTGTGACCGAGCCGTCCTTCACAAAAGCAGGCTTCAGCTGCGGGATGCGCTCTGGGTTTACCCGGCCTGGCTTTTCGTCATCGCTAATCGTCTTCAGACCATTACGGGTTTCGATGGGAACCGTTTCAATTTCATCTTCAAACGCCCCATTCCTAATGGCTTGTTGTGAGAGCGTGACGGACCGTTCGGCGTAATCGTCCTGGGACTGACGGCTGATTTGGCGCTCGCCCGCGCACGCGTCAGCAAAGACCCCCATTGCCGGATGGGGCGGATAGGCGTCAGTCAAACCGTCGTAAGCCATGTGGTCGAGCAATTCAGCGCCGCCGAAGCGGATCCCGCGTCGTGATTTTGGCAACAAATGCGGGGCGAGCGACATCGACTCCATGCCGCCGGCGACGACCGCGTTCGCTGAACCAGCGCGGAGACTTTCCGACGCCATGATCAGCGCTTTCATGCCGGAACCGCACACTTTGTTTACAGTGACGCAGGGGGTCGTTTCTGGAAGGCCTGCGCCCAGCGCCGCCTGTCTTGCTGGGGCTTGGCCGGCGCCGGCGGGCAACACGCACCCCATGAAGACGTCATCGATATCAGCTGATGGCAAGGAAGATGAGCGCGAAAGGGCGCCTTTAATTGCGCGCGCGCCCAACTCTACCGCAGGCGTGTCAGAGAATGCGCCGAGAAAATCGCCTATTGGCGTGCGGGCTGCGCCTGTGATGACAAGTCGCTCATGCATTCGTCGCTCCACAGCACGTCCGGCAACGCGCGATCATCACTACCCGTATTTTTGTGCGCCGGCTGCAATGATTTCTTCAGCCATGGCGTCGGCGATTTCTCCCGTGGGTCGGCCTTCGCGTTCAGCCCGCTCAAAAAGCGCCCGCAACCGATCGCCAATGGCGTCGATGCGGCGCTCCATCTCGTCTTGGTTCCAGCGCCCCGTAATCTCGAGCCCCACACTGATCACGCCCGCGGCGTTAATCACAAAATCCGGCGCATAAAGAATATTTCGCGCCCGCAAGTCAGCGTCGAAATGGGGTTCTGCGAGCTGATTGTTTGCGGCGCCGGCAATAATCGCCGCGTTAATCTCCGGAAAGGTCTTATCGTTTACAGCGCCCCCAAGGGCGCAGGGTGCGTAAACATCGACATTCGCCGCGTGGGCGGCCTCTGGCGAGATAATCTCTGCACCGAATTTTTCCTTGGCTTCGGCAAGGGATGCTTCGTGGATATCGGCAACAGTCAAAACCGCGCCCGCTCCATGCAGATGTTCGCCAAGCGCCATACCCACTGCGCCAACACCTAATATGCAAACGGAGACGCCTTTTAGGTCGTCTCGGCCTAAACGCGCGGACACCGCGGCTTCGATGCCACGCCAAACGCCGCGCGCGGTAAATGGCGAAGGATCCCCGCCAATATCGCCACGCCGAAAACCCGCCGCATATTTTGTAATGGCGGCCACCGAAATCATGTCGTCTTCCGTAACGCCGGCGTCTTCAGCGGTGTAATAAAGGCCATCTAACGAGTTCAGGACCTCGCCAAAAGCTTCAAACAGCGCCTGTGTTTTATCCTGGTGCGGATTACCGATGATGACAGACTTACCGCCGCCAAAGGGAATGCCCCCAATCGCATTTTTGTAGGTCATCCCCCGTGATAAATTTTTCACGTCTTCAAGGGCGTCCTCGACGCTTCCATAGGGGTGCATGCGCACGCCGCCACAGCCGGGGCCCAGCGTTGCATCGTGGACGGCAACGAGCGCGTCCAAGCCCCGCTTGGGGTCCTGCGCGCGGACGATTTTCGCCCAACCAGGCGTTTCTATTTCATCGATGATCATGGCGATCGTTTAACGCTTACGTGCGGCAAGTTGCAACTTATATGCGCGGCGAAAGCGAATAAATTCAATTATCGCTTGACAGAGAGCACGTTATCTCAAAAATCATGAACTTCCGTTAACTTTAATCGTCCGAGGCGCGTTTGTCCGTTAAGCTCGACGCAATAGACCGCAAGATCCTGCAGATCATTCAGGAAAATGCGCGGATAACGAACGCAGACCTCGCTGCGCAAGTTGGGCTATCGCCGACGCCGTGCCTAAGGCGCCTTCGCCGGCTTGAACAAAAGCGCGTCATTGCCGGCTACTACGCGGAACTTGATCGCGAGATCATGGGCGTCAACGTCACCGCACTCATTCTCGTAAAGCTTGAGCGCGAGGACGAGAGCACGATGAACGATTTCGAAAGCACGATCACGGCGCGGCCGGAGGTGATGGAGTGCTCTCTGGTCACCGGTAAGTTCGATTATTTCGTCCGCGTTCTTGTCGGCTCGTTATCCGCTTACGAATCTTTTTTGTCGGAAACGCTGCTGCGCATGCCAAATGTTGAAACGGTTGAATCGAGCTTTGTGTTGCGTGAGGTCGCCCGGCGCGCGAGCCTGCCCGCCTTTGACGACGCCTGAGCAGTCGCCCCAGGCACGCACTATGCGGCGCGAATAGGCAGGCAACCAGCCCGTGGGGGCTCTCACGCGGACTCAATTTGGCAGGCGCACCCCGAGCATTCCATAGAGTGTCGAAACAGCGTCTAGGGCCTCTCGCGCGAAATCAGGATCGCGGAGGTCATCGGCGACAAGCCGGTCGCGGTAATGCCTGGCGACCCACGCCTCAAGCCTCTCAATGCCGTCAGGATCGGTAATAAACAGGGGCGAGACCGCGGCTTGCTCGGCGCCATTTAAAACGACGCGTAACCTCAAACATGCGGGCCCACCGCCGTTGCGCATGCTTTCACGCACATCAATGAAATTGAGTGCGGCGACCGAATTGTCGTCTTCAAGTACGCGCTTGAGAAAGTCATTCGCACACTGATTTTCCCGCGCTTCCACTGGCAGAATAAGCGCCATTTTGCCATCACCCAGGGTGACCAACTGGGAGTTAAAGAGATACGACGCTATGGCATCTTCAAGCGGCATCTCACGCGACGGCGCTTCAATGATCTCAACGCCCGGCGCGCACTCTCTTACGCGGGCAAGGGCCAGGTCGCGATCGGCAAAGCTTTGTTCGTGTAGGAATAAGACATTCTCATTGGCGACGCCGACGACGTCATTGTGAAAAGCGCCAGCGTCAATCGCCGCAGGCGACTGCTTCAACAGCAAAACCCGTTGATCGTTGAGCTCGAGGCTTCTCGCAACAGCCGCGCTCGCGGCACGAGACTGCCTCGCCGGGTAGCGCGCGCCGTCGTCGCCATAGACAAATACGTGCAGGCCGGGCTCCGCATGCGACGGCGCTAAGCGGCCGTGGTTTGCCGCGCCCTCGTCGCTGAAGAAAACGCCGCCCGGCAATGGCGGATGATGGCGAAAGTGATCCGGGTCGGCGAAAACCTGCTGCAATAGCTGCGCGGTTTGCGAGCCTTCGAACTGGCGATGCAGGTTTGAGGCAAGATTTGCAGGCACAAAATGCACACGAGCGTCTTTCGTGTCCGTAGACGGCGCCACCGTCGCCGCGTTCGCCGTCCACATGGAGGACGCCGAATAAACCGTTGCGACGATTGCCGGGTCGCATCGCCAGGCGCGCTCGATCGCTGTTCTTTCATCGGCCCCAAAACCGAGCGCGTAAAGCGCTTTAAAATTTGGCCGCGGCAGCGGTGGCAGGAAACCTTGGACAAGCCCCAAATCGATCAGAAGGCGCATCTTTGAAAGGCTCTGAAGGGCGGCCGCTTTCGGGTTAGACGCCTCGCCGGCGTTCGCTTGGGAGGCGACATTTCCGAGCGATAGGCCCGCATAATTGTGCGTCGGTCCAATCAGCCCATCAAAGTTGACCTCGCGCACGGTGCTCATAATAGGCCAACGGGTTGATCCGGCGGCGGCGACAAGGTTTCGCTCTCCATCGACGCGACCGGATAAGCGCAGTAATCTGCAGCGTAATAGGCGCTGGGCCGATGGTTGCCCGAAAGGCCGACACCGCCGAACGGCGCTGCGGAGCTGGCGCCCGTCGTCTGTCGGTTCCAGTTAACGATGCCGGCCCGAATGTGGGCACGAAATTCATCCCAGTGCTGAGGGTCGTCACTCAGGAGCCCTGCGGACAGGCCGAACCGCGTCGCATTTGCGCGCGCAATGGCCGCGTCGAAATTCGGCTCCCGGTAAATCTGCAAAATGGGGCCAAAAAGCTCTTCATCCGGCGCATCATCCGCCTTCGTCATATCGATGACGCCGGGGCTAAAGAAAGCGCTGGGCGCTGCGCCGAGCGTCGGCTGATGGAGAACTTTGCCGCCAAATCCAATCAACGATGCGAACTCCCGGTCTAGACGCTCTGCAGCGTCCCTTGATATGACCGGCCCCATGAAAGGCTGCGGGTCCGCGAAAGGGTCAGCAACGATCACGCGTGCTGTCATATCCAAGAGCGCAGCAATTGCCGCGTCCCCGTCCGCTCCCTCCGGCACAATCAGGCGGCGTGCGCAAGTGCATCGCTGACCCGCCGTTAAGAAAGCTGATTGCACCACAGCGTAAGCCGCCGCCAAACGGTCATCCGTATCCCACCAAACGAGTGGATTATTGCCGCCGAGCTCGAGCGCTAGGATTTTGTCGGGGCGATCGGCGAGTTGCCGCGCAAGGGCTGCGCCGGTTCGCTGCCCGCCGGTAAATAATAATCCGTTCACGTCAGCATTTACTAGAGCCTCGCCGGTTTCACGGCCCCCCTGCAAAAGGTTGAAAACGCCCGGCGGCGCGCCCGCTTCCTCAAGGGCTTCAGCGAGAAAAGCCCCCGGGGCCGGGGCCAACTCGCTGGGCTTAAAGACAACGGTATTGCCGGCGATCAGCGCCGGAACAATATGCCCATTTGGCAAATGCGCCGGAAAGTTGAAAGGCCCCAAGACTGCTAATACGCCATGCGGCCGGTGGCGCAGACGACTGTTTGTCTCGCCCGCCGACAGGGTTTTGTCGCCAGTCCGCTCGTTATGCGCCCGGACCGAAATATCGATTTTACCAGCGACGGCGGCGGCCTCGGTTTTTGTTTCCCAAAGGGGCTTGCCCGTTTGCCGCGAAATGAGCCGCGCAAGTTTCTCCGCATCCCGAAGGATAATATCCCGGTACTTTTCTAGAATGTCGATGCGCTCGCTTACCGGACGGCGACCCCAATCGGGCTGGGCGCGGCGCGCGGCGAGTACGGCGCTTTCGACGTCCTCAAGGGTCGCCGCATTGGCGCTAAAGGTTTCTTCGCCCGAAACCGGTGAGCGCGTATGGAAGGGCTCCCCGCGCCCTGGCCGCCAGACACCGTCAATAAAAATCTCACTTTTCATGTCGCTCACCATTTGGTCCAGCGGACGAAATCACCGGTCGTCACATTCAAAGCGTCGGCGCTTTCAGCGTCGAGAACAACGCCGCCGTCCGTTTCCTTCATGACGGCGCGCGCAGACCGAAAAGTTGAAAGAACGCCTGCCGCGGCAAGGCTCGTCGGGCGCCCTTCGATATGATCGACAATGTCGCACACTGGCGCCGTTTGGCTTTCAGCGAGGGTGCGAACTTTATTTGTCGCCACACTGAACACTGGCCCACCGTCAAAGACGTCGATATACCCATCATAACGAAAGCCCTCCCGTTCTAATAACTCTACTGCGCCCTTACCGTTATCATGGGGCTTGCCGATGCTGTCGCGCGCCTCCTTCGGCAACAGGGCGACGTAAATCGGATAAGGCGGCATTAAATCGGCGATGAACTGGTTGCCATTCGCAGCGTTATGGGCGTCAGCTTCCTCGAAATCCATGTCGAAGAATTGACGCCCCAGCGCGTCCCAAAAAGGCTGCCCGCCGTCGGGCGCGCGCCAGCCGCGTAACTCCGCGATCAGCGTTTCTGCGAAAATTTCCGGGCGCTGAGCAATAAAAAGATAACGCGACCGGGCGACCAGTTTGCCAAGCCCGCCGCCGCGCTCGGAGGGGTCCAAAAACAAAGAGCCGACTTCCGCGGCGCCCGTGAAGTCATGGGTCGGCGTTAAAAGTCGGCGTTCGCCCTTTTTGCCAAGCTCAGTTGAAACCTGCATCGTCCGATTGATGCGGTAATTCACAAAGCCATGCTCGTTGCCAACGGTTGAGAAAATGGCCGATGTGCCGCGCACCACGCCGCCGACTTCAAGCACAAGGATATACATCTCCGGCCCCGGCTTTGTCGCCTTGGCGGCGTAACTCTCAAGGGCAATTTCGATGCGCCGCTGCAACCCATCGGGCCGGGCCGGAAGGTTGGTCATCCCGCCGCCTGATTTTTGGGCGAGCGCGACCAGATCTTCGAAATCATCCTCCCGCACGGCCCGGATAAATGGCTTTGTCACAGGCTTTTCCTATTCCGTTCGCCAGCCGGCAGGAAAACGCCAGCCTGCACGTGACTGGACGCCGCTGGTTAAAAGCCGAACTGCGTGTCACGCATTAAGGGCCGGCGTATCAATAGTGCGAACATTGCTCCTCGCCGTGCTCATGAAAAGACCTAAGGGCGCTCGGTCGAAGCCACAAGGCGGCCGCGCTCACGCAGGCCCTTGGGGAAAGACGCGCCAAGCATAAGGCTCTCTGCCGGTCCGCCAGCGCCTTATTGCGATCAAAATCGACCCCACTATAGTCCGTGAACGAGCGGGGCGTGCGTGGCCAATGTTACGAGCACTAGAATATTTCTTAATTCTCTGGACTGATTTCGCCCGCCGATCCGGCTGGATCGTGGTCGTCTCATTTCTGGCCGCGGCGGCCCTTTCGGGCTGGTATGCGGTTCAGAATCTGCGCGTGAACACAGACACGAGCGCAATGCTGGATCCGGACTTGCCGTTTCAGGTTCGCGCCCGGGACCTTCGCAACGCCTTTCCTCAGATTAAAGATGACGTGATCGTGGTCATCCGGGCCCCGACGCTCGATGAGGCGGACGCCTTCGCAGGCCGACTGGCGAACGAGCTGCGGGCGGACACCAAAAACTTCAGCGCCGTTTTTTCCCCCTCGCATGAAGAATTTTTTCGCGACAATGGCCTTCTTTTTTTAGAGACAAGCGCCCTTGAAGCGCGGCTTGCGCAATTATCACGCGCCTCTAGTTTGATTGAGAGGCTGGTACAATCGCCGACGCTTGGGGAACTGTTTACGACGCTCGCTGAAAATGACGCGCTTGCAGAGAACGCGGATTTGGGCGCCGACACCCTGCAGGATATTTATGCAGAGCTCGCATCGGTCGCTGAGGCGAGCCTCCTGAAAGAAACGCGGCCCTTTTCCTGGCTTGGCGCGCTTGATCCGTCGGCCAAAGACGGGCCCTATATGCGGCTCGTCTATGCAACGCCCATGCTGGACTACGAGCGCCTGCAGCCCGCAAAGCCAGCGCTCACGGCGCTTTATGACAATGTCGCTTTGTTGAGCGTTGATTTTGGCGGGCGCGTCGAAGCGGTTGTGACGGGCGACCCAGCATTGCGCGCGGAGGAGCTCGCGAGCGTTCGCGACGGGATCGGGCTCTCGTTCCTTTTGTCGCTGATCATGGTGACGGTTTTGTTGTTGATCGCCTTTCGATCAATTGCGCTCGCCCTGATTACGCTCCTGTCACTGATTATATCTTTGGTCTTTACGTCAGCCTTTGCGACGCTGGCGATCGGCGCTTTAAACCTTGTGTCGGTGGCGTTCACGGTGTTGCTGGTTGGCCTCGGCCTTGATTTCGCCATTCACCTCCTCCTCCACGTCCAGGAGCGCCGCGCCAACGGACAATCGATGCGTCGCTCCGTTCGCGGGGCAGCCCATGAGGTCGGACCTGCAATGGCGCTCGCAGCGCCGACCACCGCCCTTGCGTTCCTGTCTTTTTATCCAACCGATTTTGACGGCATCGCCCAGCTCGGGGTGATCGCCGGTGTCGGCGTGCTCATCGCGTTTGCGGTTTCGGTGACATTTTTGCCAGCGATTTTGAACGCAGCGCCCCTCGGTAAACCCCGCGCCGCCAGCGGCTCTGTCCGCTCTGGTTTTCAAGCGATCGAAAAAGCGTCCAAGCCGATCACGATCATCACCGTACTGATTGGCCTTGGCGCCTTGTTGCTTACCCCTCAAGCGCGGTTTGACGCGGACCCCATGGCGTTGCGCGACCCGAAAAGCCCCTCGGTGCGCGGGTTCCAGTACCTTTTTGAAGATGAACAGAACACGCCCTATCGTTTGAGCCGATTGGTCGCCGATCAAGCCGAGGCGGAAGAAACGGCGGCGACGGCGCGCGCGCTTTCGACGGTCCGGTCGGCGAGATCTCTTTCGGATCTAGTCCCCGCCGACCAGGACGAAAAGCTCGAGCTGATTGACATCGCAGCGGGCACTGTGGCGTTTGCCCTTGATTCTGAGCCGTCCCCATCGAATGCGGAACAAACCGCCCGCGCAGGCGCGCAAGCGCTGCAGAGCCGACTTTTAGAGGCTTACGTTGACGGTCCAGGCGCCGCCCTCGCGACGCTCTTAACCGCCGCCCTTGAAGCGGAGGACGACACAGCGCTCAGCGAAATGGAGGACAACGTATTTGCGTTTTGGCCCTCGCTCATCGAGACGCTGCGGGCGCAATTCAATGCGGATTATATTGCTCTTGGCGATCTGCCCGAGGCCGTCAGCACCCGGTACGTTGCCGCCGACGGCCGTTGGCGCGTGGACATTCTGCCGACGGAAGACCTGCGGGACCGTGCCGCGCTTGATCGTTTCGTCAAAGAAGTCGAGGCGGCGTTTCCAGATATTGGCGGCGGGGCCTTGCAAACCAAAAAGGCGGGCGCGGTCATTAGCGGCGCGATGGTGCAAGCGACGGCGATCGCCCTGATCGTGATTGCGGTATTTTTATTCTTCCTGGTGCGACGGGTAAGCCTGGTTTTCCTCATGCTCGCCCCGCTCGCCCTGGCAGCTGCTTTAACGACTGCTGCGGGCGTCCTCTTCGACGTGCCGTTTAATTATGCAAACGTCATCGTCCTTCCCCTGTTAATCGGGATCGGTGTCGACAGCGGCATTCACCTTGTCATGCGCCAAGTGCGTGTGCGATCAGGCGAGAGCGTTTACGGAACGTCGACGCCGCGAGCCGTGCTTTTTTCCGCCTTAACCACGGTCGCCTCCTTTGGCAGCCTCATGCTCTCCCCCCACCGCGGCACAGCCAGCATGGGCCAACTCCTGTCGATTGCGATCGCATTCACGCTATTGTGCACGCTTGTGGTGCTGCCCGCCGCGTTTGGTCTCGCGGGCGGGGTCGCCAAACCGCCCAAACGTTCCTAAGTAGCGCCCATAAAGTGCTCGATTGCCGCCGCATTCCTTGCGTATGAAAACGTGCGGCGCGGGGAAAAAAACGGCGGGTCTTCTCGTCTTCCCGCAATAGGTGTTGGTTAACAGGCGAACGGAAAGGGTTACAGCGTGCTTTTCTCTTCACGGCATATTCGCCCAACGCGCATTTACGTGGCGCTCGTCGCCGCCGCGGTTGCTTCATTTGCTGTCGCTTTGCCTGTTACCGCGCAGGACGGCGCGGGCGCGTCTGCAGTCGCTGGAGCGACAAAAGAAACCAGCGAAGCGCAAGAAAAGGCGCAAAAAATTTCGGACGCCGTCGCGTTCACAGAAATGCTCACCGAGAGAGCAACCGCCGCCTTAACGGCAGCCGATAAGACAGAAGCCGAGAAGCTTACTGACTTCCAGGGCGTTCTCCGCGAGGGATTGGCGCTTGATTATATTGGCCGGATTATCATTGGCGACGCCCGCAAAACCATGAGCGCTGAACAAACCGCGCGTTATGAAGCGGTGTTCCCGGAATATATTACCCGTTATTATGCGGATCAGTTTGCCGATATTGTTGGCCGGCCGCTTGTAGTTATCGATTCCCGCATTGTACGCCGCGATGTGATCGTCCGTACACAGTTTAGCAGAAGCGAAGGCGAGCCCATATCGGTAGATTGGCGCGTGCGCGAATTAAAGTCAGGCGATCAAAAAGTAATCGATATCATTGCTTCAGGCATCTCGATTATGATCGTGAAGCGCGAAGAGTTTTCCGCTTATGTGGCCGCAAACGGGGTCGACGCGCTGCTCGCCCTACTTGAAGAACAAGCGGGCGTTACAACGGGCTAAGATAGCGCCGGCAAGCGCCTCAAGACGTGCGCTCAAAGACAAAATCAGCCGCTCCCGCAAGCGCTGACGCTGCCTCCCCAAAGCCTTCTAAATGCGACTTCGCCTGCGCAACCAACGCATTCGCCTCGGCGCGGGCGCCTTCAGCGCCTAAGATTTTGATAAACGTCGCCTTATCCATGTCAGCGTCCTGACCAATGGGTTTTCCAAGGTCATCTGCTGAGCCAAATGCATCGAGGAGGTCGTCAACGATTTGGAACGCCAAACCTAAATCCTCCGCATAGGCCGTTAATGACCGCATGGCGGCGTCATCAGCGCCCCCAATGAGGGCCCCTAACCGCGTTGAGACGGTTATCAAGGCGCCTGTTTTTAATCGTTGCAGCTCTTCAATAGCGGCGCGATCGAAGTCTTTTTGCTCTGCATAGATATCGATCATTTGCCCGCCAACCATGCCGTTCTTGCCAGCGGCTTGCGCAAGCGCCGTAACGAGCGCGCAGCGAACACGTGCGTCGGGGTGCGTCTCTTCATCGGCGAGAACTTCAAACGCTTGGGTGAGAAGCGCGTCGCCAGCAAGGATTGCCGTTGCGTCATCAAAAGCCTTGTGTACGGATGGCCGGCCACGGCGCAAGTCGCTGTCGTCCATGGCGGGCAAATCGTCATGGATCAAACTATAGCAGTGGATCATCTCAACGGCGGCGCCAGCGCGGACCGAGCGCGCCCTTGGCGCACCAAAAAGATCAGCTGCGCCAATCGCCAGAAAAGGCCGCAAGCGCTTTCCGCCATCAAGGGCGCCATGGCGCATAGCGTCGACGACGCGGCCAAGAGGGCCGTCGCTCTTTGGCAGTAAAGCGCTGAGCTCGGCTTCTACGAGTTCCGCGGTTTCGGCGATGCTTGTGTGAAAATCGCCCATAGCGTAATGCGCCCCCTTTTGGGTTTTCGTTCAGCCAGACGCGCTGCGCGGCCCATGGCTGTGCATGATCTCTTGTTAGACCGCAGCGTCTCTTTTTGTCGAATGCGAATGCATTCAGGCGCAGGTCCTAACCGAGACTTTCGTGACGGAATTGGTCCAAGTGCAGAGCGCGCGTTTTAATCGAGCGGGCTCAAGCCGACGCCATCGCAGGTTCCGCAGACCGTTGCAATGAGACCGCGCTTGCCCCTGCCGCCACAGTCACGACAAACGGAGCGCTGCGCCCCTGAGCTTAAAAAGTGACTGACGAGATCGGACGGGTTTCTCGAATTCGCGCCAACCGGTTCAGGCGCATCGCTTGAGGCGAGCGAGGCAGCCCGTTGCCCATCAAACCATTCTGGCGCGGCGTTTGAGGAGAATTTCAAAGCGGCGGGGCTTGAGAGCACCGGAAACGCACCGCTCGCATCCGCATTGCCGCTCATGGCGAGGAGAGCGATGGTCAGATCTCGCTGCCAAGCCTGTAGGATCAGCTTAAACGTGTCAGGATTGAAACCGCCGTCGGCTGCAATCCCGGCGAGCAGGAAGAAATCGTCATTTTCGGGCCGGCAAACCGAGATGTGTAGGTTCCGGTTCAGCATTTCGACCTCTGCCGGCTCGAGCGAAAAGCCAACAAAGCGCGCAAGAAAACCGATTTCGGAAATGCGGTCCGGCGCGCCCTGGACCTCCAGCAAGGCGACAACGAAATTCAGGTTGGATTTGGTGACCCCGTAAAGCGAAAAGCCTTGCTCGCCCCCTAATTCTTCAACGTCGCCATAATGCTCACTGAGCGCCTTAACGATCGACGCTTTCGGCCACGCGCCTTGCGCGGCGCGGGCCCCGCCAAAAAACCGATCAAACACAACACACCCCCAAAACCATCCCCATATCTTCAGCCATTAACTTGCGGCGGATAGCTGAGAATAACAAGCGGCAGTAGGGGAAAGCTACGGCCGAGCGCAAATTTCCCGCGGGCGTAATCATACAGCTCGGCGACGTTTCACCTTCAGGAAGCGCGACCCTAGTGCGCTAGGCGATTCACACGGGCGTGGTGATGGCTATCCCAGGCGCGCCGGACAAAAAACTCTAGAGCAGCGCGGCAATTCTGTATGAAGGTCCGCTGCGCTGGGGCCAATTATCAGGCGTCTATTCCTCCGCTCGTTCTCTTTTACGTTTCATTGCGCTTTTTTGGGCGCAGCGACGTTTTTTGCGGATTTTCGGTCAATTCAGACGGCGTTGCCGGATCGCATGCTAAGTTTTTTTTTGCGGCGCCGCGCACATCGCGTATAAGCTTGTCAATTCGACCTAAGGATGATCCGCGGGACGGCGCGTCTGAGTATCGTTTACGTGGTCGTGGGTAGAACGCCTAGCGCTTGAGTAAAGAGTTGCGTGCACATTCAGCGTT
>JBCCTV010000019.1:0-24038 GCA_039197915.1 Pseudomonadota bacterium | reverse complement strand
CGGGCCGCGGTGACCATATCGAGCTTCTCAGTAAGCAGAAGGTTGATTAGTGCAGGCGCCGCGGAGGCGTCATAGGTGTCGTCCCCGTCGACCAAGATAAAAACGTCGGCGTTGATATCAGCGAACATGCGCCGCACGACGTTACCTTTGCCCTGTTGGGTCTCAGTGCGCACGATCGCGCCTGCGGCCTTTGCGCAAGCCACCGTCTCGTCGCTTGAGTTATTGTCGTAAACGTAAGCCTTCGCATGGGGAACAGCCTTCGCGAAGGCAGATACGACCCGCGCGATAGACTTTTCTTCGTTGTAACAGGGAATAAGGACGGCGATAGTGGGTTCGGTCATGTGGTCGCGTCATCTGGCGGTCCGCGGGCAAGGCCGCCCAAAGAATGGGTTTCTACACGCACTAACCTATAAGGTAACGCGCGAATTTCTCCAATGGCAGCTCTCGCATGGTCGTCGAAACGCCTTTCAAGCGCGCCACTGTGGCGAAATCAGCGGCGAAATCAGTGGCGAAATCATCAGCGAAACAATCAATACGTTAAAGACCATCAAGAAAGTCTTATGGGCCCAAATCCGCTATCGTCCTCTGTTTGGCTTACACTTATCAGGCCGCGGGTTTTAGGGCGTTGCAAAAACGAGCGGACTTGTCTCGTAGCCCAAGGTTAACGCCTTTTTGAGGATGCGTTCCTTTGTGGCGTCTTCAAGCTGGGGTGCGCGGCCCAAAATCCACAGGAAGCGACCCTTTGGGTCGCCGACAAGGGCGGCGGAATAGTCTTCTTCTAGGTGCAAAACCCAATAGTCGCCCTCCGCAAAGGGGATCCAGGCCGGCGCAAAGCGTACCTTGAGTTTTGACCCGTTAGACCCCTCGATAACCCTGGCGACGCCTTCCGCGCTATCGCTTTCGCCGTCTGCTTTCCCGCACGCGTTCAAAACGCTGATCCGGGTCGCATCGATGACTGCGTAGGTTGCGGTCGTTGTCAGGCAGCCGCGTTGAAATCGATTGGGGTAGCGGGCGATTTCATGCCAAAGGCCCGCATAGCGCTGCAGGTCCACGCGCTCCACGGTTGGAGGCGGGGCCGTCTCGGCGCGGTAGTCCGGCTGGCCTGCGCATGCGCTTAAAGTGACCGCAACGAGCCCGATGAAAACGCGCCCAGCAAGAATACGCGGCCATGGTTTTGGTCGGTTTTTTTGCATGCGGATGAAATGACGGAGCAAATAGGAAGTAAGGGAGGGTGTTTTTGTTCTAAGCATCGTTTTCAATTGGTTGTCGCAAGCCTGATCAGCGATCGGGAAATTCCGGGTCAATTATTCGTCAGCCATCGGTGTTTCATCCACGCGCAATATAACGATGGGCTCGAGCGGGACTTCACTTTCAAAGGGACCGCCGGCGCCCGTTTCAACGGCGCCAATCGCATCGGCGACCTCAATACCGCACAATACCTTTCCAAAAACGGCATATCCGTAATCGATCCCAAGATCGGTGACGCGATGGTCGAGATCGGGATTATCGATCAAATTGATAAACCACTGGGATGTTGCGCTATTCGGATCGTCCGTACGCGCCATGGAAATGGTTCCGCGCAGGTTTTTAAGGCCGTTGCCGCCCTCATAGGCGATGGGGGACGCGGTCGACCGCTCATTAAAAAACTGGGAGTAGCCGCCCCCTTGGATAACGAAGCCGCGGACCACGCGATGAAAAATTGTTCGATCGAAACGGCCGCGTTCCGTGTAGTCCAAGAAATTCGCAACCGTGATCGGCGCGCGTTCGCGGTCAAGTTCAACGACCATGTCGCCTTTGGTGGTTTTGATGGTGACTAATGGGTTGGTGACGCTTGGGGCCTGCTCCAAAGGTTGACCCATAGACGTCCCGATTGCGTTGAAAGGAGCGGTGAGAAAAGCGGCCAGCAAAGCGGATATGATCAAAATGCGTCTAGTCATTTGATTTATTCTCACTGCGGATTTTATTAATGCGATTGATCAGCGTATTTGTTGACGAGTCATACGCCGTGACCGCCGCTTTCTCTTCATTTAAGGGCGCGATGTCCGGCAAAACCTGCTTTGCTAAGGTCTTTCCAAGCTCAACGCCCCACTGGTCAAAACTATTCACGCCCCAAATCACGCCCTGGCATAAAATCTTATGTTCATAAAGGGCGATCAGCGCGCCGAGGGTGGCGGGCTCTAAGCGCTCCAGCAGTATTGTGTTGGAGGGGCGCCCGCCCGGGAACACTTTATGGGGCGCAAGCGCGTCGATTTCAGCGGCGGTGCGCCCACTGGCTTTCATCTCTTCACTGACATCTTCAAGGCGCTTACCAATCATCAGTGCACGGGGCTGGGCGAGGAAGTTTGCGAGCAGTTTTTCGTGGTGATCGCCCAAGGGCGCGCCAGAGAGCGCTGGCGCAATGAAGTCGCTCGCGATGATATCGGAGCCCTGGTGCAAGAGCTGGTAGAAGGCATGCTGGCCATTTGTTCCGGGTTCACCGAAAATCGTCGGCGCCGACGCATAGGGTAACGCGGCGCCGTCCATTGCGACGCTTTTGCCGTTCGATTCCATTTCCGCCTGCTGCAGATAGGCTGGAAACCGATGCAGCCCCTGGTCATAGGGTAGCACCGCATGCCCCGACATTTTCAGGAAATTTCGGTTCCAGACGCCCATCAGAGCAAGGATCAACGGCATATTGCCTTCGAGTGGCGCTTCGCGAAAATGCTCGTCCATTAAATGGGCGCCACGGAGCATGTCGTCAAAATTTCGATGACCGATCTGCAGGGCCAATGACAAGCCAATCGCCGACCAAAGCGAAAATCGGCCGCCAACCCAGTCCCAAAATCGGAACATCCGGTCCGGGCCGATGCCGAAATCGGTGACTGCGCGTTCATTTGTTGACAGAGCGACGAAGTGAGCGCCAACGGATTTTTCGTCACCCGTTTTTTCGACAAGCCAGGCCCTGGCCGAGGCGGCGTTTGTCATAGTCTCTTGGGTCGTGAAGGTTTTTGAGGCGACAACAAAAAGCGTGCGATGCGGATCAATTGCTTCCAGCGCATCGCTCAAATGCCGGCCGTCAACGTTTGAGACAAAAAATGTGCGCCGCTCTTCGGTCCAATAAGGCTTTAACGCGTCGACGGCCATCAGGGGCCCAAGGTCTGACCCGCCGATACCGATATTTACAACGGTATCAAGGGCGTCGCCCTTCGCGCCTTTTATGGAGCCGGCGCTGACCGCGTCAACGAAAGCGCCGATTTTCTGGCGTTCGCGGGCGACGGCTTTGCTCACGTCCTCGCCATTGACCTGGTAGGAGCGCAAGGAAAAGTCCCTGAGCGCTGGGTGAAGGACAGCGCGATTTTCCGTGCGATTAATGGGCTCGCCGCTAAACATCGCCTTGCGGGCGGCTTCAAGCTCGGCGGCTTTTGCAAGCGCGACAAGCGCGTCAAAAGTCTGCTGGTCGAAATGGTTCTTTGAATAGTCGAGATAAAGCCCGGCGGCTTCCACGGCATATTTTTCGCCGCGGGCCGGGTCTTCGGAAAACCGACGCCGGAGCGGTGTCGCCGCGGCGGCCTCGCTGAGGCTCTCCAGGGCCGCCCATTCCGGCGTTTTATTAATAAGCGGCATAAAATATCCGGCGTGGCGTGCGGATCAGCACGGGAAAATAGATCTAATTTTCTACGGTTTTTAGGCTTCGCTCTCAATCCATATTAAAAAAAAGACATCATATTATTGGTATGCGTATGAGTGAAAAACATCAGCGCCAGGCGAAGGCTTTGGCGAAACGCAGCGTCGCCAATCTCGCGGCGCTGGCGGCTGTGGTGACGATTTTCGCAGCCAATGCGGCTGACCGTTCGGCGGTTACGCTTGCATCAGGTGAAGCAGAGCGTGCGTTTCCGAAGCAAAGCCGCTAGAGCGTTTTCCGACCAAGTGGAGACCGGTTGGGCGCAAAGAAAACGCGACAAAATAAAAATCTAGAGCAACGAAGCAATTCAGATTGATGCGAAGTTTCTCTAGGTTTTCCGCGGCGTTCCCAGCATCAAAACTCTGTCGTTTTACTGCACCGACGCAGTCTCAACTGAACTGATTGTTGAGATCACCGTAGACGCGCTCAACGGCAGGGGCAGTGTCTTCGGATCACCGGCGGGCGGGTAAAAGACATACAAGGGAACGCCGTTCGCGCCGAATGAGGCGAGCGCGTCGGTGATTTCAGGATCGCGCGATGTCCAGTCGGCGACCATAACCGCGACATCTGAGCGGTCAAAAGCTTGGGCGACTGACGCTCTTGAGAAGACGGTCGCTTTATTGAATTGGCAGGTCACGCACCAGGCTGCCGTGAAATCAACAAAGACGCCGCGGCCTTCGGCGCGCAAATCCGCGATCGCTGAGGCGTCATAGGGCATGGCTGCAAGGGCGCCATGGTTCGAGGATACGCTCGCGCGCGCAATCGGTTGAAGCTGTGTCGCCGGGGCGATCGCTGCAATCAAGGCAATCAGCGCGACGGCGCGCACCGGCAATCGGAATTTTGCGAGGCCTTTGCTGCGTTCAAAGGCCCACGCGGCGAGCGCAATGAGGATGGCGCCGAAGAGCGCTGCCGCGAGCCCGGCGCCGCCGGTTTGCTGGGCGAGGACCCAAAGGAAATAGGCAGCCGCGGCAAAGACCGGGAAGGAAAGCGCCTGTTTAAAGACGCCCATCCACGGGCCAGGCTTCGGCAATAGTTGTCCGAGCGCCGGTGAAAACGAAATCGCCAGATAGGGCGCGGCAAGGCCGAGCGCCATCAATATAAATATGGATAGCCCCGCTAGCGGTGGGAGTAGGACGGCGGCGGCCATGGGCGCGCTTAAGAACGGACCAATGCAAGGCGCCGCTACGGCGACGGCGAGGGCGCCGGTAAAAAAAGCGCCGAGATCGCCTGGCTGGCCGGCAAGGCCAGAGCCCGCCCCCTGCAGGCTCTCGCCAATGTCGAAAACGCCTGCGAGGTTTAGCCCGACCGCGAACAAAACAAAGGATGAGATCGCGACCACAACGGGCGACTGTAAGTGAAAGCCCCAGCCCAGATTTTCGCCGCCCGCCCGCAACACCAGTAAGGCGCCGCCGAGCGCTGTGAAAGTTGCGATGACACCAAGCGTGTAGATCACCCCGTGGCGCCGCGCCGCCGCCCCGCCGTCATGGGCGCTTTTGACCAGTGATGAGGCTTTGATGAAGATGATCGGGAAAACGCACGGCATCAAATTGAGGAGCGCGCCGCCCAGGAAAGCGGCGAAAAACAGGAATGCGACGCCGCCGGCGTTTAGGGGGCTCGATGGGGCGGCTGCGTTAATTGCGGCTGCATTAGGAGCGGGGTCATCAAATACTAACGGGCGAGCGCTGGGGCGCGCGTCGACCTCGTAGCTGACGCCCGTGATCGCATCCGCGATCACCCCAGTGATGGCGGAGACCTGGTCGGCGTCAAAATTCCAGCCGGGGCGCAACGTCACTTTAAGAGTGTCGTCCTCGAGCCGTGGTTGCTGGTCAGCGCTTGGGTTAAAAATCGCGTCGCCGTCGGGGAAGAAAACCGGTTCAACAAGCGCCGGGATGTCTTCGAAAAGGAGATTGATCCGGTCGTCGCGAATATCAAACGAAGCTTTTAAAGCAACGGTTTTGGGTGTGTTTGCGCGGGCGTCCGCGAAAATTTCGCGCGCAGCCGGGTTTACCGAAGCCGCGGTCTTCACTGGTAGGCTGAGCGTGAACGCGCCTTCCTCGGGCACGCAGATGTCTGCGCAAATGAGCCAAATCGCGTCGGCGCTAACCTCCACGGTCTCGCCTGGGACAGCGTCGGTGGGCGCTGTTATTTCGACGAGGAAGGCGGGCTCGCCATGGTGGCCAAAATTCGCGAGGTCGCCCACGTAAATTCGCTCAGGCGTCGGGTAAACGATGTCGCCCGCTTGAAAGCCCTCGGGCAAACGCCAAGAGAGCTCCAGCGGCAAGCCGCTCGCACCCGGATTGCGCCAATAGACGTGCCAGCCCTGATTGAGTTCCTGGGCGAATACTAGCCAAACCGATTGGCCGGGCGCGATCCCGTCTTGTTCGGCGACAAGCTGTGAGCGGGCGTTGTCTGTCACGACCGCGGCGCTGAAGCCAGGGTTCCCGCTTGCGCTAGCGCCATCCCCCTGATCGGGATCAAGTGCGCCAGCGACCATCGGCGTTGAGGCCGCATTTGATGCAAATGACGGCGCGGTAAAGCCGGCAAGCAGCAGTAATGACAGAACAACATGTTTCAACATGGCGTTCTCTCTACGGAATAGCGCTCACTTCGCCAATTCACGCCCGCGTTACGCGGCCCCATTTAGGGGCTTATCGCGGCCTCGTGATCGCTTGAGAGCGTCAGTTCAGATTGGCGGCGCTTGCTTGTTTCAAAATGGTTTCTTCAGTGAGGCCAAACCGCTGGGCGCGCCGTGAAAGTATAGAGCGCCAATTCGCCATCGACATCATCTGGGCGTAAAGGAAGGGCAACACGCCGAGTTTACGCAGCTCAAGAAAGTCGGCGTCGCTCAACTCTTTGAGTTTTTTGTCGTCAATCCCGAAATATTGCGCGAACGGCTTTGGTTCATTCTCGCCTTGCGGGGTGTACTGAGCAGACTGCGGCTGGATCAGATCCAGCGAGGCGACTTTCTCAAACGCAGTAATTGTCCGTAAGCGGTCATTTTCGTATTCCTTGCAGAATTCAACTGCCTGCTGGGAATGGGCGCTCAATGAGCCGTCATCGTTGAACAACGGCGTACCAGAATTGTTCACGAAGCCTTCGAAGCCGGCGTCAATGACAATCGCGTGGCGATCGCCCGAGGTTTCTGACGCCACCGCAAAAGGGTACCGACGGATATATCCCGGCACGTAAATATCGCTTTCCCATTGGCCATTGTCGTCTACGAACAAATTGACTTCATCGATAAGGCCGAGAACCGCGATCGGCATGCCGCCTTCTTTGCTCGTAAAGACGACGGGGAAGTTGCGCATCGCCTGGGGGATTTCGCTCACCGTTAAGGGTGCGAACCGCACATTGGCGCAAAAGCCAAAGGGCTTATCCGGGGCGGTGATGCCAATGGGCTGGTGCTGCTCTTTGTTCAGCAATTCCGGCTTATTAAACAGGAACATATTTCCCGTTACCGTCGGCGTGGCGGCGTTTTCGCTCATGGCGGCGCTCCAATGCATTGGTGCTGACGCGGCGTCTCGCGTCGTTAAAGGCTAGCGTTGAGGGATAACAATAATCTTCGTCCCGTCAATCGGCCCTCTACAAATCAGCTGGTCGGGTGGTCATGTGATCTGGGGCCCGAGCCTGGTGAAGCAATCTAAAGAAATTGCTTAGACCTCATTTCGGCGACGTTCGCGCACCCGTAAATTTTGACGGCCGAAGCGCTCGTGGCTGCTTACATGCGGAATTTGCGCGCCAGGGTGACGGATTTAACCGGGTAAAACGGAGGACGCAATGAAGTCCGCGGCGAGGGCCGGGTTTTCCATGGGCGCCAGGTGGGTCACGTCACGCGCCAGCGTCACGTAAGCGCCGGCCCTTTTCATCCGGTCTTTGCCGCCGGCGAAGAGGGTCGTGGATTTGTGGGCGGCCCCTAGAACCGACAAAGGCGCGTCCAGACTGCGGACCGCGCGCCAAAAGCCTGCGTCTCTTGCCGCGAAGTTCGCGGCTTCCCAACCGGGTGCGCAAGAAAGCGTCACACCGTCCTCGACCGCGCGTAAGCCGTCTTCAAGGTAGTCCGATAAGACGCCTGGCGCCCAGCGCTTAAAAATCGGCTTTGAGGCGTAGGACGCGTGGGTCGCCGCAGCATCGGACCAATGGGACCGCCGGGCGAACGCGCCTTTCGCCATCGGGGTGCGGATTGAAAGCGAATGCCAAAACGGGAGATGAGAAATCGCCGCGGCGACGGGCGGCACGGCCACGGGCTCAATAGCGATGACACGTTTGACATCGGTTCGACCGACGGCGGCGAGTATGGAGGAGGCGGCGCCAAGCGAATGGCCCGCAAGGGTCCATAGGGCGTCGATCTCCTCCTGGCCGCTGACGGTGTCGAGGAAAGCGCCGATATCAGCGGCGAAAATGCGCCAGGTATGGTCTGGCGTCGGGGTCGCGGGAAGGGTCGTGCGCCCGTGGCCGCGAAGGTCAATTGCGTAAATATCGAACTGGCGCGCGAGGGGTTGAAGCACCTGTTTATAGGTGCTCGCGCAGAAGCCATTGGCGTGACAGAATAGGAGCGGCGCCGCGCCCGGATTGCGCCACCGCCAGCCAGCGATATCGCCGTCGCCCAAGGAAACGCGAAAACGCTCCGGCGCATCGAGGGCGGTGTTCGTCGCTTGGAAGTGGATAACGTCGCTCATCAAATCCTTACCGATCGGCCGGTCCGGTCGGCCAGCCCCATTGGCCAGCCCAGTTGGCCATTATTGAGGGCGATTTTTTCGAAGTGCTGTTTGATTTACGGCGCTCTTTCCCAGCCGGATCAAGCGCTTAACGAGGCGCGCCCGCCTTCAAGCAATCGCGATGCGATAGAGCCCAAGGAGCCTTGCTGCGTCCGTCGCCGCCCGGTGGCCGCCTGGCGCTAGGGCGTCATGGGCGATCAGAACAGCGTCCCGACGTCTTGGCGATAAGCCGTCAATAATGGCGTTGAAGCTTTCGAGCAAAAAGGCAGGACGCTGACGACCCGCTTGAAAGAGCCGATAAAGCCAAAATCCGTCCCAATCGATCGCATCTGAATAAACGGTCCGTCCACGCAGCGCTTTATTCAGGCGTTCACAGACGACCTTTGCCGGCAGGCCGTCCGCATCAAGCGTATCGCGATGCAACCCATGGAGCTCTTCAGCCGATGGGTCCCAGCCAGCATCAGGCCAGGCCGGATCCGGCTTGACGATAAGGGAGGTCTCCGCTTGGTCGGGGAGCGCCCAGCCAATTTCCACCGGCCAGGATTTTTCATTGAGACCGGAAGCCTCGATATCGAGAAACGCAACGCCGTCCATAAGACCACTGACGAAAAAGACGGCGGAGCCGCCGCCCGGGAATGGGACGGTAGGGAGATTTTAAGCGCGGGGCAAAATGAACTTGCAGTGAGTGTCGCCGGTGCGGTCGGTTTAGTACTTCTAGAGGTATCAAGTCAGAAAATCATTCGCATGCCGAGGGCTCGAGACGAGAGGCTTGAAACATTGTCTAAAAGCAGGCGCGCGCGTAAAAGTTTTTTGCAATGCAGCAAAGAAAAGGTCTGGCCGGCGGCGGGGTTTATTCCTGATCTAATCGGTACGCCCCGGAAACCGGATCTTGGGTGAGTTCAACAATGTCGTCGTCTTTTTTTGTGTCCCGAAAAGCGTCCTGGAAGGCTTTGACGCGCTTTTCGGCAACCCTGGCGAGGGCGACGGCGCCAACAACTGCTGCGACGCCAACGGCAATGCTGGTTAATGCGCCCATTTTGATTTCCTTCGCGTTTTCAGGCGCCGACCAATCTGTGTGGTCAACGCTGTCTGACCGCCCTTGCAAATGGTCGCGCGCGCGAACGGCAGCTCGAGCAGACGCCTAGCGTCCAAATTTAGCCCAAAGCGCTCTCACCTCGAGCTCTGACAAGAGCGCCGCCGGATCAAGCAACGCTCCCTCTGCGCCATTCACGGCATGCGGCGAGGATGGCTCCGAGGACGCAAGCGCGACCAGCGATGACGCTAGAATACGCCCAAGCGGGCCAGGGCGGTCAAGCGGCGCCTTCTTAATTATGACGTCCTCGCCGTAGCGATCGCGTAAAAATTCGGCGAACCGAGCCACACCGTCGATCAATCCAAGCTCTTGGGCTTTCGGGCCAGGCCAAAAGGCCCCGGAGAAGATCTCGGGGTCATCGGCGAGCTTGTCGCCGCGCCGATCTTTAACGAGGGCGATGAACTGATCATGAAGCGCGTTCAGGGTGGTTTCGAGCTTTGCAACGTCCTTCGGGTCTTCTGGCTTAAAGGGATCAAGTTGGCTCTTATTCTCGCCCGCGGTGTACACCCGTCGCTCGACGCCAAGCTTCGCCAACGCCTCATGGGCGCCGAAGCCCGAAGATATCACGCCAATGGAGCCAACGATCGAGCTTTCATCGGCATATATCTCATCGCCGGCGAGCGCTAAGATATACCCGCCAGAGGCGCCCACATCCTCAATGAAAGTGAAGACCGGCGTTTCATGCTTCCTAGCCGCGTCCCTGATCGCGCCGAGTATTAGGCGCGATTGCACCGGCGACCCGCCGGGTGAATTGACGATCACGCACACCGCTTGAAGCCCGGAGGGCTTAAATGCTGCTTCGATGGCCCGCTCGCACCGCGCCCGATTTAAACTGCGACGTCCGACCGCGCTGTCTGCGCCGATCACGCCTGACAACTCAATGACCGAGACCACGCGCTTCGGCTTTGGCGTGAAGGGCAAACCGTCCCACACACCTTTAATGAGCTTGAGGAGCTTTCCCATCATTCCCACCTAAGCGAAATCGAAAGGCGTGGTAAGCTGCATAAACGCCGCGTCGTTATCGACCACCAGCCGCGTACATGCGCTCCTTGACCCTCTAAAGTCGAAGTCGCAAGTTGGACGCAACAATTTTAGAGGCGAGGATATGGGTCTTGCGACCGCTGGCCAAGGCAGCCGAAAGCAAACATCGACAGCGGGTTTCGCCAACGCTGTCGCCGCAATCCGTGATCTGACGAAAGAAGACATGGCGCGCGTCGATGAGACGATTATCGCCCATTTAGATAGTCAAGTCTCGATGATCCCCGAGCTTGCCTCGCACCTTCTGCAGTCGGGCGGCAAACGCCTGCGCCCCATCCTAACGCTCTCCGCAGCACGGATGTTCGGCTATGCCGGGGACGCCCACGTAAAGCTGGCGGCCGCCGTTGAACTTATCCACGCGGCGACCCTTCTGCATGACGATGTTGTTGACGGTTCAAAATTACGCCGTGGCCTGACGACCGCCAATGTTCTCTGGGGAAACAAAGAGAGCGTTCTTGTCGGCGATTTTATATTCTCGCGCGCCTTCGAGTTGATGGTGTCGGCGGGCGCGCTTGATGTTTTGCAGATCTTGTCCCACGCGTCCGGCGTGATCGCCGAAGGCGAAGTGATGCAACTCACGACCCAAAAGAATCTGAGCGCCACGTTCGAGATGTATCTCGCCGTGGTTGATTCCAAGACTGCGGCTCTTTTTGCGGCGGCGGCGCGTTCCGGGGCGGCGATCGCTGACGCGGACGCGGACGCGGAAGACGCTTTGCGTCGGTACGGACGAAATCTTGGCATCGCTTTCCAGCTCGTCGACGACGCCCTTGATTACGCTGGTTTTGAGGAGGCGCTCGGCAAAAGCGTTGGCGATGATTTCCGTGAAGGGAAGATGACGCTCCCCATTGTCTACGCGCTCGACCGGGCGACCCCTGAGGAATTTTCTTTCTGGAAGCGCGTTATCACCGATGGTGACCAAGACGCGGGCGACTTTGAACAGGCGCACAGGATCATCTCCGACAATGGCGCCCTTGCAGATACGATCAGTTGCGCCCGTCGCTACGCCCAGCGCGCGCTTGAAGACTTGAGCCGGGCGCCAGCGAATGTTTACCGCGACGCATTGGCTGAACTCGCCGAGCAATCGATCGCGCGCACATATTAGCAACCGTTGAATTTGGGCGTTCCTTGGCGGGTGTCATTTAGCGTTCGAACCCGGAGCGAAGCGTTAGCGCATTTGCCAATAGCTAAATTGACCGCGGTTGCTCTCTGGTCGTGTAGTCCTTGAAATTTACTCAGCGCTTGTTGGAACGCCCTTTAGGCGCCGCCGTGGTTGACGTTCCAGTCTTGTTTCATCGGTAGACCGAATAACAGATACGAAAACCAAGAGCGCCCCGCCATAAATGGCAAAAACCGCCGACCACTGAACACTTGCCGGTGTAGTCGCCACGGCGAGGGCGACGCCCGTGCAAAAAGCTGTACCCGCCGCATACCAGGCGGTGACGCGTGTATGGGTTGCGCCGCTTTTTAACATCAGTTGGTAAATGTGGTCGCGGTGGGCTTGCAGCAGGGGTTTGCGGGCAAGCCCGCGTCGGACGAGCGTAAAAGCGACGTCGGCAAGAAAAGGCGCCATGGCGATCGGTACGAATAGGGGCGTCAGACCGCTGTCTCGGGTCGCAATCAGAGGCAAGCTTGCGAGGATAAAGCCAACGGCGTGGCTGCCGCTGTCTCCCATGAAAAGACGGCCTTCTGGAAAATTCAGACGCAAGAAGCCGATCAACGCGAAGGATGTCGCAAGCGCGCACAGGACAACAACAGGGCTCCCCGTTGCCGCCGCCGCAGCAGCGAGGGCGGCGCTCACGACAATCGCTGCGCTAGAGGCGATCCCGTTCGCCCCGTCCATGAAGTTATAGCCATTAATAAAAGCGACGATCCAAAATGTACTAATGATCGATCCAAGCCATCCGGGTAGAGATAGACTGCCGATCACCGGGGCTGGAACGCCCGTCAGGCCGCCGAAGGTCCCCACGAATGCGATTGCTAAAACGATCTGTGAGAGGAGTTTCACCAACGGCGCCAGCTCGAAACGGTCGTCGATGAAGCCAACTGCAGCGGCGACGCTCGCGAAAGCCGCAAAAATCATAAGCGTCAGACTTAACTCTGCGCCGCCTTCATGGGAGATGCTCGGCAAAGCGTCGCCAGCGATAGCAACGGCGACAGCTGCCAAGAACCCCAGCGTGATCGCAATGCCGCCCGACCGCGGCGTCGGTCGCGCATGGCTAGAGCGTTCATTTGGCAGGTCGGGTAGGAAAGATGTTCGCGCAAGGAGATGGGCCGCAATAAAGGCGACGCAGAGCGCAATCATGCCCGATGCCGAAAGTACGACGGCGCTCAACGCTTTATCCGATCTTCAATGATCACGGCGCCCCTTTTCGAAAACCCATACAACCCTGCCCAAAAAGCCCTAACTGTCGTCGCTTTTCTCACCGCCTTGGTCAAGAGTCACGGGGCGAGGGTGATGGGTCAAGTGTCATAAGGCAAGCGGGCGATGATGGGCGAGGCTAAGGCCCACAACCCCTTCGCGCGGGCGCGACGCGCGGTGCGGTTTGCCGATATGGCGTCGCTGAAGAGCGCGAAAGCGGTGGCGCCGCTCCCGGACATGCGCGCGCCAATGGCGCCAGGTGCGCCTGAAAGAAGCGCGATGGCGTCAGCGACGATCGGCTCCCGGTCAATGGCTGCGCGTTCCAGATCATTGCGTGAGGCGTCAAACAGGCTCTTCAACGCAGCGATTGAGACCCCGCCCATCGGCGCGGCTGACGGCGCCGGCGGCGTCGGGTTTTCTGCGTCATAGGCCCTAAATATCGGACCTGTTGGCGTCGCAACCCGTGGGTTGACGAGGCACGCCCAAAGCGGCGGCAAGGTCGGGCCTTTCTGCAAGGTCTCGCCGGCGCCGCTCACAAGGACCGGTTCACAGGCTAGGCACGCTGGTATGTCCGCACCGAGACGAAAGGCGATCGAACGCAATGCCGTTTTGTCGATCTTTAGCGCCCATAACTTTTGCAGAGCCCGTAAAGCCGCCGCCGCGTCCGCTGAACCGCCACCAACGCCCGCCGCGATCGGCAGACGCTTATTGAGCGTAATCGCGGCGCCGCTTTCCACGCGGGCGTGGGTTTTCAGGGCACGCGCCGCGCGCAGGACCAAATTATCGTTGAGAGTGTCTCGGGCGAGCGCGCCGGCTTCAGGGCCAATAATCGTCAGCGAGAGATCATCCGCAGGCGCAACGGCCACCCGGTCGCCGTCGCCTGTAAACACCATCAAGCTTTCGAGGGCGTGTAACCCGTCTTGCCGAACGCCCCCCACATGCAAATAGAGATTGATTTTTGCGGGCGCGACTTCCGTGAGCGCACCGGGCGAAGCCGCGCTCATTTTGCGTCTTTATCAGCCTGCGGAAGGCCACTTGCAAGCTTCCCTTCGACGCTTTCTTTGAGGTCGTCATCTGGATCAAGGTCGAGCACATGGCGCCATTGGTAACGCGCTTCAATTTTTCGGCCGAGCTTCCAGTAAACATCGCCCAAATGATCGGTAATCGTTGGGTCTGCCGGTTCTTTAGCGGCGGCGTCTTCGAGGTGGACAACCGCTTCGTCATAGTTCCCAAGCTGATAATGGGCCCAGCCAAGACTATCAATTATGGCGCCGCTGTCCGGGCGAAGGGCGACCGCCTTTTCAATAAGCTCAAACGCTTCCGTCAAATTCTCGCCGCGCTCCGCCCAGCTATAGCCGAGATAGTTCAGAGCGTCCGGTTCCTCCGGCGCAATTTCAACCGCGCGCTTCAAGTCCGCTTCGGCGCGCGTCCACTGGTCAAGTTCCAATAGTGAGCCGCCGCGGGCGATGTAAAGCCGCCACGCGTCCTCGGCAGGCGTAAGCTCGGGTGCGGCTTCGTAATCGGCCACGAGCGCATCCAACACGGCGACGGCGTCCTCATGGCGATCTTCGATTGAATAGAGGTTGCTTAAGGTGAGGCGCGCATCGATTGCGCGTTTATCGCGCGCAATTGTGTTCTTCAGTGTGCTAATTGCCCTGTTGTTTTCTTCGCGCGCCGCTTGTCCGCGGGCGATTTCGATGCGCGCATCTTCAAAAAGTGGCGAACTCGGCGGAATGGCGCCAAGCGCCGCCTCGGCGTTCGCGTAGTCTCCATAGACATTATAAATGCGGCCGGTCAGGCTGCGCGCATATTGCAGATTTGGATCGAGAAAGAGGGCAAGCTGCGAAAGCGCTAGAGGAATATTATACCGCGGGGCGCCGACGATGTACCCCGCTTCTTCCGCACGCGTCCTTTCATCGACGGTTTGGTCAATGACGGCGGCGGCGAATGTAAATAGCGCGATCGCCATGCCTTCTTCCGGGCTGACATTTGCGAAAGCGGCTGACGCCGAGCCGCGCGCGATGCGCGCACCGCCAGCTTCGGCGATGCGTCGGCCCGCGCCGCCGTCACGCCGTAATAGCCCGTAATACTCCGTGGCCGCCTCTTTATCGCCAATCCGTTCTAGAATTGCGCCATAGGCTTCACGCCCAACTGGGCCGGCAAACCCAAGGAGCGCCACTTGCGCGGCTGCGCGCGCGGCGTCCAAATCGCCTGCTTTTTCTGCAAGAAATGCGTTATGCAAAGGATTGAACCCACGGAACACGCCCTCCGGTGGGTTGCGAAGTTTCTCAATCGCCGCGCGCGGGCCCGATAAACCGTCCTCGATCCAAACGTCGATCAACGCCGCTGCTGGTTTAAGCGTTGCGTTTGAGCTCATGGCGGCGATGCGCGAGCGTGCGGTTTCGTAGTCTCCGGCGTCCGCGGCGAAGACCGCGAGCGTCAGGTTCGCTAAGCCGTCCGGGTCGCCATTTTCAAACGCAACAAGGCGCTCGGCAAAGGCGTTGGCCTTCGCCACATTGCCGGATGCGAGTTGGAAGAAAAAGGCGCGCCCCAAAATAGAGCGCTCGCCAGGCGCTTCCGAGTGGGTTTCAGCATAGGCGGCGGCTGCGTCTTCGAGCGCATTTTCGTTGGCTGCAAGCCGCGCCGATAAAAACGCGCCGACGGCGCTGTCCGGCTCCGGCGCCACCGCGCAGGAAACGACGATGAGGGCGCTAGCGGCCGTCAAAAGCGTTCTAAGTAGGCGCAACCGAATTCTCCTTCGCTCGCGCAAACCGATAGCATGGCGTCGGCGCGCTTGACCATGCAAAGCCTCGACGAAACCAAACAGCTGCTCGGCAAATCTAGAAAAGCAGCGCACTATAGCCGTCGGGCGTTAAAGGTTTGGCGCGCTACATATTGGGATAATTTGGGCCGCCGCCGCCTTCCGGCACCGCCCAAACGATATTCTGAGAGGGATCTTTTATATCGCAGGTTTTGCAGTGGACGCAGTTCTGGGCGTTGATCTGGAATACTGGCCCGCTGACATTTTCGGCTTCCCCGCCTTTCTCTTCGACGTCAACGACTTCGTAGACGCCCGCCGGGCAATAGCGTTGAGCCGGCTCGGCATAGGTCGGCAAATTGACCGAAATGGGGATTGTCGGGTCTTTGAGTTTTAAATGCGCCGGTTGGTCTTCCTCATGGTTCGTCGCCGAGTAGGACACATTCGTCAGCCGATCGAAGGTGATGACGCCGTCCGGTTTCGGATATTCAATGGGTTTGTGTTTCGTCGCTGATTCCGTTGATTCCGCGTCCGATTTCGTGTGCGGCAGGGTTCCGAAAAACGAAAATCCGCCAAGCACGGTCGTCATCCAGACTTCCATGCCGCCGAGCATCATGCCGCCAAACATGGTGCCGTAATTGGTCCAGAGCGGTTTGAAATTTCGGACTTTGTAGAGTTCCTCCCGAACGGGTGAAGCCTCGTAGGCCGCCTCATAGGCCTCTAAAACGTCGCCTTCGCGGCCCTCTTTAATGGCGTCGAACGCGGCGTCGCCGGCCATCATGCCCGTCAGCATGGCGTTGTGGTTGCCTTTGATGCGGGGGACGTTCACGAAACCCGCCGAGCAGCCGATCAGGGCGCCGCCTGGAAAGGCGAGCTTCGGCACCGCTTGGAAACCGCCTTCGGTAATTGCGCGCGCGCCATAGGCGATGCGTTTTCCGCCTTCTAGAAGCTCGCGGATCTCCGGATGGTTTTTGAACTTCTGGAACTCGCCATAGGGGTAAAGGTGCGGGTTTTTGTAATTCAAATGGACAACGAAGCCGAGGGAGATCGTGTTGTCATCGTAGTGGTACAGAAACGATCCGCCGCCCGTCTGGTTATCGAGGGGCCAGCCGAAGGTGTGCTGAACATGGCCAGGGCGTGATTTTTCTGGCGCGATTTCCCAGAGTTCTTTAATGCCGATCCCATATTTTTGAGGGCTCTTCCCGTCATCTAGGGAGAAGTCGTTGATCAGCTGTTTGGCGAGCGAGCCGCGCACGCCCTCGGCGATCAGGACATACTTGCCATTGAGCTCCATACCGGGCTCATAGCCGTCCTTTTTCTCGCCGTCTTTGCCGATACCCACCTCGCCGACAACAACGCCGCTCACCGACCCGTCTTCGCGTTTCAGGTACTGCGAGGCGGCCATACCGGGATAAACCTCGACGCCCATTCCCTCCGCCTGTTCAGCCATCCAGCGGCAGACATTGCCCATGGAAACAACGTAGTTGCCGTGGTTTTGCATGGATTTCGGCAGGGCGAAGGTCGGTAAGGAAATCGCGCCAGCTGGTCCATAAATCTTGAAGCTTTCCGATCGCACCTCCGTATCAAGGGGCGCGCCGCGCTCTTTCCAGTCGGGCATTAAGGCGTTGAGGCCGACGGGATCGAGGACAGCGCCTGAGAGAATATGGGCCCCAACCTCGGAGCCCTTCTCGACAACAACGACCGTGATTTCCTCGCCCGTTTCCTCCGCGCGTTGCATCAGCCGGATTGCTGCAGACAAGCCGGCCGGCCCGGCGCCGACGATAACAACGTCGAATTCCATCGACTCGCGTTCAATGGCTGCTGTATCGGTTGGCATGGCCTACTCCGGTCAAAGTCTCTTTGAGTGTTAAATGGCGATTTTGATACAAGAATTTAAGCCCATCGCCATGGGGTTCGGCGCCGCAATGCGAAACCTGCGTTTCTATACCACCGGGTCTCTATCGGAGTTCGGCTCATGCAAGAATGGCGCAGATGAGCGACTCTGAGAAAGCCATGGCAAAATCATGAGTGCAGAGACCGAGCAGGACGGGATCGCCGCGCGCGCGCTCTTGCAATGGTATGCGGAGATGGGCGTCGACGAGGCGACGGCCGCGGATCCCACCAATTACCTTCATGAAGCGCCGCTTGATGAAACGCCCCAAAACCCTGCGGCGTCTCATTCATCGCCTTTTCCGTCTCCTTTATCGACCGGGAGCGACCGGGGGCAGCGCCGCCCGCCGCCAGCGCCCGAAAACCCATTTCGCGCCAAGGCGCAAGGGGCCGACAGTGACGGGCCAAAGCAAACGCAAAATGGCGGTATGGCCGCCGTACAGCCAGCCGATGAAGCGATCGAGGACGCGCGAAAAGCGGCTTCGGCCTGCGACACTTTGGCGGCGTTGCGTGATGCGGTTCTGGCTTTTGAGGGCTGCGCTCTGAAAAAAGGCGCCCGCAATACCGTGTTCGCCGACGGCGTTGAAAATCCTGGCCTTCTCGTCATCGGCGAGGCCCCAGGGCGCGATGAGGACCGAATCGGTAAGCCTTTCGTCGGCCGCGCCGGCTCCTTGCTCGACAAAATGTTGGGCGCAATCGGCCGTTCCCGCGAAAACGACACGCTCATTTCAAACGTGGTCTTCTGGCGGCCGCCCGGCAATCGCAGCCCAACCGACGTTGAGACTGCGATTTGTCGCCCGTTTGTTGAGCGATTGATCATTATTTCGAAGCCGAAAGCCATCATTCTCGCGGGCGCTTCGCCCATGAAAGCAATGCTCGGCGTCACGGGGATAATGCGCACGCGCGGTCGCTGGCGTGACATCGCCCTAGAGGGCTGCGAACCGATACCGGCGATGCCAATTTTTCACCCGGCTTTTCTGTTGCGGCGCCCTGAGCAAAAACGCCTCGCCTGGACGGATCTACAGGCGGTGGACGCATTGTTAACCGCGTCTTAATACTCTTTGCACGATCGTTAAGGTTTCCGGCGGGCTTTTCTGATCCGGCGAGATGTTTTCGTAGTTACTTGTGCGTAATGTTAAAAGTCTGTCATCAAGGGTGATTGGGGTTATGCGGTTTCTCGTAAAGAGCGCAGTTATTGGTCTAACAGCACTTGCTGCATCGATCGTTTCGGGGGCGGCTCCGGCCAGCGCCGCAGACTTCGAGCGCGTTTTAAACGAGCGAGATGCCGAGCTTTACACCGAGATCTTTGACCTCCAGGAGCGCGGCGCCTGGGCGAAAGCAGATGCAAAAATTAATCAGCTCAGCGATCGTGTGCTGGTCGGCTACGTTTTACACCAACGCTACATGCACCCGACGGCCTATCGCTCGAAATTCAGCGAACTTAAAAAGTGGATGGCCTATTACGCTGATCATCCAAATGCCGGCGAGATTTATCGACTAGCCCTTCGCAGACGGCCAAAGGGCGCCTCATCGCCGGTACGTCCCGCCAGACGGCAATGGCGGTCGGCCGAGAACGACACTCTTCATCCAGCGCTTGAGGCTGACTACAAGCGCGTCAACCGCCCGCGCGTGCGCAAAATAGAAGGCCGCGTGCGGTATCTGTCGCGCAAGGAACGCGCAACTCAAGCGTTGAACGAGCTTGCCGCACACCGCAAACGCGGCGTCATTACCGAGCGCCAATATGACCGGATGCGGTCATGGGCGGCCGCCAGCCTGTACTACCAAGGCTATGTGGCGGCGGCCAAACGCGTCGCCAACGACGCCGCCAAAAAGAATGGGGAGACCGCCGTGCTCGCCCATTGGATTTCCGGTTTAATCGCGTTTCGTGAGAATGATGCAGTCTCCGCACACAAACATTTCGCCGCTATGGCGCGTGTTCCGCATCAGGACGATGATCTGCGGTCAGCGGCTGCGTTCTGGGCGGCGCGCACCGCCCTTGCCGCCCAAGAACCTGCAGCGGTTGCCCCGCATTTGGAATTGGCGGCGACTTACCCGTTTACGTTCTATGGTCAGTTGGGCCTCGCCCAGCTCGGTCGTGAGTTTCACTATGACTGGTCGACGCCCTCTGTAAGCGACGGCCAGGTTTCGGCGCTTCTGAAAGACTACCCCGGCGTGCGCCGCGCCATCGCCTTATCCCAGGCCGGGCGTATCGAAGACGCTGAACTCGAAATGCGGTGGGCCAATGGCGCTATCGAAGACGTTGAAGCCGAAGCGCTCATGGTTGTCGCCTCGGGCCTCAACCTGCCCGCGTCGCAAATGGAAATTGCGATGGCTGGCGATCAAGAAAAATTCGCCTCCGGTCTTTTTCCCGTCCCCGACTATTCGCCCAAGGGCGGTTTCAAAACCGATCGCGCCATTATTTACGCGGTGATGCGACAGGAATCGAAATTTCGTCAGAGTGCGAAAAGTCGGGTTGGCGCCCGCGGTCTGATGCAGATTATGCCGCGCACGGCAAGTTATGTGGCGAAGGATCGCTCTTTGCAGTGGCGGTCCGGGCGCGATCGTCTGTTTGATCCGGCGCTTAACTTGGAAATTGGCCAACGCTACGTGAACCAACTCATTTCCAACGATGCAAAGGGAAACCTCTTCAAGATGGCTGTCGCTTATAATGGCGGACCAGGAAATATGCGCCGTTGGGACCGTAAGATGGGGATCGATGATCCATTGCTCTTTGTGGAGAGCATTCCCAATCCGGAAAGCCGCGACTACGTTGAGAAAGTGCTGACTAACATTTGGGTCTACCGCGCGCGGTTAGGCCAGCCGGCGCCCACGCGGGATAAGGTCGCCGCCGGCGCGCTTCCCGTTTTTGAAGCGGTCGATCAACTGACCGCGGACGCCCGCTAGGCGTTGTGACAGAACGCCTTGCAGCTTACGCCTTTCGCCTTTATGCCGCCCTCGCTTTACGGGCGTCGTAACATGCGCGGCAGAAAACGGGTTTCAGCTTAATTTGTATTCCCGCCAATCCCATCACTAGCCATCCATAGGTTTTCTGACCCAGTGCGCCGGTAGATCAGGCTAGCGCAGCGAAGGCAGTCGCAGGCGCACCTAACAAAACCCAGTGCGCCGATAGATCAGGCTAGCGTGGCGAAGGCAGTCTCAGGCGCACCTAACAAAAACCCTACAGCGCCGCGGCGGTTCTATTCGAACGCTCGCTGTTCTAGGCTTAAGTGAAAGAGCGCCTTTCTTTGAAAAGTGCTTAAACGCATAAGGGCTTGGAGCGGGCTATGGGAAAATTTTATTTCGGACGGTCAACGCGTCGTTCGTTTATGCTGGGTTTGCCGCTCGCCGGCTGCGCCGCAACGACGGCGCGCGTGAGTAGCGCGAGCTCCGGCGACGCGAGCTTGAGCGCGGGAAAGGCCGCTCCGGAAGAGGTTGCACGATTATCGTCGCTTGAGGGGGAGGCGCTTTGGCAGGCCGTGCGCGCGCAATATGATCAATCCTCCGGCATCGGACATTTTAATGCGGCAAACATGACGCCGCCATGCAATGCGGCGCGCCAGGCGTTGAATGCAGCGACCGCCGATATCGACGCTGACCCCTCTTTTGAAAACCGCGGGAAATATGCGGCCCGCCATGAGTTAACGCGTGAGCGTCTCGCTGCGCTCATTAACGCAGCACCTGAAGAAATAGCCCTTACCCGGAATACCTCCGAGGGTAACAACCTAATTGTGCGCGGCCTCGCGCTCAGTAAAGGCGATGAGGTTGTTCTTTGGGGGAATAATCACCGCTCAAACAAACTCTCCTGGCAGGTGCGCGCCGAGCGCGATGGGTTTACCATAAAAGACGTGAAAACGCCGGCGTCTCCCGAGAGTGACGAAGATATGATCGCCCCTTTCCGTGCGGCAATCACGGATCGCACCCAGCTCGTTTCCTTTAGTCATGTGGCGAACAATACTGGCGCAAAACTCCCCGCGGCTAAGATTTGTAAGCTTGCTGCGGATGCCGGCGCCCTCAGTCTCATTGACGGCGCCCAGACGGTCGGCTCACTGGCCGTTGATGTTAAGGCTCTCGGCTGCGATTTTCTAACAACGAGCGGTCAAAAATGGCTGACGGGCGTGCGGGAGGCCGGTATGGCGTTCATCCGCGCCGATCGTCAATCGCTCCTCAGCCCACTGATCGTCAGTTATCCTTTGGCGCGAAGCGATGTCGGGGCGCGCGCTTTTGAACAATTGGGGCAACGGGATGATGGCGCGGTCGCAGCCCTTGGAGAGGCCGCAGCGCTGCATTTGGCAATCGGGCCCAAGCGTGTTGAAGCCCGGGTTGCAGCGTTTACGACACTCTTGGTCGACGAAATAAAAGCGCGTAACGAGCGCGCCCAGTTTGTGACGCCGAGCGAGCCCGGATATCGCCACGGCGTTGTGATAACAAAACTCTCAAAGGGTGAGTCGCGCGCAGCCCAGGCGGACGCTTACCAAAACTATCGGATTTCCGGCGCGCCCTATCCGGGCGCCTTTCGTCTGTGTCCCCATATTTTTCACACACAAGCCGATATTGCCCGTGCGGCGTCTGCGGTCGCTGCCTGGGCTTGAACTTAATCGCGATACTGTTCCGCGCGTCGCAAGCGTAGCGGCCACGCACTGGCAGCAGCATTCAGAGTGGTGAGTTTTAAGACAGCGACGTTTTTGTGAAGGTGGCGCTTAGAACGCGTGCTGTTCAGGTCGATCGCCACTTCGTTTACATGAATGACTTAGCCAGTAAGGCGAGGGCTCAATCGGCTTCGCCTTTGCTGCGTCGAAACTTCATCGCCCAATTGTCGATTTGGGTTTGTCGACCCCGGCCAACGGCGAGGGCGTTGTCATCGATGTTCTTGGTAATGACGGACCCTGAGCCCACATAGGCGCCGCGACCCACGGTAACCGGGGCCACAAGCGCAGTGTTTGAACCGACAAAGGCCGCTTCGCCAATGGTCGTTTTGTGTTTATCGTAGCCGTCATAATTACACGTGATGACGCCAGCGCCGATATTTGCCGATGCGCCAATGTCAGCATCGCCCAAATAGGTCAGATGACTGACTTTTGCATTCTCCGAGAGCGATGTTTTTTTGATCTCGACGAAGTTTCCCACTTTCGCCCCCGAGCCAATGGTTGTTTCGGGTCTTAAGCGCGCAAAGGGGCCGATGGAGGCTCCGGGGCCGATGTCCGCGCCTTCAATGTGTGAGAACGCTTTAATGGTCGCGCCTTCCCGCACGGCGGCGCCGGGGCCAAAATATACGGACGGCTCAATGCGAACGTCCTGTTCGATGATCGTGTCATAGCTGAAATAAACCGTATCAGGATCGATTAAAAGCGCGCCGGCGGCTTGGGTTTTTTCTCTGGCGCGCGCCAGGAACAGCCTTTCAGCGACGGCGAGTTCATGTTTTGAGTTAACACCAATCACGTCGGTCGCCGGCGCTTCGATGATGGTCGCAGAGCGCCCGTCAGCAGTGGCGATTGCGACAAGATCGGTTAGATAATATTCGCCCTTGGCGTTGTCATTGGTGAGCTGGGGCAGGGCTTGCCGCAAAAACTCCCCATCGAAGGCCATCAGCCCGGCGTTGCACATGGGTATCTCTAATTCTTCGGGCGTAGCATCCTTCGCTTCCACAATGGCCGCGAGCGCGCCTGTGTGATCGGTTTTTAACCGTCCGTATGCCCCTGGGACATCGGGTTTAAAGCCAAGGACCGCGACGCCGTTAGCTGATGCGTTTGCAAGTGTGCTGATTGTTCTTTCAGTGACAAGCGGCGTGTCTGCGTAAAGAATTACAACAACGCCGGTAAAGTTCTCGAGCGCTGGCATTGCGCAAGCGACCGCGTCGCCAGTCCCTTGGGGCGGGTCCTGTCGGGCGATCGTGATCTCTGGCGCGTAACGCGTTGCGGCTTCGCTGACCGCTTCCCCGCCTGCGCCAACGACGCAAATGCAATGCGCCGGCGACAACGCCTGCGCCGTTTTGATCACATGGCCGATCATTGTCAGCCCGCCAATCTCGTGCAGGACTTTCGGCGTTGACGATTGCATACGCGAGCCATGGCCGGCGGCGAGGATGACAATGGCGATCGGACGATTGATTTCCGCAGGGTCGGCGTTTTCGCTCATTGGGAGCCTTTTGAATTCGTGGTTTGATGATATTGGGTGCGAGGTACACGGAATCTCGTTAGAAATGCAAACCTTGGCGCGCGCTGTAAGCCTCGTTTTAGGCGTTAATCGCGCCGACAAGGCCCTCAAGCGTGGGAGCACAAACGATTATGACGATGCAGAGCGGTGACAGCCGAAGCGCGACGCGGGGATCTTTAAGCGGTTCCATCATCATCTATGATCTCGACGGCACGTTCATCGACACCGCTGAGGACCTTTGGAGGGCGACAAACCACGTGCTCGTAAAGGCCTGGCGCAAGCCTGTCCCGCTTGAGGTTGTGCGTGGCTTTGTGGGTCACGGGGCCCGGGCGATGCTCGAGCAGGGGTTCGCTTATGCCGACGGCGCGCCGCTG